>CAZCDY010000005.1:20408-41320 GCA_964497145.1 uncultured Gammaproteobacteria bacterium
CGTGGCCTGCAGCTGCCCGAGGTTGCCGCCGTCTAGCTGCAGGTCACCACCCGTGTTGCGTTCGGTCGTCACCAACTCGCCGAGCACAGACAATGTCCGGGCCAGTTCCCATCCGACCTGCCCTGAGGCGCCGAGTAACAGGATACGCATGACTCAGAATTTACTCATGCGGGACTTGGCGACATCCGCCAGCAAGGGGGCTGCAAGGTCCTTGTCCGAGAGGGTGGGTGTGCCTCCCAGTGGCCACTGAATGCCGATGCTCGGATCGTCCCAGCGCACGCTGAACTCGCTTTCCGGACTGTATATATCGGTGGTCTTATAGCCGAACAGTGCACGCTCGCTCATCACATAATAGCCATGCAGAAAGCCCGGCGGTACGTAGAATTGCAAGGCGTTGTCATCATTGAGGACCACGCCATGCCACTGGCCGAAGGTCGGTGAGCCGACGCGCAGATCGACGGCGACGTCATACACCTCGCCTTGAAATACCTGCACCAGCTTGCCCTGCGCATGGGGTTCCTGTGCATGCAGGCCTCGCAGCACACCCCGGGTTGACATGGCCAGATTGTCCTGTACGAAGGTCTCTTTGATGCCTGCCTCGCGGTATCGCTTGTCCTGCCAGACTTCCGAAAACCAGCCACGTTCATCGCCGAAGCGTCTCGGCTCGATCAGCTTGAGACCCGGCATCGCCAGTTCGGTAACCTTCATGCCGGGCTCCCGTGATCAAGCAGTTCAAACAGGTACTGGCCGTAGCCGTTCTTGCTCAGCATCTCGGCCTGCTCGCGCAGTTGCTCATCATCGATCCAGTGATTGCGCCAGGCAATCTCTTCCGGGCAGCACACCTTGAGGCCCTGGCGTTTTTCGATGGTCTCGACAAAGCCGGCTGCCTCCATCAGCGAATCATGGGTGCCCGTATCCAGCCAGGCCATACCGCGCCCGAGCTGCATCAGCTCGAGTTCACCGCGATCCAGGTAGAGACTGTTGAGGTCGGTTATCTCCAGCTCACCGCGCGGCGACGGCTTGAGGCCGGCGGCGAGATCGCACACCTTGTTGTCATAAAAATACAGGCCGGTGACCGCATAGTTCGATTTCGGCTCGGCGGGTTTCTCTTCCAGGCTGATTACCTGCCCGTCAGCGTCAAATTCCGCGACCCCGTAGCGCTCGGGATCGCGCACCCAGTAACCGAACACGGTGGCACCTGAGTTTTTCTCAGCCGCATGGCGCAGTTGTTTGATCAGGCCCTGGCCAAAAAAGATGTTGTCACCCAGCACCAGGCAACAGGGCTGATTACCGACAAAATCACGGCCAATCAGAAACGCCTGCGCCAGCCCGCCCGGATATTCCTGGATTGCGTACTCGATCTCCAGGCCCCATTGGCTGCCGTCACCCAGCAGTTCCCTGAAAAGGTCGTTGTCGCGCGGCGTGGTGATGATCAGCACCTCGCGGATACCGGCCATCATCAGTGTCGACAAGGGGTAGTAGATCATCGGCTTGTCGTAAACCGGCAGCAGCTGTTTGCTGATCGATCGCGTAATCGGGTGCAGGCGGGTACCGGAACCGCCGGCGAGAATGATGCCTTTCATAATGCTTCCTTATTCTGCCGCCGTCTTCAGACCAAGACGCTGGCCCTCGTAGGTGCCATCCTTCACCCTGTCGCACCAGTCGCGGTTGTCCAGATACCACTGCACGGTGCGGCGCATGCCCGATTCAAAGCTCTCCTGCGGTTGCCAGCCGAGTTGGTCTCGGATCTTGCTGGCATCGATGGCATAGCGCCAGTCGTGCCCGGGGCGGTCGGCGACAAAGGTTTTCAGTTCGGCGTGCGGCTTGTGTGCCGAATCCGGCACCAGTTCGTCGAGCAGGGCACACAGCGTATCCACCACCTCGAGGTTGGTCTTTTCACTGTTGCCACCGACGTTGTACATCTGCCCCGGCGTACCGTGGTTGACCACGTGCCAGATCGCGCGGCAATGGTCTTCGACAAACAGCCAGTCACGCACATTGTTACCGGTGCCATAGATCGGCAGCGGTTTGCCGGCCAGGGCATTGAGGATCATCAGCGGGATCAGCTTTTCCGGATACTGATAAGGCCCGTAGTTGTTGGAGCAGTTGGTGGTCAGGGTCGGCAGACCAAAGGTGTGGTGCCAGGCCTGCACCAGGTGGTCGGACGAGGCCTTGGAAGCGGAATAGGGTGAACTCGGTGCATAAGGCGTCTGCTCGGTGAAAGCACCGGTCTCGCCGAGTGAGCCATAGACCTCGTCGGTGGAAACGTGCAGGAAACGGAATGCGGTCTTGTCGACATCATCCAGGCCGCGCCAATAGGCCAATGCGCGGTCCAACAGGTTATAGGTGCCGACGATATTGGTGTGGATGAAGTCGGCGGGTCCATCGATCGAACGGTCGACGTGGCTTTCGGCAGCGAAGTTGACGATGGAGGTAGGCCGAAAGTTCTCGATCAGTTGCTGCACGACAGTCTGGTCGGCGATGTCACCCTGCACGAAGCGGTAGCGCGGATGGCTCTCGATAGCCGCAAGCGTCTCACGGTTACCGGCATAGGTCAGCAGGTCCAGGTTGGCGATTTCAGCGTCGCTGTCCGCCATCAGATGGTGGATGAAATTGCCGCCGATAAAGCCGGCGCCTCCGGTGACGAGCACGCGGGCGGGGGTGTTCCGGGAAGCTTGGTCCGAGTCCATGATGCTGCACTGTGTGATCCTAAGAGCGCCCGCATTATACGCGAACCTGGGGCCAAGCTTTAGACCCCTGGATTCTTGCCGGTTCGCCAAGGGGTGTGGGTCGGGATGGCCCGCCCTGGCCGACGATACCGATTCCGCCCATTCAGTGGTGCGGGAAAAAACAAAAGCCGGCGGGTGCCGGCTTTGAAAAAATCCCTGAAGGGATCCTTCTTGATTCTTGTTTTTCTTCGATTCTTGTTGTTTGCAAATATTACAAGCAGTTTGTGGGCCATGTTTTACAGATGCATTTAAATACAGTTGGTTAAAATGGTTATTTAATGTAATGCCTGATATGTAGTGTAAAGGGTTCTGACATTGTATCCGCCTCATCGGTAGCCCCCTCGGGCCTACAGATTGAGGGGTTAAAGAATGACTATTGATTTTGACCCACATTAGCCATTCAGCAGATAATGCTCTGCTATTCGAAGTTGCCTGTCGGGTTTTTAGAAAAACTATGAAGGTTGGGATTCCAAAAGAGCGAATCGATGGCGAGGCGCGGGTTGCCACCACGCCCGAAATTGCCAGAAAGATGATCAGCGGCGGTCTCCAGGTATTGTTGGAGCGGGGCGCGGGCGAGGACGCGTACTACAGCGACGAGGCCTACCGGGAGGTCGGTGTAGAGTTGACCGATGCGGCTGGGGCGCTGGGTTGTGACATCGTGGCCAAGGTGCGCAAGCCGTCCGGGGATGAAGTCGCACAGATGCGTGACGGCGCGATATTTATCGGGCACAGCGAGACCTGTGAGCAGGACCCGGTCGTATCGGCCATGCATGCCCGCAAGATCACGGTGATTGCAATGGAGCGCATTCCGAGGATCTCACGCGCCCAGTCGATGGATGCGCTTTCATCGCAGAGCAATATTGCCGGTTACCGCGCGATGATCGAGGCGGCCAATCAGTTCGGACGCTTCATTCCGCTGATGATGACCTCCGCAGGTTCGGCCAAGCCGGCCCGTGTTGTGATTTTGGGAGCGGGTGTCGCCGGGCTGCAGGCGATAGCGACCGCGCGACGCCTGGGTGGTGATGTGTATGCCTATGACGTGCGCCCGGAGACACGGGAACAGATTGAATCGCTGGGGGCCAAGGCGATCAATCTGGACATCGGTGAGGGTGGTGCCGGCGAGGGTGGTTATGCGAAGGAGCTCTCGGAGGAGGGCAAGGCCAGACAGCAGGCCCTGCTCGCGGATGAACTGGCCAAGGCGCACGTGATCGTGACCACGGCGTTGATCCCGTGTCGGCCGGCGCCGGTATTGATCACCGAGGAGGTGGTCAAGCGTATGCGCGCAGGTTCGGTCATCGTTGACCTGGCCGCTGCAACCGGGGGTAACTGCCCGCTCACCGAATCCGACAACGTGGTGGTCAGGCACGGTGTGATCCTGGTGGGACATACCAACTACCCATCGATGATGCCGTCGGATGCCAGCGCCTTCTACGCCAAAAACATAGCCAACCTGCTCGATATCATGCTCGACCGGTCCGATGGGGGTATCGCCCTGAAAGCACTGGATGAGGATGAAATAACCCGTGACGCGCAACTCAGGCCACCGGTCTGAGCGTTTGATGGTCGGCATCGACAACAAAGACAAGTATTGAGGATACGGTAATGCCAGACACACTGGTCGCACTCTATGTATTCGTCCTGGCCTGCTTCATCGGCTACTTCGTGATCTGGGGTGTAACGCCATCGTTGCACACGCCACTGGTTGCGCTGACCAACGCCATCTCCGGCATCGTCATCGTCGGCGCACTGTTGGTTACCGGGATGGACTCGGTAGGTACGTTTGCGGAGATCACCGGGTTTCTTGCCGTGATGCTGGCGTCGATCAACGTGTTTGGGGGCTTTCTGGTGACCAACCGGATGCTCGCCATGTTCCGTAAGAAGAATAAGTGAGGACCTAAGGCATGCAGATTTCAGCCAATGCGCAGGCCCTGGCCTACCTGGTTTCGGCCGTCCTCTTCATCTTTTCGCTGAAGGGGCTGACCCACCCGGCGACCGCGCGCAGGGGTAATTTCCTCGGCATGATCGGTATGGCGCTGGCCGTTGTAGCCACCCTGCTCGGCAGCGAGGTGCAGTCGTACGGCTTTATCATCTCGGGCGTTGTGGTGGGTGGTCTTATCGGCGTGGTGCTGGCCATGCGCATCCAGATGACGGCAATGCCGCAGCTGGTGGCTGCTTTGCACAGCTTTGTCGGTTTGGCCGCTGTGCTGGTTGCGGTGGGGACCTTCCTCAACAAGATGCAGGCGGGTCAACTCAATGCCGTGCTGATGGGGGAACTCTCAGCGGGGGCGATCATCGGCGCCATCACTTTCACCGGTTCCGTGATTGCCTTCGGCAAGTTGCAGGGTCTGATCTCGGGCAGGCCGGTGAAATTTGCGATGCAGCACCAGCTCAATGCGGCGATTGCGCTCGTGACGATTGCACTGGGCGTGCATTTCGCCATGAGCGGCAGCATCTTTTCGCTGACGTTGATGATTGTCCTGGCCCTGGTGCTTGGCGTGACGCTGATCATTCCGATCGGCGGTGCGGATATGCCGGTGATCATCTCCATGCTCAACAGCTATTCGGGTTGGGCTGCTGCAGCGACTGGCTTTACCCTGCAGAACAACCTGTTGATCATAGTCGGCGCCTTGGTCGGTTTCTCCGGTGCCATCCTGTCTTACATCATGTGTAAAGCGATGAACCGCTCGATCATCAATGTGGTGTTCGGCGGTTTTGGCAGCGAGAGCAGCGATACGCCGAGTGCCGGTGCCGCCGCGATGGAGAAGGGTATCCGCTCGGCTTCGGTCGAGGATGCCGTGTACTGGATGGAAGACGCCAATCGCGTGATCGTTGTGCCGGGTTACGGTATGGCGGTGGCGCAGGCACAGCATTCGCTGAAAGAGATGATGGAGCTGCTCGAGGCGCGCGGGGTCGAGGTCAAGTTCGGTGTGCATCCGGTGGCGGGCCGTATGCCGGGGCATATGAATGTGCTTTTGGCGGAGGCGGACATCCCCTACGATCACGTCCTGGAGATGGATGAGATCAACCCCGATTTCGCCTCGACCGATGTGACTCTGGTGGTGGGTGCCAACGACGTGGTCAATCCGGCAGCCAAGGACGATGCCTCAAGCCCTATCTATGGCATGCCGATACTCGAGGCAGGACGTTCCAAACAGGTCTATTTCCTCAAGCGTTCCATGAATCCGGGTTATTCCGGTGTCGATAATCTGCTGTTCTACAAAGACAATACTTCGTTGATCTTCGGCGATGCCAAGGACACCATCGAAGGGATGGTGGCGGCGCTCAAAGGTGCCGGGCATTAGGGGCGGTTCGCGCCATCAGGAACGATGGTCAAAGCTTGATTGCGGGTCAGAATGGCGGGCTGTGTTTCAGCGCACAGCCGGGTGTCCTGCGCCAATGTTTTGTCAGGCGACGATCGAACGGTGCGCCGAATCCGAGTTCTGGGCCTGTTCGATGGTGCGCTTTATGTCGCTCAGTGGTTCGGGTTTGTGCAGGCCGAAGCCTTGCGCGAAATCGACATCGATCTCCTGCAGGATACGCTTGATACGTTCGTTTTCGACAAACTCGGCGACCGTGCGTTTTCCCAGCTTCTTGCCGATGGTGTTGATGGACTCGACCATTGCACGGTTGATGGGGTCGCGGTCGATGTTGTGTATGAAGCTGCCGTCTATCTTCAGATAATCCACCTTGAGATGTCGCAGCTGGTTGAATGAAGATAGCCCGCTGCCGAAATCATCCAGGGCGAATTGGCAGCCGAGGTCACCCAGCGCATCGACCAGGGCCGCCGCATTGGCCAGGCTGCGAATTGCGACCGATTCGGTTATTTCGAAGCACAATGACCTGGGTGGAACACCCGTTTCAGCGATGCAGTTGCGCACGTAGCCGTGAAACTGTGGATCCGAGGCGGCGGGACCACAGATGTTGATACTGATTCTCAGGTTCTCCGCGGTTCGGCCCAGACCTGCCAGCCACTCCAGGCTGTTGCGTACCACCCAGCGGTCGATATCGGGAACAATGCCATAGCGTTCAGCCGCGGGCAGAAACTGTCCCGGTGGAATCAGGCCTAGTCCACCCTGGTCCTTCATCCGCAGCAGTACTTCCAATGCCAGGCGGCCATCGTCGAGTGCGGTATTGAGGGGCTTTATCATCTGCCCGTATAGAATGAAACGGTCGTTCTGTATAGCGTCAGATATTCGTGTAACCCAACGCATCTCGCCTGAGCGTCGCTCGGCGACCTCCGGATTGCTCGTGGCGTGGTGGACCCGGTTGCGGCCCTCTTCCTTGGCCGAGTAACAGCAGGCGTCGGCGGTGCTGAGCAGTTCCTCAAGGGATACCTTTTCTCCGCCGAAGGGCACCAGGCCGATGCTGGCGCCAATCTTGAAAGTCTGGCCCTCCCAATGGAACGCCAAGCTCTCGACACTGCGGCGAATTTTCTCCGCCACCCGTTCTGCGTCATCGGGTTCTGTGTAGCGTAAGAGTACGCCGAACTCGTCACCACCGATCCTCGCGAGCACATCCGAGTTGCGCAGGCTTCCTGCGAGCTTGTCCGACAGTTCTTTGAGCAGCGCGTCGCCCGCAGGGTGGCCGCAGGTGTCGTTGACCACTTTGAAGCGATCAAGATCGACAAACATCACTGCATGACTATCCGGTGCCTGCTCACTCTGCTCGAGTGTGAGACGCAGTGAGATCTCGAATGCCTGCCGGTTCAGCAGGCCTGTCAGCACATCATGTGCCGCATGATGCGACAGCTGGCGGTTGCGTGCCCCTGCGTTTATCACGACCAGCGAGGCAGCGACCACGGCAATTGCAAATGCAATCATTCCGAGCAGGGCCGCCCCCATCAATTCCTCGTGAAAGGCGTCGCCAGCTTCGTGGATGCGACTCTGGGTTGTCTGATGGATGGTTCTCACCATCTGGTCGAGATGACGCAGCAATGTCAGGTGACCATCTATCGAGGCCTGCACCGCGGAATTTATCTCGTTCGGTGGACTTATCTCATCAAACAGGGCGCGCAAGGCTCGCGTGTTCGGTTTCCCGACGCTACGTGCGCTTGCATCCAGCTGCCGGAAAATCTCACGTTCGGCGTCGGTCCTCAGGTGTTGTATCAGGGTGGTGCGGGCACGTGAGTATTTGCTGGCATGGCCGAACAGCCGCATTTTTTCTTCATCGCGCTCGAATGGGTCGGTCTGGGTGGCCATGGCACGCAGACTGTCGATACGTTCGCGGATTGCCTCGCGCATGGTGTAGGCGAGCACGGTCTTGGTGCCGGCGGCACGCACGAGTTGGGACAGTAACTGGTTGTGACTGTTGGTCGTGTGGTAGCTGCCGACGATCGAAATCAGAAGGATTCCAATAACCAGAGCAAAGCCGAGCGACGTAATCAGTTTTACGTCGTAGCGTCGTGTCAACGGATTGCTCGTAGTGAGTTTCGGTTTATCCTGCACGTTAATTCTTGCTTATTTTTCAGAACCCCACGTAGTCTAGGGTGGAATGCGCGTTCGTCCTTTCGCTAAGCACTTTATTGGCGGGAGACTAAGATTCTTTAATGTTGGTGCGCCTTGTTCGCGCGATGGGATGGAGGTTCTTATGTTGTCGCGAGTCGTGACTTGCATGCTGACCGTCGTACTGGCCTGGCCCGCCGGTGCCACCTCCTTACAAACGGGTATCGATCTCTGGCGTGACGGTGAGCGCGCCGCGGCCGTGGCAGTATGGAGACCATTGGCGGAGCAGGGTGAAGCCGAGGCAGGTCTGTTCCTCGCTTATGCCTACCGCAACGGGCTGGGTGTCGAAAGGGACTACCTTCATGCAGCCCGTTGGTATCGCTTTGCCGCAGAGCAAGGTCAGCCTGAAGCGCAATACGAATTGGCCCTGATGTATGAACTTGGCCTTGGCGTGCCCACGGATGCCGATGAAGCCGCTGCCTGGTACGGCCTGTCGTCGACGCAGGCCTGTCCGGCTGAGCTGACGGCAGGCGGTCGACTGGGTGATCGCTGACAATCGGCGAGGTTTTGTCCTCACGCACCTGCTGGGGCACTGCGAGCGAAGGTGGCAGCAGTAACGATATAATCCGCGCTTTCCGAATCGAAGTCGCGCCCGCCTTGTCTGCCTTATACGAAAAGATCGATGCCTGCCTGCTGCGAGATCGCCGCCGGCTGCGCCGCAAGGCGGAGCGCCTGCTCGAGAGCGGGCCGGATGACCCTGAGTGGCAGCAACTCGAACAGGAGATTCAGCGCTCCGTTGCCCTGGCGGCGCAACGGGCGGCGTCCCTGCCAAGCCCGCGTTTCCCTGAAGACCTTCCGATTGTCGATCGTCTCGAAGAGATCCGCGAGCTGGTCCGATCGAATCAGGTGCTGGTTCTGTGTGGTGAGACCGGTTCCGGCAAGTCCACACAGTTGCCGAAGATCTGCCTGGATATCGGCCGCGGCATATACGGCAGAATCGGCCACACCCAGCCACGCCGAATTGCCGCCCGCAGCCTGGCCTCGCGTATCGCGACAGAACTCAGCGAGGAGGTGGGTGGCTGTGTTGGCTATAAGGTGCGTTTTCGTGATCGGGTCGGTGATGCGACTCATGTCAAACTGTTGACGGATGGGATGCTGCTGGCGGAGGTTCGCAGCGACCGTGATCTCACAGAATACGACACCTTGATTATTGATGAGGCGCACGAGCGCAGTCTGAATATCGATTTTCTGCTTGGGTATCTGCATCGGCTGTTGCCGCGGCGGCCGGACCTCAAGCTGATCATTACCTCTGCAACTATTGATCCAGCCCGCTTTTCCCGGCATTTCCGTGACGCCCCGGTCATCGAGGTGTCGGGAAGAACCTTTCCGGTCGAAGTGCGTTACCGGCCACCGGAGGAAGCCGGTTCAGGTGAGCGTGACGAATCCATGCAACAGGCGATTGTCGATGCGATCGATGAATTGTCGCTGGAAGGCAATGGTGACATCCTGATTTTTTTGTCCGGCGAGCGTGAGATCCGTGAAACGGCGGAGACCTTGCGTAAGCATCGGATGCTGCACAGTGAGGTCATACCTTTATATGCGCGCCTGAGTCCGACCGAACAGGCGCGCGTATTTTCTCCCAGCGGACGCCGCCATATCGTGCTGGCGACCAACGTCGCCGAGACATCGCTTACAGTGCCGGGGATTCGCTATGTGATCGATGCGGGATTCGCCCGTGTCAGCCGTTACAGTGCGCGCAGCAAGATTCAGCGCCTGCCGGTGGAGCGCATCTCGCGTGCCAGCGCGGACCAGCGCAAGGGACGCTGCGGGCGGCTGGCCGATGGCATCTGCATCCGTCTGTATGACGAGGACGATTTCAACGCGCGGCCCGCTTATACCGAACCGGAGATCCAGCGCACCAATCTGGCAGCGGTGATCCTGCAGACGGCGACACTGGGCTTCGGTGATGTGGCCACTTTCCCTTTCGTGGACCCACCGGACGAGCGCCTGATCCGCGATGGCTACAAACTGCTCGAAGAGCTTGCTGCCGTGGACAGCGGGCGCAAGGTGACCGGGCTCGGCCACAGACTGTCACGGCTGCCGGTCGACCCGCGCATCGGCCGGATGCTTATCGCGGCCGCGAAGACGGCCTGCCTGCGCGAGGTGCTTGTGATTGCCGCGGCGCTGTCGGTACAGGATCCTCGTGAGCGACCTGCTGAAAAACGTCAGGAGGCGGATGAGGCGCATGCGCTGTTTGCCGATGAACGTTCGGATTTCAGTGCCTATCTCAAACTCTGGGCCTTCCTGGAGGAAAATCGCAGGCATCTCACGCGGCGCAAGTTCGAGCGTCTGTGTCGTCAGTATTTCCTGTCACCGACACGGGTGCGTGAATGGCACGATGTGCAGGTACAGCTGCGGGTGCAGATGCATGAGTTGGGCTACCGCGACAATCAAGAGGACGCCGACTATGCGACCCTGCATCGGGCGTTGTTGACTGGCTTGCTCAGTCATGTCGGCATGCGCACCCAGGGCAAGGCGCGGGACTTTCTCGGTGCACGAAACCGCCATTTCTTTGTCTTCCCCGGTTCCGGGGTGTTCGCGAAACAGCCGAAGTGGTTGATGGCGGCCGAATTGGTCGAGACCACACGCCTGTATGCGCGCGGTGTGGCCGCGATCGAGCCGGAGTGGGTCGAGCCGGTGGCCGGCCATCTGCTCAAACGCAGTTACTCGTCGCCGCGCTGGCAGGGGCGGCGTGGGCAGGTGGCCGCGGATGAGAAAGTCACGCTGTTCGGGCTGCCCATCGTGCCGCGGCGCAAGGTCAACTATGGCCCCATTGATCCGGAGGAGTCGCATGCGATTTTCATACGTCACGGTCTGACCGAGGGCGACATGAACACACGGGCGCCATTCTGGCGTCACAATCGCGAGCTGATTGCCGAGCTCAGGGATATGGAGGCCAAGTCCCGTCGCCGCGATATCCTGGTGGACGAAGAGGTGATCTACGGTTTCTACGCCAATCGAGTACCGGCCGATGTCTACAGTGTCGCGCAACTGGAGTCTTGGCTGCGCCACCTGCCACCCGATCGTGCCAAGGTGCTGCATATGCGCATGCAGGATCTGCAACCGGCCGACCTCGATACCGGATGGATGGCACAATTTCCGGATCACCTCGATGTGCAGGGGACCCGACTGCCGCTGCGGTATCATTTTGCGCCCGGCGAGGCCGCCGATGGCGTGACCCTGCAGGTTCCGGTTTCTGTGCTGGGCCAGCTGTCCCCCGGGCTGGTTGACCGCATCGTGCCCGGACTGCTGCGTGAGAAAGTGACGCTGTTGTTGAAAAGCCTGCCCAAGTCGCTGCGCCGTCAATTGGTGCCGGTCCCCGACTATGCAGAGCGCTGTCTCGCGGCAATGCCGGTCTCAGACGCGCCCCTGGTCCAGGTTCTCGGGGCGGTGCTGAAAAAACTGACCGGCATCCACATTCCGGAAGATGCCTGGCAACCGCAGCAGTTGCCCGACCATCTCAGGCTGAAGATCCGGCTGCTGGATGACGACGGGCGTACCGAACTTGCCGCGTCGTGCGAACTGGACCGCTTGCAGAAGGAGTTTGCCGGCAGGACCCGCGCGATGCCCATGCGAGGTGGGGCGCGCCAGGATAGCGGAGATCAGCGGCTGGTGGACTGGACCTGCGGCGAGCTGGCCCCGCAGGTGACACAGCGGGTGGGTCAGATGGAGGTCCGTGCATATCCGTCGCTGGTCGATGCCGGGGATCATGCCGAGCTTCGCGTACTGGACAGCTTGGAGGCCGCGCAAATGGCGCATCGCGCAGGCGTGCGCAGACTGTTGCTGTTGCGCGAGGCAAAAACCGCACGCAATCTCAAAAAGAATGTTCGTGGTTTGCAGGAGATGCGTCTGCAGTATGCCAAGGTACCACCGAACCCGGATCCCGATGCCGCAACTGCCGCCGATCTGTTCGATGAACTGCTGGCGCTGGCGTTCGACCGGGCCTTTTTGCAGGAGCCCTGGTCGGTACGTGATCGTGCCGCGTTCGAGGCCTGTCGTGAGCAGGGCAGGCCGCGCCTGGGGTCTGCGCTCATGGAGATCTCGAAACTCGTGGGCGAGATCCTCGCCACGGCGCATCGGGTCCGTGCCTCCCTTACAGCTACCACGCAGCCAAACTGGGCGAGCTCCTTGCGCGACATGCAGGCCCAGCTTGATCGTCTGATCCACCGGGGTTTCCTGATGCAGACCGCCCCGGCCCGGTTATTGCATTTTCCACGTTACCTCAGGGCCCTTGGTATGCGCCTGGATAAACTCAAGACAGCCGCGCCAAGGGATCTGCAACTCATGCACGAGATGAGCGGGTTGCAGAACGACTGGCTTGCGCGTGAACAGCAGGTTCGAAGCCGGGGTGGCTTCGATCCGCGTCTGGAGGAAATACGCTGGATGCTGGAGGAGTTCAGGGTTTCACTGTTTGCCCAGGGCCTGAAAACCGCCCATCCGATATCGGCGAAACGGATCATAAAGCGTTGGGAGGCCCTGGGGCTCTAGCCGCAGCAGGCGAAAGCCTGGTCTGCCGTCATGCCGTTCCCGCCGGACTCAGTTCTTTTTTTTGTTCCGCTTCAATTCCCGCTCGATCAACAGGGTGATCCAGTTGGACAGGCTGCGGCCATCCGACTCGGCCAGTTTCCTGGCCCGATTCTTCAGGTCGGCATCGATGCGGAAATTGATGATTTTTTCTTTAGGCATTGAAATCGGCCGATGATGCGTATATAAAATGTACATACATTGTCATGCAGTTTATCAGAAGGTAGCGCAATGCAGTACGAGTCCGCGAAATCGGAGTTGCAATCCCCGCCGCCGAGTATCTCCCTGTCCGGCATGTTGTTCGAAGCGGTCACCATGCTCGTGATCACATCGGTCCTGTTCTGGTTGGTCTGACTGCCCCGTTTTCGCGGGTACTCCATCATGCCCGCGAGCCCGGGCTGCGTCCGTGTCCGCTGGTCTCAAGGCCGCATTTTCTCGCTGGGTTTATCGGTGATTCGGCCGTTAAGGCGATTTTTCCCACAACGCGCTAAAATCGCCGCGAATTTTGTTTTCCGGTGGAAATTTACCGTATGAAGTCATGTCACTGTGGCTCCGGCCGACCCTATAGCAGTTGCTGTGCCCCCTACATCAATGGCACCGAGATTCCGCCGACGGCAGAGGTCCTGATGCGTTCCCGCTACAGTGCCTATGTGGCGCAGGAGATCGACTATCTGGGCGACACCCTGCATCCGGCTCACAGGGCAGACTGGGACCGTGATGCCACGCAGCGATGGTCTGCGCATGCCGAATGGTCGGGTCTTCAGATCGTCTCCACCGAGGCCGGTCAGCCGGGTGATGAGGAAGGCTGGGTCGAGTTTATTGCCAGCTTCAACGAGCGGGGTGCGCCCAAGCGGCACCATGAACGCAGCCGCTTTCGGTTCGACGACGGTCGCTGGTACTACGTCGATGGTAAAGTGCCGAAACCGCAGACGCTTCGTCATGAATCACCCAGGGTGGGGCGCAACGACCCCTGCCCATGCGGCAGCGGCAAGAAATACAAGAAGTGCTGCGGCGCCTGAACGTGCCTTGTGCCGCTCCGATATTGGGATTTCGCCTCGTTATTTCTGATTTCGTACTGTTTTTGCCAACGGCTCAAATGCGCGGAGCCTGAACAATGGAAAAACCCTTCGCCGAATCCTGCGTGGAGAATCGTGCGCCGATCTCTGAGGTGCTCCGGTCACGTCTGAACGACTGCAAGCGGTTGCTGGAAATCGGCAGTGGGACCGGGCAGCATGCTATCTACTTTGCCCCGGATCTGCCGCACCTTTCCTGGCAGACCAGCGACCGGGCAGAAAACCACCCTGGCATACTCGCATGGTTGGGTGAGGCGGGGCTTGCGAACGTGGAGGCGCCGGTCAGTCTGGATGTCTTGACTGACCGCTGGCCGGTCGAACGGTATGATGCCGTTTTCAGTGCCAATACTGCGCACATCATGTCAATTGAGGCGGTCGAGGCCATGTTTGCCGGGGCTGGAGAGGTTCTGGCCCCGGGTGGGTTATTCCTGCTGTACGGTCCGTTCAATTATGATGGCCGTTTCTCCTCGCCAAGCAACGAGCGATTCCATGCATGGCTGCAACAGCGCGACCCCGCAATGGGTATCCGTGATCGTGCCTGGTTGAACCGGCTGGCGGCCGGCGCCGGCATGGTGCTGACTGAGGATATTGAGATGCCTGTCAACAATCGCACCCTGATTTGGCAAAAAGGCACCTAAAGTATGGGCCTCGATAAGCCGCTAAAGGGCCTATCAAGGTGCGGCATCGGCGACCCTCCTCACGTACGAAGAGGGTGCAGTGCTACAATCTGCGGCAGGAGCCCTGCATGAATTTTGTGATCAAGACATTACTGGCCTGTCTGGCGTGCGGTTTCACGCTGCCGTCTGTGGTGCTGGCGGATGTTTACAAGTATCGCGATGCGCGTGGCCATATTCACCTGACCGACAAACCGATGCCCGGCCTGAAACTGATGCAGCGTTACCGGATATCGACTGGTGGGGCAGTTGGGGGTATGAAACCGCGGGCGAAACCTGGGGCTTCGTTGGCCCGCATGCACAAACGCCGTGACGAACTTGCCCCACTCATCGATCGTGCAGCCACTGCAAGCCAGTTGCGACCGGCCCTGATTCATGCCGTGGTGCGTGCCGAGTCTGCCTATCTCAGTGATGCGGTTTCGTCGAAGGGGGCTGTGGGCCTGATGCAATTGATGCCGGGGACGGCGGCCCGCTACGGTGTCACCGATCGCAACGATCCAGCGCAGAATCTGCGCGGCGGCAGTGAATACCTGCGTGACCTGCTGGAGATGTTCGACAATGACCTGCAACTCGCGCTGGCCGCCTACAATGCGGGGGAGAACGCGGTGATTCGCTATGGCAACAAGATCCCGCCTTACAAGGAAACACAGGGCTACGTGCGCAAGGTTATTCGCTTCTACAATGCCATGAAAAGCAGTGAGCAGTTGGCATTCCGCTGATCCTCCCGATCTAATAGCCGGCAATCCTGGATTTTGATCGTCAGCCTGCGGGTGTTGCGTCGCTGCCGTTCCCGCGCTCCCGATGCCAATGAAATCTTCTGCCGGCCCAGGCGGTCATTGACGCAGGCTGTTCGTCAGGCAGGAACTGTTATCTTATGACAAAACGGGTTCGGGCTACCGAAGGTTCCTCCAGGCGTCCGCGTTGGGCTCGCTGGCTACGAGATATCGTGCTTTTTTTGCTGGTTCTGGCCGCCATTCAATGGTGGCAGGCACGCGATCTTGTCGAGGGACCTGCTCCGCCCTTGGTGGGCCATCTCGTCGATGGTAGTCCCTACCAGCTTGATGCGGCCGAGGGCCCGTTTTTGGTGCATTTCTGGGCCAGCTGGTGCCCAGTCTGCCGGCTCGAACAGGGCAGTATCGCCAGTATCGCGGCCGACATGCCTGTTATGACTGTCGCGACCACCTCGGGCTCAGCGGATGAGGTCAACGCCTACCTGCACGAGGAGGGCCTGAGTATGCCGGTCCTGATGGATGAGGACGGTGAGATCGCCCGTAGCTGGGGCGTCAGCGGTGTCCCTGCGACCTTTGTTGTCAATACGTCAGGCAATATCAGTCACGCGGGCATGGGTTACGCCACTGAACTGGGTATGAGACTGCGGCTGTGGCTGGCTGAATAGCCCTGTCGAGAAAATTCAGTCTTCGCCAACCACGCGTTCGTCACGGGGCGTGCTGAGCAACTTTTCCGCTTCGGTCTGGTTCTTGGCAAAGATCAGGCGGCAGTCACTCGCGCTGTCTTTGGCCTTCAGCTCCGCGCGCTTTTCGCGTGCCAGGCTGCGCGCTGCCTTGAAATTGTCGAGAGTCTCGAGGTGTTCGAGCGATTTTCTGTTGCTGTCAGCGTGCTGCGTGACGTAGTAAACGAAGTAAGGCATTGCAGCTAATTGATTCCGTTGTTGATAACGGCATGAGTTTACAACAGCGGGACGCCTGCGCCGAGCCGTTTAAACCGCGCACCGCTCGCGGATTGCCTAGCGCTCAGAATCTTTAACAGCCCGCCCCGCAAGAGAGATATTGTGCAGATGCTCGCGCAACTGCCGTTCACGCTGCTCATACAGCAGGCTGACAGCGCCGGGGCGGAGCTTGGGTCCCAGACCGTCTTTTCGCAGCTTCAGGCTGAGTTCCAGCATTGCGACCTCGTGTTCAAAAAAGGCCTGCCATGCCTTGGCACTGCGCTCAAAGATCAATCGCTGAGGATTGTCCAGGCGCGTCCGGATCGATGTTGACAGGTGCTCGATACGTGTCTTCAAGGCCGCCTGTTCCTGAATTTCACAACCTGCGATCGAGCCGGCGTCCCTGGCCCGGGCGATGCATTCACGCAGTCCATTGTCGGCCGTCAGGGGGTTGCTATCGGCGTTGGCTGCGAGGGATGGCAAAAGCACCAGCGCGGTGAGCAAAATTTTGCACCATCCAAAAGGCTTGGTTAATCTCTGCATCAGGTTGGTTTCCCCGGGTACGACAACATGCGAGAGCATCTGCTCGACAAGAAGCTCATTGATCTGGGCAACAGGTTGTTTGAGGCGTTCCATCTTTTCGGGCTGTTCGTGATCGGTGCGGCCATCCTCTGGGCCTCCTGGGTTGAAGTCATCGAGATCATTTCGCACGGTGGCCCTAAGATCAAAGACGTCTTGCTGCTGTTTATATATCTCGAACTGGGCGCTATGGTCGGCATCTATTTTCAGACCAAACGCCTGCCGGTGCGTTATCTGATCTATATCGCCGTAACAGCACTGACGCGAGTGCTGGCGATCGATATCAAGACGATGTCCGACACCCACATGATAACCCTCACCGGTGCAATTTTGATCCTTTGCCTGGCGGTGCTGGTCTTGCGGATCGGTAGCACCCGGTTCAGTGAGCAGGAAGGGTCGGAGAAATAAGGCTAGCTTCGATGTTGAACTCATGAATGCCTATCCCAAAATCGCGACCGCGATTCCCCTGCGGCGTTACCAGTACGGGGATTACGCGGTTACGCTGCTCGGGGATATCGAGAGCGCCGATGGTCACGCTTACCAGTTCGTTGCGGCGTTCGTCAAAGAAGGCGAGGCGGAGCCACAGATGTATGTTGTTTCAGAGCTGCCGCCACCCGCTGGGCGCGTTGGCGCTGGGCATGCGTTGCGAGTCATCAATAGCGTGATGGATGAGGTCATGGACGTCGACGGGCGATGGCGCCGTCTCGACGATTTTGCCGATCAGGCTTTGCAATTCGGGGCCCAGATGCTGGGCCTTGAACAGGAAGTCCCATACCAGCTCGGATAAGTCCGCCGAGTGCCTGGATCTGTGCCGCCGCACCCGTTTTCGGGTGAAATATTTTCCTTAAGTCAAATACCTAACAGCCGCTATCTTCCCCCGAAGGCCCATGTGCCGGAGGTTTTCGAGTGGAGAGTGGTTTTTGTTCAGCTGGCTAAAAAAATCGTCACATTCCTCATGCGTTCTCGGCCTTGAGATGTATGACGACGGCTGTGCACTGGCGATTATCGACCAAACCACAACCGGCCGACCGGTGCTCACAGGTGTGCGCTGGTGCCCGTTGGGCAGCGATAGGCTCTCGGCGCTCAGACAGGTGGTGCGCGACCTGGATGCACGCGGTCTTCCCGTGGTGGCGACACTGCCAAATTCAGCCTATTCCCTGGTACAACTCGAGGCACCGGAGCTGGAGCCGGAAGAACTGCGCGAAGCGATGCGCTGGCGCGTCAAGGACCTGATCGATTTCCCCGTAGAAGAGGCTGTCATCGATGTCTTCGGACTGCCCGCCAGTCGGCGTCCTGGCGCGCCTGAACTGGTCTATGCCGTAGTCGCCAAGTCCCACGAGGTCGACGAACTGGGCAGGCTCCTGGTTGAATCCGGCCTCGAAATAGAGGCTATCGATATCGCTGAGATGGCAATCCGAAACCTCTCGCTGCATCTGGACCAACCGGGGCGGGCACGAGCCTACCTGCAATTGCAGCCAGGTCAGACGATCATAGAGATTGCGGACGGTCCCCAGGTCTATCTGAGCCGCCGTGTGTTGCAGGATTTTGACGTCGGTGCCGATGCGGAGCTGTTGCAGGCACAAATGGAGAATCTGGCGCTTGAAGTACAGCGTTCACTGGACTATTTCGAGAGTCAGTACGCCCTCGGGGCGGCTGACCAGCTTTCGGTCATTGTGAGTGACGATATCCTGTTCGACGTTTTCAGCAAGGTCGCCCGCGCATTCCTCACGGTGCAAACGGAGCGTTTCAGCATTTCCGGTCTGGATACTGCAGCCGGCGTGGATATCGGTGAGCTGGGTCGTGGTGTTACTGCGGTCGGCGCCGCCATGCGGAGACTGCCATGGGCGGCCTAGTTCAACAGGTCAACCTCTATCGGGGGGTTAATCCAGTCGATGCCGCCAATGCGGGGTCCAAGGTGTTGCTGTTCACCGGTGTGGCTACATTCCTTCTGGTTCTGATGCTGGCGGTCACCGGCGAGTTCTATCTGTACGGGGTGTCGGCAGACAGGGCCCGGGTCGCTGAAAATCTGCGTAATCGCGAAGCGCAGCTGGCGAAGTTTGAAACAACCTTGACCAGAGCCGAGCCCGATCCCTTTCTCACTGCAGAGCTGGAGCGCATTCGTCGGGTCAACGACAAGCTGAATAGAAACCTGGTGGCGGTCGCAGGCCACGCAGGGACCGGGAGCGGTGGCTTCTCGGCCTACTTCAGCGGTCTGGCAAGGAATACGCTCGATGGGCTCTGGTTCAATAACGTTGCCCTGTCTGCCGGTGGTGAAGAGATGTTGTTGAGGGGGCAGGCTACCGAGCCTGAGCTGGTGCCGCGCTTGTTGCAGACGCTCGCGAAGGAGCAGGTTTTCGCCGGGCGTACTTTCCGCAAGGTATCGTTCGAGCGCAAGGAGCTGGATGCCGGGGCGGTGGTCGACTTCGAACTGCGTAGTGCGCAGACGGAGGAGGTCGATGATGCAGGCTAAATGGCGGCAGCTACTGGAAAAGTTTTCCAGATTGAGTTCACGCGAGCGAATTTTGATTCTGGTCGCGATATTTGCGGTGTCTTACCAGCTTGCCGACTTTCTGATACTCGATCGCCAGTTTCAGAAAATGGAACAGCTCAACCATGCCATGGCGCAGGACAATAGCGCCATTGTTCGGGTGAATACAGAATTGAACACCCTTTCCAGCCGTGTTCAGAATGACCCGAATATAAAATTGCGCGAACAGATCCAGGGCGCCAGTGATGAAATGGAGAGGCTGCAGTCACGTCTGCAGGAGGTCACCGGCGAACTGATTTCTCCACAGGATATGGCGCGTTTCCTTGAGCAACTTCTGGTGCAGGAGAAGCAGCTTACCTTGCTGCGCCTGCAGACACTGGATGTCAGGCCGCTCCTGGGTCGGGATTCCGAGGAGGGCGTGCAGCAGGTATCGGAAGTGGGACTTCACCGGCATGGCTTTGCCATCGAGTTTTCCGGTAGCTACCTGGCAACGCTGCGCTACCTGGAATCACTGGAGAGTCTGCCCTGGCGGTTCTTTTGGGACAGTGTGAGTTACGAGGTTCTGGATTTTCCGGAAAGTGTGGTGCGCCTGGAGCTGCATACCTTGAGTCTCTCGGAGGACTGGATCGGTGTCTGATGTGAGTTACCTGGCTCGAGTGCTGGTGGTTGCCTTCGGCGTACTGGGTATGACAGGGCAGATCTCGAGCGCATCCCAGGACAATTTGCTTGACCCCACACGTCCGAAAGGTTGGCGGGCATCGGTTGAAACACAGCCGCAGACGGAACAGCAGCCGGTACAGGCATTGAAGCTTCAGGGCGTCTTCAGCGTTGCCGGCAAACGCAGTGCCGTGATCAGTGGTCAGCGCGTCGTGGTCGGCGACGAGGTTTCCGGGGCTGAGGTCTTGGAAATCGCCAACAACAAAGTGATTTTGCAGCTTGATGGCGAAACGATCGAACTGGCATCAATGGTGCCCGATGTGAAGTCACCGGCGAAGTTCAGAGGTGATCGCAAATGAAGCGGCTTCTTTTTACCCTGTTAATCGTCGTGGCAACTGGATGCCAGACAGTGGCACCGAAGGACCCCACCACGATCGGTCAAATGAAGCAGGCCTTGGATCAGGCGGGCACAGATGCCCGCACGCGTCGTGCCGCGCCGCCTCCAGAGGTGTCTGCATCGCTGATGCCGGCAATGAATATTCAGCTCGGCGGGGGAAGCGCAGCACCGGGCGACCGTCGTTTCGACGTCAATGTCAACGGCCTCGCCACGCGCGACTTCTTTATGAGTCTGGTGGAGGGCACGAGTTACAACATGGTTGTTCACCCCGAGGTGGGAGGTGATGTATCGCTGGTGCTGAAGAATGTCACCATCCCGGAAGTGATGGCGGTGATGCGTGATGTCTATGGTTACGAGTACAACCAGACGGCAAGCGGTTTTCAGGTGTTGCCGGTGCGTATGCAGACACGGATCTTTCAGGTCAACTATCTGAATATGAAGCGCACCGGCACTACGGAAATGCGGGTGAGTGCGGGTCAGGTGAGCAGTACGGGTGGAAATAGTGACAGTGGCACCTTCTCCGGTTCGAGGTCATCCTCTGAGTCTGTGCCCGCGTCCGCAGTGGTTTCGGAGAGCGATGCGAATTTCTGGGGCGAACTGCGGACGGCGCTGGAGACCCTGATC
>CAZCDY010000005.1:41330-44365 GCA_964497145.1 uncultured Gammaproteobacteria bacterium
CAGACCGGCGTGGTCGTCGTAAGGGCCATGCCCAACGAATTGCGGGAGGTCGAGGGCTTCCTGCGCGCGACCCAGTCCACTTTGCAGCGGCAGGTGATTCTCGAGGCAAAGATCATGGAGGTCATCCTCAAGGATGGCTTCGAGTCGGGTATCAACTGGTCGAAAGTGGCCAGCTCCGGCGGTGATACCATCACCTTCGGTCAGAGGGGGGCCTTGCTTTCTTCGAGGAACGACGATTCGGGTGTCGCCGGCGGCATATTTTCCATGGCAATAGAAACCGGCAGTTTTTCCGCCCTGATCGAATTGCTTGAGACGCAGGGCAATGTGCAGATTCTGTCGAGTCCGCGCGTTTCGACCGTCAACAACCAAAAGGCCGTGATCAAGGTCGGTCAGGATGAGTACTTCATAACGGATGTGTCGACTACGGCGACAACAGGAGACAATCCCCTGGTGTCGCCCGACGTTACCCTGACACCCTTCTTCTCGGGTATTGCACTGGATGTCACGCCGCAGATAGATAACCGCGGTGGGATTACGTTACATGTCCACCCGTCGATCAGTGATGTGCAAGACCAGACCAAGGTCTTCTCGATCAACGGCGAGGAGCAGAGTATTCCGACTGCTCAGTCGACCGTTCGTGAGTCGGATAGCATTGTGTACGCGGTCAGTGGTCAGATCGTGGTTATCGGTGGCCTGATGCAGGAAACCGTGGCCGAGGACATCGCCGCACCTCCGCTCCTGGGCGACATTCCGTTCTTTGGCGCGACCTTCAGGCAGACCAAACAGACATCGCGAAAGAGCGAGCTGGTTATCCTGCTCAAACCCCTGGTCGTCGATGGTCCGGGAGCCTGGGCGGAGCCCATTGCGCAGTCTGCAACCGCAATCGAACGGCTTGACCGGGGCTTTCATTACGGTGGAAGAAGCGAAGTGTTTGGCAGCAAAGCGGAGGGGCGCTGATGTATCTGCAGTTTTTTAGGCTGGCAGAAGCGCCCTTCAGTCTGACGCCGGACACGGCGTTCTATTACAACAACCCTTCACATCAGGAAGCGTTGAATACCCTTCTGGTTGCGTTGCAGATGGGCGAGGGCTTCATCAAAGTCACCGGTGAGGTAGGTACCGGCAAGACCCTGCTCTGCCGGAAGCTGCTGCGCGAACTGAGTGCGGACGCACGTTTTGTCTCCGCCTATATTCCGAACCCGGCGCTTACGCCACCGGCTCTGCGTTTCGCACTCGCCGACGAACTTGGTATCAGCTATCACCGCAACATGGGGCAACATCGGGTGATGCAGATGATCAACGATCGCCTGGTGGAGGAAAAATCGGCCGGGCGTCAGGTGGTTCTGATCGTGGATGAGGCCCAGGCCCTGCCGGAGGACTGTCTGGAGGCGATAAGGCTGCTTACGAATCTCGAGACCGAGAAGAGCAAGTTACTGCATGTGGTGTTGTTCGGTCAGCCAGAGCTTGATGTGAATCTTGCCAGGCCCTCGGTGCGTCAGCTTCGCCAGAGAATCACGTTTTCTTACCAGCTCGCACCGATGGACATAAAGGCCACCTCGGGTTACCTGATGCATCGGCTCGCCGTGGCCGGTTTCAAGGGCCCGAGGCTCTTCGACGCCGGTTTGACGCGGCAGATCCACCGTATCTGCCATGGTGTGCCGAGGCTGATCAATATCGTCGCACACAAATGCCTGCTGGCTGCGTATGGAGAAGGCCGGTTGGAGATCAATCGGCGTCATCTTCGGCGTGCAATCGAGGACACGGAGTCACTGCATCGCGGTCAGTTGAATATCAGTCTTAAACGTATTTCCATGGCCCTGGCCGGCGCATTTTCTGCAGGCGCGGCTGCGCTTGGTGCCTATTTGCTGACAGGGATGGGCTGATGAGTCTTCTCAATCAGGTACTGCAGGATTTGGATGACCGTGCACCGCCAGGAGAACCGCAGCCGGTACGCCTGTCCGTGGCGCCCCCAGTAAACCAGTATGTGGCTGATGACGACCACGATGGATGCGATTGGGTTCGCCTGGGGTCAGGGGTTGCGGTAATTGCTGCCTTCGTGGCGGCCGTGTGGGTCTTCTATGGCACAGGCGAGCCCGTCGGTGAAAGAATAACGGACGACAAGCCGGCGATCCGTCCGGCAGTCGCAACGGTCAACACGCGCCTTGTTTCGCCACCGGTTGTAACTATTGCGGCCGAAGATGCCCAGGTTGCGGAATCCGCTGGCGGAACCGATGCACAACAGGGAGGCCTGGTGCCTTCGCCGACAGTGCAAAAAAGCACCGCAGAGCGTGACGATCGTCCGGCGCGGCCGACAGAACCGTCCGTGACCGATGTTTCATCGGCAGTGCGGCATACTGTCCCCATGCCGGCGCCTCCGGAGGAAGCAGACAAAACCCCCGCAGCACCATCTGTGGTCGCCTACCTGCCATTGCGCAATACCGAATTGGCCGATGTTGAGGAAGCCATAGTCGAACCGGTTCGCATGAAATCGCAGGCGGGAATGAGCGTAAAGACGCCCAAGTCGCCTGCGCCCAGGTCTGTGGAACAGGCCCAGGCCGCCATAGCGCAGGGCGAGCTGTCGTCGGCAGAATCGATCTTGCAGCGAAACCTTCAGCTGGCGCCAGGTGATAAGGAATCGCGCGAATTGATGGTTGGCCTGATGTTACGTGGCGAACGCTATGACGCAGCGATGCAGCAACTCGATGCGGGCCTGAAGCAACATCCGGGACACGTAAAATTACTACTGATCAAGGCCAGGCTGTTGGCGCAGTATAATGAAGCGACGACTGCGATAAAAATTCTGGAATCGGCGCCGCCGTCGGTGATTGGGCGGACCGAAAGACTACAGATGCTTGGCGCCCTCTATCAGCAGCAGTCGCGTTACGACCAGGCGGTGGACAGCTACCGTGAACTGCTGCAGATCAATCCCACTGCCGGGCCTGCATGGGTCGGCCTTGCGATCAGCCTCGACGGCCTGGGCGATGACGCGGCGCTCGAGGCCTATGGTCGTGCACTCCGGTTCGGTGGCCTGCCTGCCG
>CAZCDY010000005.1:44375-59054 GCA_964497145.1 uncultured Gammaproteobacteria bacterium
ATGCACGGCAGAGAGTAAGCCAGCTGGAGTTGACCTTTGAGTGATCTCAGCCTGGACAGCAAGGTCGCCGGATCACCGGCGCCGCATCGCAAGATTCGCATCGGTGACCTGCTGGTCAGCAATGGTGTCATTACCGAAGCGCAGTTGATGTCGGCCCTGGCCGGGCAGAAGAAGACCGGCCAGAAACTGGGGCGCACGCTGGTCGATATGGGTCTGATCGACGAGACCCGTCTTCTCGAGTTCCTGTCGCAACAGCTGCAGATCCCACTCGTTGATGTGGCTGCACAACGTGTGGATCCAGGCGTTGTGCGTCAGCTCCCTGAAACCGTCGCCCGCCGCTACCGCATGGTGGTGCTGGAAAGCAGGGAAAAAGACGTGCTTTTGGGAATGGCCGACCCGACAGACCTTTTTGCCTATGATGAAGCCAGCCGGCTGTTGAAGAAAAGGGTCAGGCAGGCTGTGGTGCGAGAGGCGGACCTCTTGCGCATGCTGGGACGCTGGTATCAGGACCAGGAAGAGATAAATGATATCGCCGGAGAACTCCACCAGGAGCTCTCAGAGGGCGATGTTGATCTGCAGCACATGCTGAGCACGATCGCTGCCGAGGAAGCCCCGGTCGTGCGGCTGCTGCAGAAGCTGTTTGAGGAGGCGGTTCAGCAAAGGGCGTCAGATATTCACATCGAGCCGGAAGAGCGCGTACTCCGGATCCGGCAGCGGATCGACGGTGTTCTCCAGGAACGGGTGATGAACGAGGCGCGCATAGCCGCCGCATTGGTGCAGCGTTTGAAGTTGCTCGCGAACCTCGATATCTCGGAAAAGCGCCTGCCACAGGATGGGCGCTTCAATATCAAGGTCAAGAATCACCAGGTGGATGTGCGGCTCTCGACCATGCCTGTCGCCTTCGGGGAATCGGTTGTCATGCGCCTGTTGGACCAGACGTCGGGGATACTCAGTTTTGCGGAGCTGGGGATGCCGGACGACATCCGCGAACGGCTGAGTTCCATCATTCGTCGGCCGCACGGGATGCTGTTGGTGACCGGACCTACGGGTAGCGGCAAGACCACCACCCTATATGCGGCCCTGAGTGAGCTGAACACGCCGCAGAACAAGATCATCACGGTAGAGGATCCCGTGGAATATCGGTTGCCACGCGTCAACCAGGTACAGGTTCACGAACACATCGGTCTGAGCTTTGCGCGGGTGCTGCGTACCGCACTGCGTCAGGATCCGGATGTGATACTGGTGGGAGAGATGCGCGATCTCGAAACCGCGCAGATTGGCCTGCGTGCTGCGATTACCGGCCACTTCGTGCTTTCCACACTGCATACCAACAGCGCTGTCGGCACCATAAGCCGACTGGTCGACATGGGTGCTCAGGGGTATGTGATCGCGACTGCACTCGAAGCTGTCCTGGCACAGCGTCTGGTGCGGCGACTGTGCGATCACTGTATGACCACACACCTGCCGGATGAACACGAATCGGCCTGGCTCGAGAGGTATAGGGACGCCGATCTCGATGACGCCGGGTTCAAACACGGTGCCGGCTGCGAGCGTTGCGGTCATACCGGCTACCAGGGACGAATCGGCGTTTACGAACTGCTCGAGATGCATGGTGACCTTCTGGTTGCGTTGCGCAACCAGGACATCGACGGATTTTCGGCGGCAGCCGCTGCAGATGAATCTTTCAGACCAATCGCCGCAACGGCGCTGGATCTGGCGCGTGCCGGTAAAACCAGTCTCGCCGAGGTGATCCGTGTCAGTGGCGAGGGTCTGGACTGAGCGTCATGCCAAGTTTCTCGTACACCGCCAGAGACAGGGATGGGCTTTCCGTACAGGGCGAACTCGAGGCGAACACCGAACAGCTGGCGGCCGAACAACTGCTTCGCAGTGGCGTAACCCCGATTCGAATCATTCACTCGGGTGAGGGTGTCGCATCCCGCAAGGCCAAAAGTCTTTTTCATACCAAGCCAAAGGTAAAGCTGGAAGAGATTGTGATGCTCGCGCGTCAGCTGAGGACCCTGAGCAAGGCAGGCGTTCCGATTCTTCGCGGTCTGCAAGGGCTGGCCGATACGACAAGCAATCCCACACTGTCCGAAACTTTGACCGATGTACACCGGCAGTTGCAGGGAGGACGTGAATTGAACGTGGCCCTGGCGCGCCACCCCAAGGTTTTCGCCCCGCTGTTCGTTTCGCTGGTCCGCGTCGGCGAGAGTACCGGCAGGCTGGATGATGCGTTGGGGAATCTGGCCGATTATCTCGAAGTGGAGAAAAACACCCGCGAGCGAATTGCTACGGCGGTGCGTTACCCCCTGGTGGTCTTTGGGGCCATCCTGGTGGCTCTGGTCATCATGAACATCTGGGTGATTCCGACCTTTGCCGAGGCATTCGCCCGCTATAACGCGGAATTGCCGCTGATGACCAGGATTCTGATCGGGACATCTGATTTTTTCGTGGCGTACTGGCCATGGCTGTTGGCTGCGGCATTGGCTGCCGCGTACGGTTTTCGTGCCTGGTCACGTACACCAAATGGAGCGTTGGCCTGGTCGGCGTATCTGTTACGCGCACCCCTGATAGGCAATATCATACTCAAGGCGGTTTTGGGCCGTTTTGCGCAGTCACTTGCCCTGACCATCCGCTCCGGCGTACCTCTGGTACATGCGCTCAGTGTCGTCGCGGATGTGGTTGATAATGCCTTCGTCGGCGAACGGGTGCAGTCAATGCGCGCGGGGATCGAAAAGGGTGACAGTATCTCTCGTACCGCCGCAGCGACTGGCCTGTTTACACCGCTGGTGCTGCAGATGCTCGCGGTAGGCGAAGAGACCGGTGCACTGGATCAATTGCTGGAAGAAACGGCGCTGCACTATCAGGCTGAGGTCGAGTTCGAACTCAAGCGACTCAGTGATGCCATTGAGCCGATAATGATCACGGTGATCGGTGCGCTGGTGGCCGTACTTGCTCTCGGTGTATTTCTCCCGCTGTGGGATCTTTCCTCCGCCGCGCGCGGCGGCTAGTGGGCTGCTTGGTAAGTTTGGTAACACTAAATCGACAACTCGTCGTTCAGCCACTCCGCTACGCGTCGCTCGGCGTAATAGTAGCCCCAGCCGGGGAATCGTCCGCTGACAAAGCCGACATGGCCGCCCGCGTGGGCAATCTCGAGTATGACCTGTCCGGGCAGTTCCTCCGGTTCCGGCGCCGTATCGGGGAACATGAACGGGTCGTGGCGCGCATGCAGGATCAGGGTAGGGACTCGGATGCGAGGGATGAACTGTCGGCTGCTGCAACACGCATAATAGTCGTCCACACCCTTGAAACCATGCAGCGCTGCCGTCACCTGGTCATCGAACAGGCGAAAGGTGTCGAGTTGTTCGACATCGACACTCAGAGGGGATCTGATGCGTGCAAATTTAAGCCGATAGGCATCCCTGAGGCTGTTGACCAGGTGACGCTGATACAGCCTCGAGAGACCTCGTTCGAGACGATCGGCGGCGGCATCGAGTCGAAAGGGTACCGAGATGGCGGCTGCTTTTTGCAGCGGGGAGTTTTCACCCTGCTCACCCAGCCATTTCAGCAATACATTACCCCCCAGCGATACGCCGACCGCGGCATACGGCGTTTTTCCATATTTGTGCTGTACATGTTCGAGCAGCCGTTGCGGATCGTCGGTCTTGCCGCTGTGATAGCTGATCGGCAGCCGGTTGGGCTGGTTACCGCAGCCACGGAAATGCATCAGGCAAACTCGGAAACCCCGCCGATTGAGCTCGTGCATGATGCCGGTCGCATAATGCGAATCGATGCTGCCTTGCAGGCCATGAAAGAAAAGGACCACGGGACCCTCTTCGGGGCCTGACCAGGCCAGGTCCAGAAAATCGCCGTCATCGAGCTCCAGCCTCTCCCAGTCTATCGCCAGTTTTCTGCGTCGCCGGAACAAGGCGGGCCAAAGCGTCTGGGCGTGATCGCCGCGCAACCACCACGCGGGCCGGAAGGCGCTCTCTATGACCGGCATCAGAACACCTCTTTGGATTCCGCACGGCGGTACAGGCTGGCATACAGGCCGTCATTGCGCATCAGGTCGTCATGACTGCCGTCTTCCACGATGGTGCCGCCCTCGAATACCAGCGCCCGGTCCGCCTGACGCACCGCACTGAGACGGTGCGCGATGATCAGCGTAGTCCGTCCCTGCAGAAACTCGCGCATGGCCAGGTGCAGGTTGTGTTCGGTTGTGGTGTCGAGCGCCGAGGTGGCCTCGTCGAGTATCACGATCCTTGGATCGCTGAGGACCATCCGCGCGACAGCGAGTCGCTGTCGCTGACCGCCGGACAGGCGTATGCCGTTCCGCCCCACCAGCGTGTCCAGGCCCTTGGGCAATGCCTTTACCACGTCAGACAGCTGTGCCACATCCAGGGCGCGCCAGAGTTGCGGGTCTTCCGACTGCCTGCCCAGCGTGAGATTGTTGCGCACGCTGTCGTTGAACAGGGCAGGGTGCTGCAACACGGTGGCGACATTGTCGCGGACCACGTCCAGCCCGATCCGGGTCACCGGGACGCCGTCGAAATATACCTGCCCCTGCTCCGGCAGATACAGGCCCAGCAGGATCTGCACCAGGGTGGTCTTGCCGCCGCCGCTGGCCCCTACCAGGGCAACTTTCTCACCGGCTGCAATCTTTAGGTTCACGCTGTTGAGGACCAACGGGCCATCGCCATAGCGGAAACTCACGTTCTCGACATGGATGCTGGTCGTTCGGGCGCATACGAATGGGTCATCCACATTCGGATAACGTGGCTCCAGTCCGATATCCATCAGTTTGTTGATGCGTGCCAGGGCTGCTTTGGCCGCAAGATAAGAAAACTGAATGCCCAGAATCTCCTGTACCGGCGTCATCATGAACCAGAGATAGGCGTAAACCGCGAGCATCTCCCCAATACTGAGGTCCGAGAACAGCACCATGAGCATGGAGAGTGCGCGAAAAATATCGAAACCAAAAAGAAACACCATGAAAGACAGCCGGTTGGCGGCATCGCTCTTCCAGGTGAAAGTGGCCGAATGATCCCGGATATGACCGGCCGCATCGATGACACGCTGCACGTAATGGCGTTCACGATTACTGGCGCGAATCTGCTGGATGGCATCGAGTGTTTCGGCGAGCGACTCCTGGAATACCTGGTAGGCGCTGTTCTCACGCGCCTTGAGGCGCTTTACCCGGCGCCCAAAGATCGTGGTCAGGTAGATAACCACCGGGTTCAGCAGCAGGATGAACATGGCCAGCTGCCAATGCATCCACAGCAGAACGATTGCAGTACCGATAACGCTGAACACCGCCACGATGAACTTGCTCGTTGTCTGGCTGACAAACTGGTCGATCGCGTCCAGGTCCGTCACCAGGTGGGACGCAACTGTGCTGCTGCCGAGGGTCTCATACTCGGCCATGGAGAAGCGCTCGAGGCGCTGTAACAGCGTACGGCGGATGTTGAAGATGACATCTTTGGCGATAATAGTGAATTCGCGGGTCTGCCAGACATTGAAGATCAGGGTCAGCAGACGCATTACCAGCGTGAGCACAAGGATGAAGCAGATGTAGAGCACCGGCCCGTGCCAGGCCGCTGGAAACAGGCTGTTCATCAGTGCCACGGCGCTACCCGGCTTGTCGAGCAGGACCTCGTCCACCAACAATGGAATCAGCAGTGGCACTGGGACGGCGGTGAGGGCGCCGAGGATGGCGATCAGATTGGCAGCGACCAGTTCACGCCGGTGCCGGGCGATCATTTGGATTACCTCGGGCCAGGTGTAGACTTCGGAGCGTATGGGAGCCGTATGATCGCGGGTTTCGGTCATTCTGGGAGTTTACCAAAGGCAGGCTCGGTTCCCGTCCTGGTCTACAAAATTCAAGGTATTGCGAGGTGTTTTTTTGTCACGCTTGAAGATGATTCTGCTTGTTATGCTCTGGGGGGGCGCGGTTATGGCCGGTACCGTGCTTGAGTCTGAAAACTACAGGCTCTCGGGCGAGGTGGTCCAGGGCGGGATGGTTTTTGGCAGCACCGTGCCGGGTAGCCGGGTTTATCAGGACGGCCAGGCGCTGAGGGTGAGTGCGCAGGGTGACTTCCTGCTCGGGTTCACGCGCAACGCCCCGGCTTCATCGAGCCTGCGTATAGAGTTACCAAGTGGCGAGGTCATCGAGCGCTCTCTGAACGTGGCCAAGCGCGAATATCGTATCCAGCGCATCGATGGCCTGCCCAAGTCCAAGGTGAGCCCGCGCAAGCCGGAAGACCTGGCCAGAATTCGGCGTGATGTCGTAGAGGCCAAAAAGGCGCGTGCACGGGACGATGACCGCCAGGATTTCCTGGATGGTTTCGAGTGGCCGGTGCTTGGCCCGATCAGCGGTGTCTACGGCAGCCAGCGGATACTCAACGGCGAACCACGCAGGCCACACTTCGGTGTCGATATCGCGGTGCCCACAGGAACTCCGGTCAGGGCGCCGGCGGCGGGCATTGTGACCCTGGCCGTGCCGGATATGTTTTTCTCTGGTGGCACCATGATTATCGACCATGGCCACAGATTGAGTTCCAGCTTCCTCCATCTGAGCAGATTGCACGCGAGGGTGGGTGACCGGGTGGAGAAGGGTGACCTGATCGCCGAGGTCGGCGCGACCGGGCGCGTGACCGGGGCTCACCTGGACTGGCGAATGAACCTGCGTGATCGCCGCATCGACCCAGAGCTGCTGGTGCCGGCAATGCCGGAGGCCGCCGCCGGCAAGCATTGATGGGCTGTGGTCCCTGCGCGACAATATGTTATCTTTCGGCCAAAGTATTTAGGGGTGACTGGAAAGATGAAGCGGATTGCGTCTGCGATTGTCCTGGCTGCCGGGTCAGCCGGCATCAATGCCGCCGATATTGCATCGGTTTACCAACTGGCGATCCAGAATGACCCTGCCATTGCGGCGGCTGCCGCGACCCGGGATGCCAATCTGGAGGCGGAGCCGATCGCTCGGTCTCAACTCCTGCCTTATTTGCAGTTGAGCGGTGACGCTAACTACAACTATCAGGAAATCAACAGTTCGCCGGCGGGGTCGTCCAACGACAATTTCGCCGATGCCACCGGTGGAATACAGGTGACCCAGCCGATCTACCGCAAGGACCTGCAGATCCAGCTCGATCAGGCGGAAGACCAGGTGCAGCAGGCGGACATCGACTATAAGACCGCGGAACAGGATCTTATTGTGCGCACGGTCCAAGCGTATTTTGATGTCCTTTCGGCGGAGCAGACGCTCAAATTCACCAATGCCGATGTAAAGGCGACTGCCCGGCAGTTGGAGCAGGCCAAACAACGTTTCGAAGTGGGCCTGATCGCGATCACCGACGTGAATGAGGCGCAGGCGCGCTATGACGGCGGGCGAGCCGATGCCATCGTGGCGGCAAACAATGTCGATGACCAGAAGGAGGCGCTACTGGAGATTACCGGTGTGCCGCCCGGCCCGCTTGCGGATCTGAAACCCACAGTACCTTTGAAGCCGCCAGCACCGGCGAGCCTCGATGAGTGGACGGAGACGGCGCTGACGAACAATCCGGCGATTATCTCGGCCAAGTACAATGTCGATATCGCCAAGAAGGAGATTGCGTTTCAGGATGCGGCCGACTCACCCGCACTCGACCTGGTGGGGTCCTATGCGCTGTCGCGTTCGGATGCGGACGCCGGTGTCGACTCGAACAACGGGATCGTCGGCGTCCAGCTGAGTATTCCCCTGTACACCGGCGGTGGCGTACAGGCGGCGACCCGGCAGGCGCGTCACCAGTACGATGCGGCGCAGGATGTGCTGGAAGAAACGCGGCGATCGGTTCAGGCCCAGGTTCGCAACGGCTACCGGGGAGTCCTTTCCACGATAAGCCAGGTCCGGGCGCTGGAAGCGACCCAGGTATCTGCACAGAGTGCGCTGGAGGCGACCGAGGCCGGTTTCGAGGTAGGCACCCGGACCCTGGTGGATGTCCTCAACAGCCAGCGTGAATTGTTCCGTGCCAAGCGGGATCTGGCCGTGTCACGTTACAACTACGTTCTCAACATGCTATCTCTGCTGCAGGCAGCGGGCACGCTCAGTACGGCCAACATCGAGGCTGCCAATGCCTGGTTGGGTGAGCCTCCCGACACCACAGGGTCAAAATGAAAAAAGCGGCCATCCGGCCGCTTTTTTATTCGCGCTCCCGTCGTGCGAACATCAGGCTGGTTATCTGTTCAGAGACTATCCCGATCAGAAACGTAAGCAGGGACGTCATGTACAGCAGGGCGCTCATGTTGGTGAAGCGGCCGTTTTCCATATAGGTGTAACCGTACAGGGCGGTCGCTGCGACAAACAGGAACAGGCTGACCGGAAGGAACAGCTTGAGCGGCGAGTAAAGCGCGCCGATCTTGAAAATTATCACCAGGAAGCGCGCCCCTTCGCGCCATATCTTCAGGTGGCTGCGCCCTTCTCTGCGCTTTACATCGATAGGCTCGTAGATGACCGTGTAGCCTGAGCGAAAGAACGCCATGGTGCTGGTGGTCGGATAGGAAAACCCATTCGGCAGTAAATGCAGGAATTCACGAAATCGTCTCGCGCGGGTAATGCGCAGGCCGCTGGTCAGGTCGGTGATCTTTTGCCCGGTCATCCAGCTGGCCAGCCGGTTGAACGTGGCATTGCCGAATCTTCTGAACAGGCTGGCATGGTCCTTCTGATGTCGCGCGCCTACCACCATATCGCAATCGACTGACTGGAATCGCTCCCACAACTGCAACAGGTGCTTGACGGTATGCTGCCCGTCGGCATCTAACATCGCCAGATTCGCACCGCGCGCAGAACGTGCACCTCTTTTTATTGCTGCGCCGTTGCCCATTCGGTAGGGATTGGCGACTCGGCGGCAGCCGAGCCGTTCACAGGTGTCTGCCGTGTCGTCATCGGATCCGTCGTCGACAACGATAAGCTCCGCTTCTGGAAATGCTTCCTGGAGTTCCGGTAGCAGGGTGTCCAGACTGCGTGCCTCGTTAAGCGAAGGGAGGATAATGCTGAGTTCGATCGTTTTTTCGCTCACGTCCATATGGCTCTGCTTGTTTTATTGACGCTCAATGCTTCTACGGGCCTCTGCTGTCTCAAGTCGTTGAATATCGTTACCTGCCAGGGTTGCCGCCACATCGAGTGCCGCCAGCGCCTCACTGGGACGCCCAAGTTTGTGGAGCACGCGCACGAGCTGCATGCGGTAGTTCCATTGCTCCGGCCAGAAACTGATGGCGGCCTGTGCGTGTTTAAGAGCCGACGGCAGATCCTGCACAGCGAACTCGTAGTATTCCCGGTAAGCCGCCTCAATACCAGCGCGTCCGGTATGGACCCAGCCTGGATTGCTCAGTGCCGCGTCAAATATCGCCTCGAGATCTTCCGCGGGCAGCTTTATCCCGTCGCTTTGTTGCCATTTCACCAGGTAGCTGAACTGGCTGACCGATACCTTGGTGGGCCCTACGAAACCGACCCGTAGGGCATCGCTTAGCCGTCTGATCAATAACGGCGGCGGTTGGATGCCTTGATTCAGATCGAGAACTATGAGTCCGAACATGCAATTGATGCAACGTGTGTCTACGGCAAGACCATCGTGAAGAAAGGCGCGTGCCGCTTCTACCAATTCAGGGACTTGTTGCTCGCTTTTCCCTACGGCGGAAATCAGCATCTGCGCCGCCATGAAATTGCTACGTGCTGATTTCGGATGGTTTTCGGCCGAACTCAAAATGAAAGTCTTGTAGCTCGACCAGTTGTCGACCCGAACATGGGTGACGAATGCGTAGCTCAGCAACAGCAAGGCGCCTACAGTGATGGCCAGTGAGCGAACGTTAAATCGTTCTGATGCGATAGTGGTCAGGTAGGCGAGGAACATCAGCGGACCGATGCTGGCGAGGTAGTTACGGTGCTCGAACACCATCTCCAGGGGGAATACACTCGATTCGAGCGCATGACTGGCGAGAAAGAACAACACGGAAAACGCGAACATCGGCGTCTTGCGTCGCAAGGTCACGGCCGCCAGTGTGAGCCCGGTCCAGGTGATGATTGCGATCAGAGTGGACGGTGGGCTGGTGATGCCGGTGGAGATCTCAATATCGTCATGGAACAGGCCAAACGCTGTGATGTCGGGCACGAAAAGCCACTTCAGATAGCTTAACAAGACCCGTGGTTGGGTGAGCACGCGTTCTTCAAGAGTGAATGGCCGTATATCGTAGGAAAGAAGTCCCGGATGCGTCAGAAGGTAGACCAAGCCTGCGACCAGCGGCAAGGCGATGAAAAAGGCCCAGATCAAACGGATCGCTCCGCGCCTGGGTGCAATCGTCACCCCGCGGAGCACGGTGAATTCCATGGCCAGAAGCAACAAGGGCAGCAAGACGGTGTTTTCCTTGGCCAGAAATCCGACTGCGGCGATAGGGCCGGCGGCAAGGATCCACCCAATGCCGCCTTTCCCGTCTGCGATTTGCAGCCGCCCCCACATATAGCTGCTTAAGGCAGCGAGTAGCGCCAGGCTCGATAGCTGGGCCATGCGCTGTACCGTATAGAGCACGGTGCTGACGTGCATGGGGTGAAGCAGCCAGAGAGCTGTCGTCGCCAATGCCAACAGCATCCCTTTGTCCGCACCCTGCTCATTATCTGCAAGTGCCCGATAAACCAGGCGGGTGAACAAGAACACCAAGAGTCCCGTGGCCAGATGTATTACGAGATTGGTGAACTTGAAGGGCCAAGGGTCGAGGCCGGTCAGGGCATGGTTTATGCCGAATGTTAGCTGTGACAGTGGCCGGTTGCTGGGAAAATTGCTGAACGAGGAATTCCATGCCTGCGCGAGGTCGGGCCAGGTGAGTGAGTCGATCTTGACCCATTTGTTCTGGGTGATATGGATGTTGTCGTCAAACAGGAAGGGGCCATCGAGCCCGTTCGCGTATAGGGCGACAGTCAAGGCCAGCGCAAGCAGCAGAATCCAGCGGGCGGAAATCGGGGTCGGCATTCGGGCCTCTGATTGCAACTTGATAACGGCGATACAAATAAAGGAAATCGGCCATTGTGTTAACGGCAGAAGTCATCAGGACCAAAATGTGACATGATTTTCTAAAGTTTTGTACTAAAAAACCGAACATAAAGGCTATGCTCGAAAGCCTCATTACCTCCAGGATGCGCGTTCAGATTCTGATGCGCCTGTTTTTCAACCCGGAAAGCCACGCGTATCTGCGCGAACTGGCCAATGAATTCGATGCCTCACCCGGTCATGTGCGAGCCGAGCTTCTGCAACTGTCGAAGGCCGGCCTGCTTTCGAGTGAGAAAAAGGGGCGCCAGATTGAGTACAGCGCAGATAGATCTCATCCCTTGTTTCCGGAACTGCAATCGATCGTGCGCAAGGCGTTCGGTATGGATCGTATTCTGGAGAGCATCATCGAACGGCTCGGTAGGCTCGAAGCGGCCTACCTGATGGGTGATTACGCCGAAGGGCGGGATACCGGAATCATTGACTTGGTGTTGGTTGGCGGCATCGATCAAAGCAATCTGGTGGACCTCATCACCAAGACAGAGCGGCATCTGGAGCGCCGAATCCGAACCCTGGTTGTCGATGGAGATGAGTTCCGCGCATCGCAAGATCAGTTTCGAAGCCGCAGGCTTTTATTGCTGTGGCAGGCGCAAGACACGTCCAAAATGAAGACGAAAGGAAAATTGAAATGAAGCAGGTTCTTATCCGCCAGGGTCAGGCTGTGGTGGAGGAAGTCCCCGCGCCCCTGGCAGAGCCCGGCAGGGTACTGGTGGAAGTCAGCCACTCATGCATCTCGGTCGGTACGGAAATGAGCGGTATCGTCAGCAGCGGTACGCCTCTTTGGAAGCGCGCGCTCAAAGACCCCTGGAAGATCCGCAAGGCTCTGGAGATGGTGGCTGCGCGCGGCGTAGCCCATACCTCCAGTGTTATCAAAGGGGAGCTCGATGCCGGTTCTGCCACAGGTTACTCAACGGCGGGCACGGTGATTGCTGTGGGTGATGGTGTCGACAGCTTTGTCCCCGGTGACCGCGTGGCATGTGCGGGTGCGCAGTGCGCACATCATGCCGAATATATCTGCGTCCCCGAGAATCTGGTCGCGTCTGTTCCCGATCACCTGGAGGTTTCTGCCGCCAGTACGGTGACGCTTGGTGCGATCGCAATGCAGGGTGTGCGCCGGGCCACACCCACGCTGGGTGAAACCTTCGTGGTATTGGGTTTGGGGATCCTGGGGCAACTGACTTGCCAGTTGCTCAAGGCAAACGGTTGTCGTGTCATCGGTCTCGATATGATGAAACAGCGTGTGGATATCGCGCGCCAATTGGGTATGGAGCACGGTTTGTTGCCGGAAGATGGCGATGCCGAGGTCAGGATTCTGCAGCTGACGGACGGGATTGGCGCTGATGGTGTGATTGTCACCGCGGCATCCGGCAACGAGCATCTGCTGACCAAGGCAATACGATTTTGTCGACGCAAAGGGCGAGCGGTACTTGTCGGTGATGTGCCAATCAACATCAACCGTGGTGATATCTATCAGAAAGAGATCGATTTCTTTATATCCACTTCGTATGGCCCGGGGCGTTACGACCAAGACTATGAAGAACATGGTATGGACTACCCTGTTGCCTATGTACGCTGGACAGAAAATCGCAACATGAGCGAATACCTGCGTCTATTGGCGGAAAAACGGGTGCAGGTCGATGCTCTGATCGAGGCGACCTATCCACTGGCTGAAGCCGGTGAGGCCTATACGAGATTGCGCGCGGCCGAACAGAAGCCGTTGATGGTGCTGCTCGATTACCCGAACAAGTCGGATGAATTGGTGCCGCGCACACGTATCGATAACCCCAAGCCGGTGTCGTATGCTGGCAAAGACGGTCGCATTCGCCTTGCACTCATTGGTGCCGGCGGATTCGCCAAGGGCATGCATCTGCCTAATATTCAGTCACTGAATGACGCCTATCGTCTGCAGGCGGTGGTCAGTCGCAGCGGCCACAATGCGCAGGCGGTAGCGCGCCAGTATGAGGCGGCTTATGCGACGACAGACGTGGAGGAAGTACTCGCGGACTCGGACGTGGATGCGGTGTTGATTGCTACCCGCCATCATCTGCACGCAGATCTCACCTTGCGAGCATTGCGCGCCGGAAAGCACGTTCTGGTTGAAAAACCTCTGGCGATGAATGAACAGGAGTTGGCCCAGATAGAAAGCTTCTTCGCGGAGTCGGAGCAGGCGCCGGTATTGCTGACCGGCTTCAATCGCCGTTTCTCCCCACATATGCGGCGTATCCTCGAACTGGCGGCTCGGCGCAACGGCCCTTTCATGGCGAATTATCGTATGAACGCTGGTCATATCCCATCTGATCATTGGGTGCACGGGCCGGAAGGCGGGGGGCGGAATATCGGCGAAGCCTGCCACATCTATGACCTGTTCACCGCCATGGCGGGATGTGCTGTGACCAAGGTGGAAGCGGCATCTATCCAGCCTGCCAGCGGACATTTTCGTCGCGATGACAACTTTGTTGCGACTCTGAGCTTTGACGATGGTTCACTCGCGACCTTGACCTATTCCGCGCTGGGGCACAAGGATCACCCCAAAGAGCGGCTCGAATTCTATTGTGACGGCGTAGTGGCCGAGTTGGACGACTATCGGCAAACGCGGTTCAGCGGCCTGTCCGTGCGTGGCACTCAGACTGCAACCCAGAACAAGGGACAGAAAGAAGAGTTGAGTGCGTTTGCGGCTGCCGTTCTGGGCAAATCGGATTGGCCAATTCCCCTGTGGCAACAGTTGCAGGCGATGCGCGTTGCGTTTGAAGTGCAGTACAAACTGGATTCAAGAGGACGGGAGATCTGATGTCAGGAGGCCTATCTGGCACTGCCACCAGCTGCATGAGGAAGGCAGTGGTGCCAGTAATTTTGTCCCTGCTGACAATGCTGGCGTTCATTGTCCAATGGTGGCAGCTAAGGAGCGAAGGTCTGCTGGCCCGGTTTGAGATGATCTCGAAATATGAAGATGCGGGGCCGAATGCTACACCGGGGCAAGCACATCATTCCGTGCTTTATCAGCTGCTGGACGGTGCGAACTTGCTTATCGAAGGCAATGCGCAGATATCGGATCTGTTGAAGATCCAGGAATGGCTTGGAAATCAGGTTGCCAAGGTTGAGGTCCCAACTACAGGCAGCGAGAGCAAGGAGTTGTTGGCCCTGGCTCAGGTTGGTGGCGGGTTGGCTTGTGGCGCGATGGCAAAGGTGTTTCACGATCTGTTGAGCGTTCAAGGCGTACGGGCCAGACAGGTACAACTTTATAGATCGAATTTCGAGCCCAGTGATACTCATGTTCTCGTGGAAGCCAGGCTCGCTCACGGACGCTGGGTGGCGTTCGATCCAACCTTCAATCTGACGACGCGAACCGATACCAGCGGCCGCTAGAATCTTATGTATTTTTTCAGGCACCAGGGGCGCTTGATCGGGTTGTTGCGGTTTACGTGACACCTATGCAGCCTTATTAGTTAGAAGGGCCGACGCCGGAGTGTAACTGCACCACATCAGCAGACTCAGGATCGCTTGCCGCCTGGTCACTTGTCTCAACATCTCCAGCTTCATCACTGTTGCTGGCTGCATCAACATCCGCCACCGAATCACCAGTCTCAGCATCTTCCGTTGCCTGCACCGCGACCGT
>CAZCDY010000005.1:59064-59584 GCA_964497145.1 uncultured Gammaproteobacteria bacterium
CCTTCAATCTGACATTTCACGACAAAGAGGGAAAGGCGCTGGGAGTGACCGAGATACGTCGATACATAGCGGGCCTGGACGAGGGTGCCGTAATCTCTCGCTATCACGGCGACCGTCTCTACCCAGCCGATATCCAGAAATACTACATTAATTGGCGCGTGCTGTTCGCGAACGCTTATTTGACGATTGGTTGCCCTGACTGCAACTTGCTGGAGCGACTGCCGCCTTTTCGATTTTGGTACGGGCCGGTCCGTTACGCCTTCGGTGAAGACATCGGAATTCTGGCAAAGCAGCACAATAGGCACTATTTCACGCTTGTTGTCGTCTATCCCATGATTTCCGTCGGTTTCTTGTTGGCTGCCTTGTGGTCGGCTTACAGATGTCGGATGAGCTGATATGTGCGGAATCGCCGGTATTCTTAATACGTCACAGTCGCAGTATTCGAACGGCACCGCACTTCTCGCACGGATGTGCGACGTGATGGCTCATCGCGGTCCTGACGGCAGTGGCGCCTGGTTTT
>CAZCDY010000006.1:0-1656 GCA_964497145.1 uncultured Gammaproteobacteria bacterium
ACCACTGACCCCGAGAACCGTGTGCCGCACCTGGCCTTCCAGCCTGGTGAACTGTCGGATATGCCGGTACTGCCTATGGACGACGTGGTCACGGCCTACTACCTGCGCATGACGGTAGAGGATCGCCCCGGGGTGCTGGCGGCCGTGTCCGGCATCCTGAGCGAGCACGGCATCAGTATCGAGGCGATGCAGCAGAAGGAGCCGGCAGAGGGCGAAACGCAGGTCCCACTCGTGATGCTCACCCAGTCCGTGAGCGAGTCGCAGATGAACGCCGCATTGGGCGGGATCGAGGCGCTCGATTCCGTGGCGGGCGATGTCACCCGCATCCGCGTCGAACAACTCAGCTGACAGTTTGATTCGCCACCTGTTTGTTCCCGGCCTGCTCGGCCCCATGGCGGGGCTCGAGCGCGAAGATCGAATTGCATTGCCGCACCTGGATATCTTGCTGACGCGCGCCGACCGGGTGGTCGAGCCTGTCGGTTACGCGGGGGGGCTGTTCGCCCTCTTCGGCGTCGAGATACCGGCCGGTGCCGACCTGCCCACCGCTGCGGTCTGTTTCCTGGCCGATACCGGCGAGGCGCCCGCGGGATTCCTGCTGCACGCCGATCCCCTGCAACTGCTGCCCGACCGGGACCGCGTGCTGGCCTTCGAACTGGGTGATGATCCGCTGGCAGGCGAAGAGGTCGCCGCACTGGTGGAGGCCTTCAACGCCCATTTCAAGGACGACGGTGTGTGCCTGTTCGGCAGTCCCGCTGGGCGCATCTACATGTACTGCGATCGGACACCCTCGATTCATACGCACCCGCTTTCGACAGTGATCGGGCGGAGTCTTGACCCCTTGCTGCCTGATGGCGAGGACCGGCGTTGGTGGCATGGCCTGCTCAACGAGATCCAGATGCTGTGTCATGCTCTGGAATTCAACCGTGAACGCGAGGCCCGAGGACGTCCGGTCTTGGGTGGCCTATGGTTCAGTGGCGGTGGCAGCCTGCCGCCCGAGGGGCGGGGGCCTGTCGCCCGGCTGGTCGGTGATTGCGCCCTGTCACGCGGACTCCTTGCGTTGCGTGCCGGGGTGGGCGGAGATGAGTTGATCGTCGAGCATGCGCCGGGCAGGGCGGTGATGCGTGCCGATCCTGATGCCTGGCTGCAGGCACTCGCCGGGCTCGAGGATCGCATGGCGGGCCTGCTGCGCGATTGTGAGGCGCTGCATGTCCATCCCGGCAACGGAACGGTCTACCGCTGGTACGCGCGTTCGGCCTGGCGCTTGTGGCGCACGAAGCGATCCCTGTTCGAGCGTCTGGACGCGAACCCCGAGGTGCTACGCGGCGACAAAGGGGTATAATGGCCCGCTTTGTTGAATACGCAGCGCGTGCCATGAATTTCATCGAAACCCGGGGTAACGACGGCAGCCGCCCGTCGTCCGTCACCTTCTCCCAGGCTATTCTCGGACCGATGTCCTCTTTCGGAGGCATTTACGTGCCCGAGAGTCTGCCTGAACTGGGCGAACCCTTCCTGCGAGCGCACCTGGACAGCGACTACAAGGCGCTGGCCCGTGCGGTACTCGATGCCTTCGAACTGGATATCGACCAGGCGGTGATCGACCGTGCCCTGGCTCTTTACGACGGCTTCGACGACCCGGCGCACCCGGTGCCCGTGGTG
>CAZCDY010000006.1:1666-58425 GCA_964497145.1 uncultured Gammaproteobacteria bacterium
CCAGGAGGGTTTTGGCCTGGGGTTCGAGGTCCCCGGGACCACGAGCCCTGCCTACGACGAGTACGTCCACGACCCGGCGCACCCGGTGCCTGTGGTACGGGTGCGCGACGACCTGTTCGTCGCCGAGCTTTACCACGGGCCCACGCGGGCATTCAAGGACATGGCCCTGCAGCCCTTCGGCGTGGTTCTGTCCAGCCTCGCCCAGGCCCGAGACGAGCATTACCTGATTCTCGCGGCGACCAGCGGAGACACCGGGCCGGCAACCCTGGAGACATTCAAGGACCGCGCCAATGTGAAGGTGGCCTGTCTGTACCCCGATGGCGGGACGTCAGACGTGCAGCGCTTGCAGATGGTGACCGAGGATGCAGCCAACCTGAAGGTAATCGGCATCCATGGCGATTTCGACGACGCGCAGTCCGCGCTCAAGACGCTGTTGTCTTCCGATTCCTTTCAGGCCAGGCTGCGCGAGCGTCACACCCGCCTGTCCGCCGCCAATTCGGTCAATTTTGGCCGCATCATCTTTCAGCAGATCTACCACATCCACAGCTACCTGGAACTTGTACGCCAAGGCGCGATTGCGATCGGCGACAAGGTGTACCTGAACGTGCCCAGCGGCAACTTCGGCAATGCGCTTGGCGGTTACTACGCCATGAAGATGGGATTGCCGGTGGAGAAGATCCTGATCTCCTCGAACAGCAACAATGTGCTGACGGAGCTGATCCGCACCGGGAGCTACGATCTGCGCGACCGCAAGGTGATCGCGACCAGTTCGCCGGCCATGGACATTCTCAAGTCGTCGAATGTCGAACGCGTGCTCCACGATCTTTTCGGTGCGCAACGAACGCGCGAGCTGATGGCCGAGCTGGACGAGAAGCGGGTCTACCGTTTGACCGGCGAGGAGCTGGCCTCGCTACAGTGCGTGTTCGCCGCCGACTATGCCGACGATGCAGAGGTCGACGCCTACATCGGCGCGACTTTCCGCGACGGCGGCTACCTGATGGACCCGCACACGGCCACGTGTTTCAAGGCCCACGCCAGCTGCCGCGACAAACCGCTGCCGGGCATCGTTTATTCCACTGCGGAATGGACCAAGTTCTCGCCGACCATTGCGCATGCCCTGACCGGCGAGGACGACAGCCACGATATCGATGCCCTGAAATCGATATCCGCTACTGCGAATATGCCCATCCCGCCCATGATCGAGGCCCTGTTTGACAGGCCAGTGGTGCAGGATAGCGTGATCGACAAGCAGGATATCGAGCAGCAAGTGCTCGCGTTCATATGAGGAAGCCTGCTTAATAACGGGGTGGGGTAACTGGCGCCGCCGGCCGTGGCCTTTCTGGGCAGCGCGGCCTGACGACTTGGCCTGATCAGACCTTGTAGTAGTCGCGATACCAGTCCACGAAGTTCGCCACACCCTGTGTGACGGAGGTGGCCGGCTTGTATGCGAAATCGGCAACCAGGTCCTCGACATTGGCGTAGGTGTCAGGCACATCGCCAGGCTGCAGTGGCAACAGCTCCATATCGGCCTTCAGCCCGAGACAGCTTTCCAGGGTCTCGATGTAATGCATCAGCTCGACCGGATCATTGTTGCCTATGTTGTACAGGCGGTAGGGTGCACGGCTGGTTGCCGAATCGGGGGTGTCACCGTTCCATTCGGGATTGGGCATGGCAGGCTGATCCAGCACACGGATCACGCCCTCGACGATATCGTCGATATAGGTGAAATCCCGGCGGTGCTTGCCATAGTTGAATACCGGGATGGGCTCGCCGGCAAGGATGGCCTTGGTGAACTTGAACAGCGCCATGTCCGGCCGGCCCCAGGGCCCGTAGACGGTAAAAAAGCGCAATCCCGTGGTAGGTATGTCGTACAGGTGACTGTAGGTGTGCGCCATCAGCTCGTTCGCCTTCTTGGTGGCGGCGTACAGGCTGACCGGGTGGTCTACGTTGTCATGCACGGAGAACGGCATGTTGGTGTTCGAGCCATACACCGAACTGGATGAGGCATACACCAGGTGCTCGATGCCGTGGTTGCGGCAGCCCTGGAGTATATTGGCGAATCCGACCAGGTTGCTGTCGACGTAGGCATCCGGATTTTCGATCGAGTAGCGGACCCCGGCCTGTGCAGCCAGGTTGATTACCCGTTGCGGCCGGTATCTGGCGAACGCCTCTGCCATCGCCTCACGATCCTCGATGCGCGCCCGTACCTCGGTGTAGCCCTCATACGCCAGGGTGCGTGCGAGCCGAGCCTGCTTCAACGAGACGTCGTAGTAGGGATCGAGACAATCCACCCCTATGACCTCGTCGCCGCGCTCAAGCAGGCGCAGCGAGAGTCCGGAACCGATAAAGCCGGCACTGCCGGTGATCAATACACGCATGATGGATTCCAGGTATCCGGTTTTACAGGCGACCGTCCGTTGCGGATGTCGGGAACAGATATTTCACGTCGTAGAGCACCGCATCTGGGGCACCGAGCTGGCGGATCTTATCGACACCGAGTTCGGCGAACTGTCTGTGTGACACCGCCAGTACCATCGCGTCGTAGGTCCCCGCTTGCGGCTCGGATATCGGGGTTATGCCGTATTCGTGCTCGGCCTCGGCCACGTTGACCCAGGGGTCCCAGACGTCGACCTGCATCCCGAAGCTTTTGAGCTCGTCGATGATGTCGGTCACACGGGTGTTGCGCAGGTCCGGGCAGTTTTCCTTGAAGGTGAGGCCCATGATCAGGGCGCGGCCGCCTTTGACCTTGAGGCCGCGCTGTAACATCAGTTTGACCACGCTGCCTGCCACGTGGGAGCCCATGCCGTCATTGATCCGACGCCCGGCGAGAATCATGGCGGGGTGATAACCGATCGCCTGTGCCTTGTGGGTGAGGTAGTAGGGGTCGACGCCAATACAATGTCCGCCGACGAGCCCGGGGCGGAAAGGGAGGAAGTTCCACTTGGTGCCGGCCGCCTTGAGCACCTCTTCGGTATCGATGCCCAGTCTGCTGAAGATCAACGAGAGCTCGTTGATCAGGGCGATATTGACGTCGCGCTGGGTGTTTTCGATGACCTTTGCGGCCTCGGCCACCTTGATGCTGCTGGCCTTGTGTGTGCCTGCGACAATGATGCTGGCGTAAAGTGCATCGACATAATCGGCGATCTCGGGGGTCGAGCCCGAAGTCACCTTCTTGATGGTCGTCACCCGGTGTTCCTTGTCACCCGGGTTGATCCGTTCCGGACTATAGCCGGCATAGAAATCCCGATTGAACTTGAGCCCCGATACCTCTTCGATGACCGGGATGCAGTCTTCCTCGGTCGCACCGGGATACACGGTCGATTCGTATATCACGACGTCGCCCGCCGCGATCACCTGCCCAACGACCCGGCTGGCGGAGATCAGCGGGCTCAGGTCCGGGGTTTTGTACTCGTCGATCGGGGTGGGGACTGTGACGATGTAGGCGTTGCAGTCGCGTATGTCGTCGAGTTGGTCGGTGTAGGCCATCGATACGCTGGCAAGTTCGGCCGGCTCGACTTCTAAAGAACTGTCCCTTCCCTGCCGCAATTCATTAATACGCGGGACACTGATATCGTAACCGGTGACGGGGAATTTCTTGGCAAACTCCACGGCCAGAGGCAGGCCAACGTAGCCGAGGCCGATAACGGCGATCTTTGCGTTTCTGATATCCATGGGGAGAACAACCTTCCTAATCATAATATTCGGGCCGTGCTGCCCGTGGCGCGAGGATGATAACCCGGCTTGCTGGCGGAGGCGAGGTGGGTTCCGCTGCAGAAAGGTGACGTTGGTATGAAGTTTTCGATGAACAGGTTGATTAAGCCGTTGCGGTTTGTCAGGCTCGGCGCGCCCGTCAGTTATCAGGGTTTCCTGCGCTTATGATGATCCGGCTGTTTGGCCACTATGTTTCCAAGCTCTACCTGCTGCTGGGCATGGTGGAGTTTCTGGTCATGTTCTACTCGCTGCTCGCGGGCTTCTACATGCGCTTCGCCATGGGCGACCTGAACCTCGTGGATACCCCCGAGACCCTGTCTTATACGGCGGTGGCCTATGCCACCGCCATGACCATCTCCATGATTTCGGTGGGCCTTTATCAACGCGGGCTGCCGTTCAGCGCGGGCCTGCTCGCCCGGATCGGGCTGAGCTTTCTGATCGCCAGTGTGGCGATGAGTGTCGTGTTCTACACCTTCCCCGATCTGGTGGTCGGGCGTGGCGTCATGGCATTCGCGATGCTATTCACCTTTGTCGGGGTGCTTGGTCTGCGCAGCCTGTTTTTCCGGCTCACACACAGCGAGACCCAATCGACCAATGTACTTGTGCTGGGCACCGGGCGTCAGGCCCGGATGATTGCGGACCTGGAACCGCGCCAGCCGGGTTTTCGCGTGGTCGGTTATGTGCCGGTCAATGATCAGGAAACCAGTATTCCGGCTGAACGCCGGCTGGCGCATGATCGCAGCCTGATGGATATGGTGCTGTCGTACCAGGTCGACGAGATCGTGGTGGCGCTGGACGACCGCCGCCTGCGCCTCCCGGTGGATGAGATCCTCGACTGCAAGATGTCGGGGACCATGGTCCTGGATCTGCTCAGTTTTTTCGAGAAAGAGACCTCCAGAATCAAGCTCGATATATTGCAGCCCAGCTGGATTTTCTTTTCCGATGGCTTTCGGCTCAGCGGCGTGGCGCAGTCTTCCAAGCGCGTGCTCGATCTGTCCGCCGGATTGATGATCTTTCTCTTGGGGTGGCCGCTGATGCTGCTGGTGGCACTGGCGATCCGCTTGGAGAGCGGCAGCGGGGCGCCGATCCTGTTTCATCAGGTGCGCGTGGGGCTGAATGGCAAAACTTTCCGAGTGCACAAGTTTCGCAGCATGCGCACCGATGCCGAGGCTGACGGGGTAGCGCGCTGGGCGAGCAAGGACGACAGTCGCATCACCCGGGTCGGTAATTTTATCCGCAAGACGAGACTGGATGAATTGCCGCAGGTGTTCAACGTGCTGCTTGGCGAGATGAGTCTGGTCGGGCCACGGCCCGAGCGCCCCGAGTTCGTCGAGCAATTGGAGCACGAACTCCCCTTTTATGCGGAACGGCACCGCGTCAAACCCGGGCTCACCGGCTGGGCCCAGTTGTCCTATCCTTACGGCGCTACGATCGAGGATGCACGTAACAAACTTGAGTTCGATCTCTACTACGTCAAGAATGCCAGCGCCTTTCTTGACCTCATTATTCTGCTCGAAACTGTCGAGGTGGTACTGTGGGGTAAGGGTGCGCACTAGGGTGCGTGCGGGTATCGCCATTTCGAAGGGATTCAAGGCAATGGACGCGATTGTATGGTGAACCAGCTCGCCCTTTATGGCTACGGCGTCGCCGGTGTTGCCTTTTTCATTCTTTTCCTGATTCTGGTGACAGGGTGGCGCGCCCGTTTTCAGGGTTCGCAGCTGATGCTCGCGGTTGCGGGTTCGGCCGTGTGGAGCTTCGCGGCGGCCGCCCAGGCCGGCTATGGTGTACCTGGTCTTAGGGTGGTGTGGGCGACGGAGGTGATCCGTAATCTGCTCTGGATATTCCTCCTTATCCGGCTGTTACGACCTTTTGCCCAGGGCAGCCTGCTGTACACGCGGTTGCTCGGCTATGTACGTCTGGGCTGCCTGGTCCTCGGTTTCCTGATGTTGATCATGCTGGTGGATATTCCGCAGCTCGCTGACCACCTGAGGTCCGGCGTGCTGCAGCGTGAGTTTTCCCTGATCGGCCAGCTCTTGTACGCGGTGCTGGGCATGGCGCTGGTCGAGCAGTTGTTCCGCAATACGCCGATCGAGCAGCGCTGGGGGATCAAGTTCCTGTGTTTCGCCATCGGGGCGCAGTTTGCGTTTGATTTCTATCTGTACACGGATGCGCTGCTTTTTCATCGCCTGGACGGGTCCATCTGGTCCGCACGTGGATTCGTCAACGTCATGGTGATACCGCTGATCGGTATCACGGCGGCGCGCAATCCTGACTGGAGCCTGCCGGTCTTTATGTCGCGCCGCATGGTGCTGCACTCGACGACCCTGTTCAGTGCCGGGCTGTATATGCTGCTGATGGCGCTGGCGGGCTACTACATAAAGATATATGGCGGAGAGTGGGGCGGTGTCCTGCAGATCGCGTTCCTGTTTGGTGCCGTTTTTGTCCTCGTCGCCCTGCTTTTCTCCGGGCAGTTTCGAGCCCGTACCAAAGTCTTTTTCAACAAGCATTTTTTCAGCTACCGCTACGATTATCGTGAGGAATGGCTACGGGTGATCGGGTTGCTGGCCGGCAAGGGTGTGCAGATGCCGCTGAATGAGCGCCTGATCTGGGCGCTTGCCGAGATCGTCGACAGCCCGGGGGGGCTGCTCTGGGTTCGCTCGGAGAAGGGTGATTTTCGCTGCCGGGCCCGTTTCAATTCTCAGCACGAGGTTGAATCTCTTATCGATGGCAAGGAGCCGTTGGCCCCGTTCATGGAGACCCAGCGCTGGGTGATCAATATGGACGAATTCCGCACCGCGCCCGACGTCTATGGTGATCTGGTTCTGCCCGATTGGATTCTGGACAATCCCGACGCCTGGCTGATCGTGCCCCTGATTCACGACGAGCGCCTGCTTGGATTCATCATGCTCTTGCAGCCGCGTGCGCCGCAATCGCTGAACTGGGAAAATCTCGACCTGCTCAAGACCGTGGGGATGCAGGCAGCGGGCTACCTCGCCCTGAACCAGGCAGCCGAGGCCCTGGCTGAAGCGCGACAGTTCGAGGGCTTCAACCGTCTGTCTGCGTTTGTCATTCATGACCTGAAAAACCTGATTGCCCAGCTGTCTCTGGTGGCAAAGAACGCTGCGCGGCATAAACACAACCCGGAGTTTATCGACGACGCCGTCGGCACTATCGAAAACGCTGTACAGAAAATGAACCGTCTGATGGCGCAGCTGAAGAGCGCCGAGATTATCGGCGACAATAGACGCGTCGACCTGGTTGAAGAGTTACGCGACGTCGTCGCCGCCAAATCCAACGGCCGGCCGGCCCCGACTCTGCAGACCGATGTCGAGGACGTGCATGTGATGGCTGAGCCTGATCGCCTGTCGTCGGTGCTGGGGCATGTCGTACAAAACGCACAGGACGCAACGCCGCCGGATGGCAAGATCGAACTGCTGCTGCGCGTGTCCGGTGACCAAGCTATAGTGGAAGTCCGCGATTCGGGCAGTGGGATGGACGCGGAATTCATCAGGACACGCCTGTTCCGGCCGTTTGATTCAACCAAGGGTTTGACCGGCATGGGGATCGGTGCCTATGAGTGCCGTGAGGTGATTGCTGCCCTGGGTGGACAGGTTATGGTTGAAAGTAAGCCGGGGCACGGCACCGTGTTTCGCATCATGCTGCCGCTGGTGGCGAATCTGCCGTCGGTTTGACGCGGCATCATTTTTGTTAGAAAGGGTCGATTAACGGTGGTTGAAACCAAAGACAAGCTCCTGATCGTGGAAGATGACCCTGGCCTGCAGAGTCAGTTGAAGTGGAGTTTTGAGGACTTTGATGTCGAGGTGTCGGAAGACCGGGAGGGCGCGCTGGCGCACCTGCGCAGATTGGAGCCGCCGGTTGTAACGCTGGATCTTGGCCTGCCGCCGGATCCCGGCGGCGTCTCGGAGGGTTTTGGTCTTTTGGAAGAGATCCTGGCGCTGGCGCCCGATACCAAGGTAATCGTCGTTACCGGCCACAATGACCGGACCAATGCGATGCGTGCGATTGCTATGGGGGCCTACGATTTTTACGAGAAGCCCATTGATCCCGATCTTCTTGGGATCACCATCAGGCGCGGCACCCGCCTGTATCAGATCGAGCAGGAGAACCGCCGACTGCAGGGCGGACAAGGGGAATCGGCGCTTCAGGGCCTGATTGCGTCCAGCCCGGAGATGCTCAAGGTCTGCCGTACCGTCGAGAAGCTGGCGCCGACCGACGTGTCGACACTGGTTCTGGGCGAAAGCGGAACCGGCAAAGAGGTGCTGGTCAAGGCACTGCATAATCTCAGTGACCGTAGTGAAAAACGCCTGGTGGCCATCAATTGTGCCGCGATCCCCGAGGCCTTGCTCGAAAGCGAACTGTTTGGCCATGAAAAAGGGGCTTTTGTTTCTCGACGAGGTCGGTGATCTGCCTCTGGCGCTGCAGGCCAAGCTTTTGCGGTTTCTGCAGGAAAGGGTGATCGAACGCATCGGTGGCAGGACGGAGATTCCGGTGGATGTGCGTGTTATCTGCGCCACCCATCGTGATCTGCCGGAATTGATACAGTCCGGCGATTTCCGAGAAGACCTTTATTACCGGATCAATGAGGCCACGATCAAAGTGCCGCCGCTGCGCGATCGCCAGGGCGACAATCTACTGTTGGCCCGTGCCCTGCTTGAGCGCTTCGCGACTCAGTTAAAACGCCCGATCAAAGGGTTTACCCCGCAGGCGATCGAGGCTATCGAGGCGTATAAATGGCCGGGCAACGTCCGTGAGCTGGAGAATCGTGTCAAACGCGCGGTGATCATGGCGGATGGAAACCAGGTGTCGCTGGACGACCTCGAATTGCCTTCCCTGGCGGAAAACGGCGAGCAGGAGCCGTTCAATCTGAGGGAGGTTCGCGAGGAGGCCGAGTCGCGCGCCATCCTGAGGGCCCTGGCGCGAACGGATGGTAATGTCTCGAAGACCTCCGAGTTGCTCGGAGTGACCCGACCAACCCTTTATAATCTGATGAAGAAGTACGATATTGGTGATTGATCAGGTGTTGGTGAGCGCGTGATCCGGCTGCAACAGTCGGCCTTTTTCACGGACGAGTCGTCGGCCGCAACGGGCTGAGACGCACTGTATAAATCTAACAGGAGGATGCCGGACAATGGCTGGATCCCAGGTTCGTTCTATTGCCGGCGCTGTCGCAGCGCTGTTTTTCGTTTTTGGGCTTCAGGGGGCGCTGGCCTCATCGGCAGATGAATATGTCCTGGAAGCAGACCAATTCTTAGCCAGTGGCGAAGTCAAGTCGGCGATAATTCAGCTCAAGAATGCCTTGCAGACCGATCCCTCCCACGTCGAGGCCAGGGTGAAGCTGGGCGCGATCTATCTGCGTACCGGTGATGGTCCGGCCGCAGCCAAGGAATTCGGACGTGCCCGCGAACTGGGGGCGGCAAAGGATAAATGGTTGCCCGGCTATGCCCGCGCGCTGCTGCTCCAGGGTGAATTCGATGCCATTCTGCGCGAGGTAGAGGTGGACGACAGTCTGCCGACGGCCCAGAGGGCCGAGCTGCTGGCCTTGCGTGGCAATGCCAATCTCGCAAAGCGCCAGATTGATGCCGCGATCAGCGATTATGATGCGGCCCTTGCGTTGGATACCGGCAGCGTGGTTGCCCGCCTGGGGAAGGCCCAGATACTGCTGACCAGGGGAGAAAGCGAGCAGGCCCTGAATGAACTCAACCAGGTTCTGCTGGACCATCCCGGGCATGTTGAGAGTCGCCTCGCGCGCGGCGATCTGCTGCGCCGCATGCAGCGTCTGGGAGACGCCGAGACGGACTACGCCAGGGCCGCAAAGGAGGCGCCGCAAAATGCGCGTGCGCACATCGGACTCGCCATGGTTCACGTCGGCCAGCGCGATGTGTCTGCCGCCAAGCAAGATCTGGCGACGCTCAAGCAGCTGGCGCCAAATCTCCCTGCAGTCAATTATCTGCAGGCCCTGGTCTCTTTTCAGGATGGCGATTACGAACGTGCATCCGACGAACTTCAGACCCTGCTCAGGGTCGCCCCCGGCAATCTGCAGGCACAACTTCTGTACGGCATCGTAAGTTATGCGCGTAAGGAATTTACCATCGCCGATGACTACCTGACACGGGTCCTGGCCAGTACGCCCGGCAACACAGAGGTGGTGAAACTGGTCGGTGCGGCGCGCCTGAAACTGCGGCAGCCGGATCGGGCGCTGGAGGTGTTGTCATCGGCGGTCGATGCTGACACCAAGGACGCTCAGCTGCTGGCCCTTCTAGGCACCGCCTACCTGCAAACCGGTAACAACACCAAGGGCTCGGAATATATCGAGCGTGCGGTCGAGCTCGATCCGGACCAGGCACTGCTGCGCACCCAGTTGGCCGTCGGCAGGATCGGCGCTGGCGATACCGCTTCCGCCATATCGCAACTCGAGTCGGCGGTGGCCCTTGGGCAGGATGTGGTTCAGGCCGACGTACTGTTGGTGCTCAGCTACCTGAACAAGAAGGAGTTTGACAAGGCGATCTCCGCGTCCGAGGCGCTTGAGCAGCGAATGGCAGACAGCCCGATCCCGTACAACCTGACAGGTCTTGCCTTTCTTGCCCAGCGCAAGTTTGAGGCCGCCGACGCGCGCTTTCGCCTGGCCCTGGAGAAAGACCCGAAATTCGTGGTTGCACAGATGAATCTGGCGCGTCTCGCCCTGGTGCAGCAGAAACTCGATCTGGCCGCAAACGCCTATCAGGAGGTTCTGAAGATGGACTCGAAGCACGTCGGGGCCATGATGGGACTGGCTGCCCTGGCGCGTGCCAGAAACGAGCCGGACGAGGCGGAGAGCTGGCTATTGAAGGCCAATGAGGCCAATCCTCAGGCGCTTCAACCTACCCTGCTGCTGGCTGAAATGTATCTGCGGAATAATGAAGGTCTCAAGGCGAACAATATGCTGTCGGGCCTGACGCCAGCGCAGGCCGAGTTGCCCGCGGTGTTGCGTCTGAAAGGTATGGCGCAATTGCAGACAGGTGACTATGCCAGTGCGATGCATACGCTGAAGAAATTGACGGAACAGCACCCCTCGCTGATGGAGGGCTGGTTCCAGCTGGCGCGTGCGCAGGCAGCTGCTGGCGACAGCGGTGCCTCGCGGGCGAGTTTCGAGCGCGCGATCGCGCTGGACGTCGAGCACAAGGTTCCGGTGGTCTGGGTTGGCCTTGCGGAGCTGGATCTGCGCGAAGGCCGGTATGATGAGGCGTTGGAGATCGCTCAGCGGATGAAAGAGCATTTCCCGGACAGCGTTTATGGCTACGACATCGAGGCCGCGGCCTATCGCGGCAAAGGTCAGACGGATCAGGCACTTGCTGCATCTGAGGCCGCTCTGCGCATGGACGGCAGTTCGCGACGTGTGATTGCCTTTGCCCGTTCGCTGTCATCAGCAGGCAAATCGTCGCAGGCAATCGCCGAACTCCAGGCGTGGCTGGAGACAAACTCGACAGATGGTGCCGCCTGGGCAAGTCTGGGCATGGCGCGGCAACAGGCGGGCAAGGATGCCGAGGCGCTACAGGCCTACGAGAAATCAATCGAGTACATGGATGCGAATCCGGTGATACTGAACAACATGGCCTGGTTGTATCTCGACCGGGATGGGAAGCGAGCCGTCGATCTGGCCACCCAGGCCTACGAACTGGCGCCGTCGCGCGCGGAGATCGTGGATACCTATGGCTGGGTGTTGTTCAAACAGGGCCGCAAGAGTGACGGACTCGCAGCTTTGCAGCAGGCATTGATTATTGCCCCGCGCAATGCGGAGATAGCCCTGCATGTCGCCGAGGCCCTGCACGTGCTGAACCGGGATAGCGAGGCACGACCAATACTCGAACGCATCGCGCGTGAAAATCCCAACTCCCGGTTCGAGAAATCAGCCAGGGAGCTTTTGGCTCGATTGAAGGCTTGATCGGGTTCGCCCGTTGCCGTCGCTCAACGGCGGGAATCGGTGCTCATCGGCCCCAGCAGCGCCGACCTCGCGAGCAGGGCGGTTCCGAAGGCCGCCTCGGTCTGGGTTGCGCGTAGCACCGGCACGCCCAGTCTGCGTTCGCGTATCTGGCGCCAGGCCTGGTTGACGGCTCCGCCACCGCTGGAAAACACCCGCCGCGGGAAGGGTGCGCCCAGCTCCGCAAGGCGGGCATACCCCTCCGCCTCGATATCGGCGATACCTTCCAGGAGGGCCTGCAGGAAATCCTGCCGGGATTTTGGCCGCGGATGCAGTTTTGGCTGCATGTCCGGGGCGCTGCGGGGGAAGCGTTCCCCGACGGCGGGCAGCGGGTAGTAACCCAGGTTCAGGGGTTTCGCCGGATTCAGTTGCGAGCTGAGTCGTATGATTTCGCGGTCGGTGAAAAATTGCCGCAGCACGGCGCCCCCGGTATTCGAGGCGCCGCCCGTCAACCAGCCGTCAGCGATGCGGTGACTGTAGATGCCGTATCTCGATGACGACAAAGGCCTGTCGCTGTACACCTTGATCACCAGGGTGCTGCCGAGCGAGGTCACCGCATCGCCCCGCCTGTCCAGGCCCGCGGCGAGTGCAGCCGCATTGCTGTCAGTGGTTCCGGCCACCAGCAGTACGTCTTCGGCCAGCCCCAGCCCTTTGGCGACTTGGTATGCGATCCCACCTAAAGGTGTGCCCACCGGGTGTACCCGGGGCAGCAGATGAGTGGGAAAGTCCAGGCTGTTCAACCATTCGGGCCATTTTCTGCCAACCGGATCATAGCCGAGCTTCAGTACATTGTTTTCGTCGGCCCGACCGAATTGACCACTCAGTTTTCCGCTGATCCAGTCGGCCTGATGCATTGCGTGTGCGGCCTTGTCGGCGGACGCCAGAGTCTGCAGGTAGAGCAGTTTTGCCAATGCAGAGCCCGGGCCCAGCGCGGGGCTGTCGGCAGGTGCTGCCCGGGCGAGCCGTTGCGCCTGGTCGCGCGCGCGCCGATCGTCATACATCAATGCCGGGGTCAGCGGAGTTCCGTCGTGCTCACACAGCAGCAAAGTCGACGAGGTCCCATCGATGCTCAGGGCGCGGATATTCCCCGTCAAGTCTGCGGTGAGCTTGCGTAGGGTCTGGCATACAGCCAGCCACCAGTCTTGCGGGGTCTGCTCGCTTGTGCCGGGTTCCGGGTGCCGCGATGGCGGCAACGGGGTCCGTGCCTGCGCCAGGATATGCCGATCAGCATCGATGGCGACCGCGCGGCAGCCCGAGGTTCCGAGGTCCAGGCCCACGTAGCAGTCAGGTTTTTTCTCGACTGACTGCATGTCGGCCGGGGTCAGGGCAGTTGCACGGATATTGGTGGCACCCAGTCCGGGGCGCGGTGTTCGGCAATGACATTGGTGTAGACGCCGCCACGCACGTTGAACTCGGCGGTAAGTCGCATGAACCGGGGTGCGGTGGCCGCTACCAGGTCATCGAGTATGCGGTTGGTGACGTCCTCGTGGAATGCCCCCTCGTCTCGGAACGACCACACGTACAGCTTGAGCGATTTGAGTTCGACACAGCGTGCATCCGGGACGTATTCGAGATGCAGGGTGGCATAGTCCGGCTGGCCCGTTTTTGGGCACAGGCAGGTGAACTCCGGAATGCGGATGCGGACGGTGTAGTCGCGTTGCCGACGTGGATTGTCGAAGGTCTCCAGTTCTTTGCTGGGCTGGGTTGACATGCTAATTCCTGGTAAAGGGTCGCAAATTGGGGCTAATTATACGCAAGCAGGCGGCTGCTCGGCGCAAAAATCACCTCAGCTTTGTCCGGAAAAAACATTAAAAACATCAAGATGTGAGATTGTGCTGCAGTTTCTTCGCAGCTGTCAGATGTGTCTTGTATCGGCGCCAAGGCATCCTGTATCTTTGCGCGCCATGCGTCTGGAAAAAATAAAGCTGGCGGGCTTCAAATCTTTTGTCGACCCGACCACTGTACTGTTCCCAAGTAACCTTGTCGGCATCGTTGGCCCGAATGGTTGTGGCAAGTCGAACGTGATCGATGCCGTGCGCTGGGTCATGGGCGAAAGTTCGGCCAAGATGCTGCGTGGCGAATCGATGGCGGATGTCATCTTCAACGGCTCCAGCAGCCGCAAGCCGGTCGGCACAGCGACCATCGAGCTGATATTCGACAACGCCGACGGCGGTGCCGGCGGACAATACGCCCAGTACAGCCAGATATCGGTCAAGCGCCAGGTCTCGCGCGACGGCCAGTCGATCTACTTCCTCAACGGCGTGCGTTGCCGGCGGCGTGACATTACGGACCTGTTTCTGGGAACGGGCCTGGGGCCCCGCAGTTACTCCATCATTGAACAGGGGATGATCTCACGCATTATCGAGGCACGGCCGGAAGATCTGCGGGTCTATCTGGAAGAGGCCGCGGGAATCTCCAAGTACAAGGAACGTCGGCGCGAGACGGAGAACAGGATCGGTCATACGCGCGAGAACCTGGAACGACTGGACGACCTGCGCGAAGAGGTCCAGAAGCAGCTCAGGCATCTCGAACGGCAGTCCGCCACCGCGCGGAGATACAAGGCGTTTCGTGAGGAAGAGCGTCGGGTGCGGGCAGAGTTACTGGTATTGCGTCTGGAAGACATGCTCGGTGACATGCAGAAACTTGACCGTGCGATTGCCGAGCAGGAAAACCGCCTCCAGTCCGCCATAGCCGATCAGCGCAATCTCGAGGCCGAGATCGAGCAGCAGCGCGCGGCGCATGCCGAGGCCAATGACGGGTTCAACGAGATTCAGGGTCAGTTCTACGCGGTCGGGTCCGATATCGCCCGGCTGGAGGAGTCCATTCAGTATGCGCGCGAGGCGCGGCGGCAGCAGGAGGCCGACCTGGTGCAGGCACGGCAGGCGCTGGCGCAGGCCGATACGCTGAATCAGCAGGACAGCAGCCGGCTGGCCGAGCTCGCGGGCGAGCTCGAGCGTGATCAGCCTATGCTCGAACAGGCGCGCGCCGCGTCCGACGCGGCTGCCGCTGAACTGCAGGAGGCGGAATCGCGGATGCACGCCTGGCAGGCCGACTGGGACCAGTTCAATCAGAGTGCCAATGAGCCGGCGCAGCAGGCCCAGGTCGAGCGTACCCGGATCAATCACCTCGAGCAGCAGGAGGTGCAGCTCAGGCGTCGCCTCGCGCGCAATGAGGAAGAACGGCAACAGCTGTCGGATGTTTCACTGGGGGCAGAGATCACCGAACTCCAGCGGCGCGAGTCGGAGGGTGAGGCCGGTCTGCTGACGCTGAGGGAACGTGTCCAGTCGCAGATCCAGTCCATTGCCGGCCTGCGTGAACGCGGCCAGCAGGCGCAGGAGGAACTGGCCGGCGCCCGGGCCGAACTGCAGACACTCAAAGGTCGACTGGCCTCTCTGAACGCCCTGCAGCAGGCGGCGCGCGGTGAGGGTGGCAAATCGGTTGAGCGTTGGCTGGACGGGCAGGACCTGGGGTCGGCGAAACGCCTGCTGGAGACGCTGGAGGTATCCGCCGGATGGCAAAAGGCCGCCGAGCTGGTGCTGGCCGAACAGCTGCAGGCGGTGATGGTCGCGGATCTGGAACGGCCAGCAGGCGCGCTGGGGGATCTCTCGGAAGGCAGTCTCACCCTGTTCGAGGACGCCGCCGGGCAGGCTGAGGCGCGGGCCGGGACACTGGCCACCCATGTCAACGGGCCCGGCCAGCTGACCTATCTGCTCAACAGCATCCTGACTGCCGATAGTCTCGATGAGGCGCTGCGTCGGCGGGGTGAGCTGGCGCCCGGTGAGTGCCTGGTGACGACCGAAGGCCTGCGCGTCGGACGCGGCTGGGTCAGCGTTCAGCGTGGCTCCGATGCCCGCGCCGGGGTACTGGCGCGAGAGCAGGAGATACGGGAGCTGCTGCAGCGTCAGGGCGAACTCGAGCCGAAGGTCGAACAATTGGCGGAACAGCTGGCCGCCGACCGCCAGGCACTGGTCGAGGCGGAGCAGGCGCGCGAGGCGCAGCAGCGGGAAATGGAGGCGGCCCAACGCGTGGTTGCCGAGGTGCAGGCCTTGCTCAGCGGCAAGCGCGCGCGCGCGGAACAGATCCGGCATCGGCTTGAGGGCATGGAGAAGGATGCCGAAGAACTGCGCCAGCAGGTCGAACAGGGAACGGCCGACATGGAGAGCGCCCGCAGTCGTTTGCATCAGTCCCTGTCCGCTATCGAGGACCTCAGCAAGCAGCGCGAGCAACTGGTGGCTATGCGTGATCAATTGCGTGGCCGGCTGGACGAGGCGCGCAGCAGCGCGAGTGATGCGCGTAACCGTGTGCATGAGATCGCCTTGCGGGTGGAATCCATGCGCAGTTCCGAGGATTCTCTGCGTTCGGGCATCGGACGCATGCAGCAGCAGCTGAGCCAGCTCGAACAGCGTTGTGCGGATCTCAACGCTGCGCTCGAATCCGGCAAGGGCCCGATCGGTGAACAGCAGGCAAGACTCGAGCAGCAGCTGCAGGCCCGCAGCGGCGTCGAGGCCAGGCTTTCACAGGCACGCAAGGATCTGGAGGCCATCGATCATCGTCTGCGCGAGCTGGATCAGTCCCGACACCGCACGGAACAGCGTGTGCAGGATGAACGTACCCGCCTGGATCAGACGCGCATGGGCCGCCAGGAGATCCTGGTGCGCAGCCGCACGCTCGAGGAACAACTGGCCGAGACCGGGTACGAAGCCGGGCAACTCAGTGCAGAGATCCCTGAGGGGGCGGCGGTGGAAGCCTGGCAGACGCGTGCGGAGGAACTGGCCAACCGTATTCAGCGCCTTGGGCCGATCAACCTGGCGGCGATCGACGAGTTCAAGGAACAGAGTGAGCGTATGGCCTACCTGGATAGCCAGCATGAGGATGTAAGCAAGTCCCTGGCGACCCTGGAGGATGCGATACGCAAGATCGATCGCGAGACCCGAACGCGATTCAAAGAGACCTTCGACCGGGTCGATTCGGGCTTCAAAGACCTTTTCCCGAAACTGTTCGGCGGCGGCCATGCCTATCTCGAGCTGACCGGGGAGGATCTGCTGGATACCGGGGTGACGGTGATGGCGCGACCGCCGGGCAAGCGCAACAGCAGCATCCACCTGTTATCGGGTGGTGAGAAGGCATTGACCGCGGTTGCACTGGTGTTCGCCATATTTCGCCTCAATCCGGCGCCGTTCTGTATGCTGGACGAGGTGGATGCGCCACTCGATGATGCCAACGTCGGGCGTTACTCGGCACTGGTCAGGGAAATGTCGGAGCACGTGCAGTTCATATTTATCACGCACAACAAGGTCACCATGGAGATAGCCAATCAGCTCAGTGGCGTCACCATGCACGAGCCAGGTGTCTCACGTCTGGTCTCGGTGGATGTGGAAGAGGCGGCCGCCTTGGCCGCGGTTTGATTTCGTTGCCTGTGTGAAAGGCAGCTCAGGGCTTTATACGGTTCGGCGGGCAGACAGCAATGGATCCAGATCTCGTTCGATTGATACTCGTGGTGCTCGGTGTCTCGCTGGTGGTCGGGATCTATCTGTGGGACCGCTACAAGCGGTCTGCGCCGAATCTTAGGGTATCGAGGCGGCCCCCCGAAAAAATCTCGGTCGATCCTGCCCTGGTCGATGCGGTTGAGCAGGAGCGTCCGGAGCCGACCATGGACGACGCGGTCGAGTCGATCCCGGAGATGCGCGTGGAAGAAGTGCCGGACCGTGTCGATAGAAGCAAGGACCGTCCGGATGCCCGACCAGGTCTCGACCCCGACCCCGCAGACATTGGTGACTGGTCGGAATCCGGCACTGACCAGGACCCGCAGTTTTCGATGGATCTCAACTTCGATGCACACGGCGACGGCGATTACCTGAGTACCGATCCTGCACTTTACGACGAGGTGGAGCGCAAAATCGTGGTGATCAATCTGGTCAGGCGTGACGGTGCCTTTTCAGGCGCGGCGATCGAGAAGGCATGCAGTGCGGTTGGGATGCAGCTCGGTGACATGTCCATCTACCACCGTCATGAAGGGGGCGGTCGGGTCCTGTTCAGCATGGCGAGCATGGTCGAACCGGGTGTTTTTCCGGCCGACCAGATGAGTGGTTTTTCCACCCCCGGGTTGTCGCTGTTCACCCAGTTGCCGGGTGTGCGCGACGGTGTGGAGATCTATGATGAGATGCTGTCTACGGCCGGGCGTCTGGCTTCGCTCCTGCACGGCGAGATGCTGGATGATCAGCGCAACAAGCTGACCCGTCAGATGCAGGAGCACATTCGCGAAGCCATCATCGAACACCGACGCAAGATCAAGCTGGCGCGGAGCAGGCGTTGACTGCAGACGATGCGGCGCGGGCGCAAGTAAAACAGCTGCGTGAGCAGATCGAGCGCCACAACCACCAGTACTATGTGCTGGATAGACCCCAGATCCCCGACAGCGAATACGACCGGCTGTTCCGGCGTCTGCAGCAACTCGAGGCCGAATATCCTGACCTGGTAAGCAGCGACTCCCCGACCCAGCGCGTTGGTGGTGCGCCGCTGGCCGCGTTCGACGAGGTCGAGCACCGGATGCCGATGCTGTCGCTGGAGAATGCACTGTCGGCCGAAGCGATGGTGGAGTTCGACCGTCGGGTGCGCGAGCGTCTCGAGCGTGACCAGGAAATCACTTATGTCGCCGAGCCGAAACTCGACGGCCTGGCGATCAGCCTGCGTTACGAGGATGGAAGGCTGGTTCAGGCGGCGACGCGTGGAGACGGTGCGCGGGGGGAGAACGTCACCCGCAACGTGCGTACCATCGCCTCCGTCCCGCTGCGGCTGTTAGGTGATGACTGGCCTCCGGTGCTAGAGGTGCGGGGTGAGATATTCATGCCGCGAAAGGGGTTCGAAGCACTCAATCGCCGCCAGCGCGAGCTGGGTGAAAAGACCTTCGCCAACCCGCGCAACGCGGCCGCGGGCAGTCTGCGTCAGCTCGATTCGAGGATCACCGCCAGCCGGCCGCTGGCCATGTATTGCTATGGGCTGGGTGAGATCGTCGGCCCGCCCCTCGGTGCGACCCACAGCGGTGTTATGGCATTGCTTGGAGACTGGGGATTGCCTGTCTCGCCGGAACTGAGGGTGGTGACCGGTCTCGACGCCTGTGCTGCGTATTTCGCTGACATCGGTGCGCGCCGGGCCAGCCTCGCATATGACATCGATGGCGTGGTGTTCAAAGTCGACAGTATCACTGACCAGCAGGTCCTTGGTTTTGTGTCGCGCGCACCACGTTGGGCGATCGCACAGAAATTTCCGGCGCAGGAGGAACTGACCACCGTCGAGGCCGTGGAGTTCCAGGTCGGTCGTACCGGTGCCGTAACCCCGGTGGCGAGGCTGCGGCCGGTGTTCGTCGGTGGTGTCACGGTGAGCAATGCGACCTTGCACAATATGGACGAGGTGAAGCGCAAGGACGTCAGGGTCGGTGATACCGTTTATGTGCGGCGTGCCGGTGATGTGATACCGGAAGTGGTAAGGGTGTTGACGGAGCATCGCCCCGCGGGAACGGTTCCGGTGAGCATGCCGAGCCAATGCCCGGTGTGCGGTTCCGAGGTCGAACGCGTCGAGGGTGAATCCGTCGCGCGTTGTACCGGCGGCCTGTATTGCGCGGCGCAGCGCAAGGAGGCGGTAAAACATTTTGCATCACGCCGTGCGCTTGATATCGAGGGTCTGGGCGACAAACTGATCGAGCAGTTGATCGAGCGGGACATGATCGAGGATCCTGCCGACCTGTTCGGACTTTCCGTGGATGCCCTGGCCACGCTTGAGCGCATGGGTGAAAAATCTGCGCGAAATCTGGTCGAGGCACTCGACAGATCGCGTCAGACTACGTTCGCCCGTTTCCTGTACGCCCTGGGTATCCGTGAGGTGGGCGCGGCAACCGCACAGTCCCTGGCGCGACAGTTCGGAGGTCTCGATGCGATCCGTGCGGCCGGGGAGGAGGCATTGCAGGAGGCGCCGGATGTCGGCCCGGTGGTGGCTCGTCATGTCTTTACCTTTCTGCGTCAGCCTCACAACAGGGAAGTGATCGCCAAACTGCAGTCCACCGGTGTCTGCTGGCCGGAAACCGCACCCGCGCCCGCGGCACAGGATCTGCCGTTTGCGGGCAAGACCTTCGTCCTTACGGGCACGTTGACGCAACCTCGCGCTGCGGTGAAAGAGCGTCTGCAGGGCCTGGGCGCCAAGGTTGCCAGCAGTGTGTCGAAGAACACGGACTATGTGGTTGCGGGCGAAGAGGCCGGCTCGAAATTGGCAAAGGCAAAGGCGCTGGGGGTGGAAGTGCTCGACGAGCAGGGGCTGCTTGAACTGATGACGGCGTTGCCGTCGTCGCGATGATTCTTATTCGTGCACCGTTTTAAATTTGGTGCACCGCAATGGGTCAAATCAACGTCGCCGGGTTCGAAATCGAGTTAAATGCATACTGACAGCGATGTTTCGGTGCTGCGCCTGCCTTGACGCTTGCAGCCCGGGAGGACACACTCGGGCGTCAGTCATGTGATGGTCACGCCATGTGTCGTGCCCATCGCATGGTGGTCAAATAATCTGAATTACAAAAACCCGGTGTACACGGGAGGAGATCGAACATCATGAATTCAAGACTTGCAATAGGCTTGGGTATTGCCGCCGCGCTGACCATGTCGGCGACGGCACATGCCGGCAAGACGCTGGATGGGGTCAAGTCGAAAGGTTACGTTCAGTGTGGTGTCAGTACCGGCCTGCCCGGTTTCTCGGCCGCTGATGAGAAAGGTCAGTTTACCGGCCTCGACGTCGATATGTGTCGCGCCGTTGCCGCGGCCATCTTCGGCGATGCAGGCAAGGTCAAGTACAGTCCGTTGACGGCCAAAGAACGCTTTACCGCGCTGCAGTCGGGCGAGATCGACATGCTGCCGCGTAATACCACCTGGACCTATACCCGTGACACATCCCTGGGGCTGAATTTCACAGGCGTCAACTACTACGATGGCCAGGGCTTTCTGGTAACCAAGGACCTTGGTGTGAAGAGCGCCCTGGAGATGGACGGTGCCTCGTTCTGTATCCAGGCCGGTACCACGACCGAGCTGAACCTGGCGGATTATTTCCGCGCCAACAAGATGCAATACACGCCGATCACCTTCGATACCTCGGATCAGACGGTCAAGGCATTCGAGGCCGGGCGCTGCGATGCGCTGACCTCTGACCAGTCGCAGCTGTATGCGCTGCGCATCAAGCTCAAAGATCCAAAGAGCGCCGTGGTGCTGCCGGAGGTCATCTCGAAAGAGCCTCTGGGCCCGGTGGTACGCCAGGGTGACGATGAGTGGTTCAACATCGTGAAATGGTCTTTGTTTGCAATGGTGAATGCCGAGGAGCTTGGGGTCAGCTCCGCAAACGTCGATGAGATGAAGACCAAGTCGACCGATCCGAACGTGCGTCGTCTGCTCGGTATCGAGGGCGTGAAAGGCGAGTGGATGGGCCTCCCTGACAACTGGGGCTACAGCATTGTCAAGCATGTCGGCAACTATGGTGAGGCCTTCGAACGCAACGTCGGCAAGGGCAGCGCGCTGGGTATCTCGCGTGGCCTGAATGCGCTGTGGAGCAAAGGCGGCATCCAGTACGCACCGCCGATCCGTTGATCGCATTTGACTGAAAGCTGTCCCGGGGTGTGATTTGCATCCCGGGGCCCATCATTTCGTTTACGCATCCGATCGCGGGAACCCATGGCCCCTCAGAACATGCCGCAAACCTCCGCAAGCAAGGTTCCACTGTGGCGTCAGCCGGCATTCAGGGCGGCCCTGTTTCAGATCCTGCTGGTCCTGGGCATCCTCGCCTTTGGCTACTTTCTGCTCAGTAACACTTTGCAGAACATGGAGCGGCGGGGAATCACCACGGGTTTCGGCTTTCTGTCCAACGAGGCCGGTTTTGGTATCCTCAAGAGCCTGATCCCCTACGACGAGACCCACACCTACGGGCGCACATTTCTCGTTGGTCTGCTCAATACCCTGCTGGTGGCGGGCCTGGGCATCTTTTTTGCGACCCTTATCGGTTTCTTCATGGGTGTCGCGCGTCTGTCGCACAATTGGCTGGTGGCGCGCTTGGCAACCGTCTATATCGAGACGTTTCGTAATATCCCGCTTTTGCTGCAGATCATGTTCTGGTATTTCGCGGTGTTGCGTCCGTTGCCACGTCCACGCGAGAGCATCAATGTGGGCGATGCCGTGTTTCTCAACAACCGGGGCCTTTTTTTGCCCGAACCGGTTGCCGATCAGGGCTTCTGGTTAGTCGGAGTCGCTTTTCTGGTCGCGATAGCGGCGAGCATCATCATTGCGCGATGGGCTCACCGACGGCAGGAAGACACCGGTCAGCAGTTCCCGATTGTCAGCGTCGGACTTGGTTTGATACTGGGTCTGCCTCTGTTGGTGTTCTGGTTGAGCGGGTCGCCGATGCACCTGGAGTATCCGGTGCTGGGAGGATTCAATTTCAGCGGTGGTATGGAAGTGATTCCCGAACTTGCCGCCCTGGTGCTCGCGCTGAGTATCTACACTGGGGCGTTCATTGCCGAGGCGGTGCGCTCGGGCATTCTGTCTGTCACGCACGGCCAGACAGAGGCTGCCTACGCACTGGGCCTAAGGCCACGCGTGACCTTGAAGCTGGTGATCATCCCGCAGGCGATGCGGGTGATCATCCCACAGCTGACCAGTCAATTTCTGAACCTGACCAAGAACTCTTCACTGGCGACCGCGATCGGTTATCCCGATCTGGTCAATGTGTTCGCCGGGACCACGCTCAACCAGACCGGCCAGGCGGTCGAGGTCATCGCCATGACCATGGGGGTGTACCTGTCGATCAGCCTGCTGATCTCGATGTTCATGAACTGGTACAACAAGCGCAAAATGCTGGTGGAGAGGTAGCAGGCCCTATATGAGTACACATACGCCGCATCCGGATCTGCCGCCACCGATCACCAACGTTGGTGTTATCGGCTGGTTACGCACCAATCTTTTTTCTTCATGGCTGAACTCCATCCTGACCCTGGTTGCAGCCTTCGTCGTCCTTATGACGATTCCGCCGCTGCTCGAATGGGCTTTCTTCAAGGCCGACTGGGTTGGAGATTCTCGTGACGCATGTACCAGTGGCGGCGCCTGCTGGGTATTTGTCGGCGTCCGCTTCAATCAGTTCATGTACGGACTCTATCCAGAGGCGGAATACTGGCGGATCAACCTGGCCGCGGTACTGATCGTTGCGTTGATGATTCCCTTGTTCATCGAACGTTTCCGCTGGAAGCTCTGGCTCGGCCTGTTCGTTCTGGTCGGTTACCCGATCATTGCGTTCTTTCTGTTCTCCGGCGGTGTGTTTGGGTTGGAGTATGTCGAAACCAGCCGCTGGGGTGGGTTGACCCTTACACTGGTCCTGGCCTCGGTCGGTATGGCCGCATCCTTTCCGCTGGGTATCCTGCTGGCCCTTGGGCGGCGCTCAACCATGCCGATCGTAAAGTCGGTGTCTGTGGTGTTTATCGAGTTCTGGCGTGGCGTGCCTCTGATCACGGTGCTTTTCATGTCATCCGTGATGTTGCCTCTGTTCCTACCGGAAGGGACGCATTTCGACAAACTGTTGCGGGCCATGATCGGAATCTCCCTGTTCCAGTCTGCCTATATGGCCGAGGTGGTTCGCGGTGGCTTGCAGGCGATTCCAAAGGGGCAGTACGAGGCCGCACAGGCGCTCGGTTTGAGCTTCTGGAAGTCGATGGGGCTGATCATCCTGCCGCAGGCGCTGAAGCTGGTCATCCCCGGTATCGTGAACACCTTTATCGCATTGTTCAAAGACACTACGCTGGTCCTTATTATCGGCCTGTTCGATATGCTGGCCATGATCGAGGCCGCCCTGGCCGATCCGAACTGGCTCGGTTATGCAATCGAAGGGCTTACCTTTGCCGCATTTGTGTACTGGGTATTCTGTTTCAGCATGTCGCGTTACAGCATGGCTCTGGAACGTAAGCTGCACACCGGCCATTCCCGCTAACCGATTAGACCAGAGGCTCCCTGATGTCCGATTCAAACCCCGATCCTGCCGCCTCCGATAAGCTGATGATCGAACTGCGGCAGGTACACAAATGGTACGGCCAGTTTCATGTGCTCAAGGATATCAACCTGAGTGTGCGTAAGGGTGAGCGCATCGTTATCTGCGGTCCGTCCGGGTCCGGCAAATCGACCATGATCCGCTGCATCAATCGCCTTGAGGAGCATCAGCGCGGACAGATCATCGTCGACGGCACCGAACTGACCGACGATGTGAAGAATGTCGATCAGATTCGCCGAGAGGTGGGTATGGTATTCCAGCATTTCAATCTGTTTCCGCACCTAACGGTGCTGGAAAACTGCTGCCTGGCCCCGATCTGGGTGCGTAAGATGCCGCGCAGGGAGGCCGAGGAGATCGGGATGGGGTACCTGGAAAAGGTCAAGATCCCGGAGCAGGCCAAGAAGTACCCGGGGCAGTTGTCGGGCGGTCAGCAGCAGCGTGTGGCGATAGCCCGCAGCCTGTGCATGAATCCCAGCATCATGCTGTTCGACGAGCCGACTTCTGCACTCGACCCGGAGATGATCAAAGAGGTGCTGGATACCATGATCGAACTGGCCGAGAGCGGTATGACCATGTTGTGCGTGACGCATGAGATGGGCTTTGCCAAGACGGTCGCCAACCGCGTGATCTTCATGGACGGTGGCGAGATAATCGAGCAGAACGAGCCCGAGGAGTTTTTCAACAACCCTCAGTCAGACCGGACTCAGCTGTTTCTCAGTCAGATCCTGGAACACTGAGGAGCCTGCGCAACGCTTCATTCCGGATGAATTGATCCCGAATCGTCGGGGTGAACGAAGTTCTCGGGGAATTTTCCGGCCAGGATGTAGGCGAAAGCGATCACCTCCGCGATGGCCTTGTAAAGGTTGTCGGGAATCTCCTCGCCCAGCGGTATCTGAGAGAGGATCATTGCCAGTTCCGGGTCTGGATAGAGCGGGACACCGGCCTGTTCAGCGGCTTCGATGATTTTTTCCGCGAGTTGTTGCTTGCCCTTTGCAGTGACTCGCGGGGTGTTCTTGCCGTCGTAGCTGAGAGCTATGGCAACGTCACTGTGACCACCGACGTTGTGGTTGCGACCGTTCATTCAGGCTCGCTCGTCCAGCAGTTTGTCCGGCATCGGTACCCTGATCAACGGTTCCGCCGGTGCACCCAATACCCCCGCGAGATGCACAACCTCAAGCCCCTGTGCCTCGAATGCCGCTTTCAGGCTCGGCAGGCGCTCTTCGATGCGCTGAAAGGTCTTGTCGCGCTCGCTCCAGAAGGTGGCCGAGATGCGATCGCCGGCGAGTGCAATCCGGGTCTGCAGCGTGCCGATGCTGTCAAACTGAAACGCCAGGTTTACTGCCCAGGTTGATGCATTCTCATCATCTTTCGCCGACTCGCGCTCTATGCGTAGCATCAGCTCATGGGTCTGGTCCGCCAACTGGACCGGCAGGTCGATCTGCCAGGCCTGTCGTGGACCCTCTTCGAGGGGCAGGGCCGCCGCCTGCTGCAACTGGATACGCGAGACCGAGGCCTCAATGAGACGTGCGAGGCGACCAAACAGGGAATCGGCGGCCGTTTCGCGTGCGCCGGCGGCCGCGTCGGCCCCACTCGGTGGTGGAGGGAGATTTTTCTGCTGTGCCGGTCCACCCGTTTTGAACAGTGCCAACAGCTGCAGCAAACGGGTCTTGGTGTCTGCAGGGTCGAGCGCCAGGGCGCCGGCGAGGCGGGCCTCATGGAACAGCCCACTTTGTGCGACTGCGCGTTGCAGTTGTGTTGCTGTCAACTGGTCCAGCCTGACCCCTGTGCCCCGGAGTACGTTGGCCAACTGGCGTACACTTTCCCGTTGTGCGGGCGTCTGGGCCTGGGCGCGCAAGGCATCAAGCGCTCCGCGAACCTCGCCCGGCGGCAGCTGACGGGCCATCGCAGACCGCACCGCATGTTGCTGTCGCTCCAGCACCGTCGATTCGCGCAGGATGCGCAGTTCGGGTACGGGCTGGCCCGTGAGTACCTCGAGTCTGAGACGGCTCCCGGTTGGTGGCGTCACCTGGCTGCGCGCGAGCAACTCCGTGGTGGCGATCTGTAAACGCAGAAGCCCCGGCTTTACCTGTTGCAACACCCTGGCCTCGAGTGTCTGCCCAACCTGCAGTTGTTTGAGCAGGGAAGGGACGGGGTTGCGGCTGGTATCGATCAGTGGCTGCAGTGTGGCGGGAATCTTCACTCTTCAATCGTCGCGACGCAGTGGTGCACAAGTTATCGGCCACGATGCCGATAAATCCAATATCGCGCGACTCGGGAAAAAAGATGTCGGAAACAAGGGCAACAGGCAGCGGGCTGCAGTGGTTTGTGCGCCGCGGCGCCACTGTGCGCGGACCCTTCAACAGTACCAAGGTCCGGCACTACGTGCTCGAGGACAGGCTCGGTCTGGATGATGAAGTGAGTGCGGACCGCCAGGAGTGGCGGCGTCTGGGCAGTGTTCCTGAGGTCATACCCCTGCAGATGCGCACTGATGACAACGGATTTGCGGCCGAACAGGATGCGGTGCGCAAAGGTGATCGGATACGTGCGATCCGTGCAATCATCGTTACCCTGCTGGTGATCTTTGTCCTTACCGCCGTGGTTTCGTTCATCGGACGCGAGCCTGTCGAAAGCGAACGTGATTGCGCGGCGGTGCCCGTCCCCGGGGTTTCGCTTGAGGGTTGTCGTTTGATCGGTGCGCAGATGATGGGGGTCTCTCTTGCCGGTGCACGCCTGGCCAGCGCCTCACTGAGCGGTGCGAATCTGTCCGGGTCCGATCTGGGTAAAGCCGATCTGCGTTATGCCGATCTTGGCGGTGCGGACATTTCGTATGCCAATCTCGCTGCAGCCGACCTGAAAGGGGCGAATCTGAGGCTCGCCGATCTGACCAATGCCGATCTTGACGATGCGGATCTGACTTATGCGGATCTCGGCGGCGCCAGGCTGGGCGGAACGTCGCTGAATCAGGTGAAACTCGAGGGCGCGATCTGGACCGACGGAAGGCGTTGCGGCAAGTCGGATTGTCCGCGTTGAGCCGGTACTTGAGTCGTTCGGCACTGCAGGGTTACACTTTCCCCGGGCACCAGGATCGGTGCCGTCCATGTTCAAAGGAGAGAACATCATGCATTTCATCAAAACTTCCCTTCGTTGTTTTCAGGTGACGCTGTTCGCAGCTGTGGTGTCGGCGTCTGCCTCTGCCTCTGCCGCCAGTCAATGTAAAGGAATGGAACAGGATGCCTGTGGGGCTATGGCAGAGTGCGCCTGGGTCAATGCCTATGTACGCAAAGACGGTCGTTCGGTGAGCAGTCATTGCAAGAAGAAGGCGCGGGGGAAACCGGCTGACCAGGCTGCATCCGGGGCGATAAAGCTCAGTCACGCAAAGTAACCGAAGCCTGCTTCGTCACATGCTGCAACACCCGCCGCCGGGCGGGTGTTCTTTTGTCATCATGTGATGCTATCGTGCGGACTCGTGTTTGTGGTCAGGGCAAGCGATGCAGCAAGACCCGATCGTCTTTACCGTTTTTCTTGTGTTTACCGGCGCGGCGATCTTTGCCACGGTCGCGCTGTTTGCGCGCCAGTCACTGCTTGTTGCATACATTTTATTGGGTGCGCTGCTAGGGCCCTCGGCACTGGGTCTGGTGAGCGATCCGGAACTGGTCCGGAGCATTTCCGAATTCGGCATCATGTTTTTGCTGTTCCTGCTCGGGTTGAATCTTCAGCCGCAGGAATTGATCCGCATGGTGCGCAAGACCACACAAGTCACCGTGCTCAGTTCGCTGGTGTTTTTCGGCGCCGGTTATGTGGTCTCCCTGGCGTTTGGTTTTGACTCAATGGAGGCCCTGCTGGTAGGTGGCGCGGCGACCTTCTCGAGTACCATTGTCGGTCTGAAGCTGCTTCCGACCACTATGTTGCACCATCAGCGTACCGGCGAGGTCATCATCAGCATCCTGTTGCTGCAGGATCTTCTTGCGATCGTGTTGCTGCTGGTCGTGCAGGGCAGTTCGCAGGGCAGTATGCAGCTGGGAGACATCCTGAAACTGCTTATTGCACTGCCCGCGCTGATCGGTTTCGCCTGGATGGTGGAACGCTACGTCCTGATCCGGCTGATCCGCAGGTTCGACAAGATCCAGGAGTACATCTTCCTGATGACCATAGGATGGTGTCTGAGTATGGCTGAGCTTGCCGGGCTATTGGGGCTGTCAGCCGAGATCGGTGCCTTTATTGCCGGTGTTGTGCTTGCCTCGAGCCCGATCGCGATGTTTATCGCGGAGAGCCTCAAGCCTTTGCGTGATTTTTTCCTGGTACTGTTCTTCTTCTCTCTCGGTGCCGGCTTCGATATTGGCGCCATCGACGATGTGATCCTGCCCGCCCTGGTTCTGGCTGGCGCACTCATGCTGCTGAAGCCGCCGGTGTTTCGCTGGTTGTTGTTGCGCACGGGCGAGTCGGAAAAACGATCGCACGAGGTGGGGTACCGCCTGGGTCAGATGAGCGAATTTTCTTTGTTGCTGGCGGTGCTGGCTTTCGAGCAGGGGGTCATCGGTGCCGAGGCGTCTTACCTGATCCAGTTGTCCACGCTGGTGACTTTCCTGATCTCTTCTTACCTGGTGGTATTGCGTTTCCCGACGCCGATTGCGGTCAGCGATGCCTTGCGCAGGGATTAGCCTGTCCCGGACCTGCTTGTTTGTGTTGCGGCCGGCCTTCGACGTTCGATGGCGGGACTGCGCAACGGTCTCGATTCTGCATTCCTGCTGTCATCGCGTATTCATCTGCAGGGCCTAGAGTCAGCCCCGGATTCAGTCAGAGAGACTTGTGCCCATGCATCATCGGCGTCGGAATGTGCACTCGGGGATTGCGACCAGCAGTCGGCTCGAGGAAGAGATCGCGGTACTGGAGAGACGGTTGGCGCAGATCGGCCCCGATGGTGACTGTGCCTATGAAAAGGCAATGATCCGGTTCTTTCAAACACAGCTCACAATGCGGCGCAAGCAGTTGCAGGCGAGCCGCTAATCACGAATTCGGCCCTGGGCTGCCGAATGTGCATGCGCGGCGGACAGAGGCGGGGGCATTGCTGCAACCGCATAGAGTTCAGCGCTGAACGCAAGCTCTTCGCGGAAGGCGGCGCGCGAAAAAGGCGGTCGACCGAGATAACCCTGGTAATAGCTGCAATCGGCCTCGCGCAGGAACCGCAACTGCTCGCGCGTCTCCACCCCTTCGGCGATCACATTGAGACCGATATGCCTTGCCATCGAAAGGATGGCCCTGACGATGGCGGCATCGTTGGGATCGCTGTCGATGTCGCGGATGAAGACACGGTCAATCTTCAGGGTGTCTATCGGCAGCTGGCGCAGGTCGGTCAATGATGAGTAACCGGTACCAAAGTCATCGATTGCAAATCGTATTCCGAGTTGTCTGAGCGCGTTCATGCGTTCGACCGAATCCCTGGTATCTTTTATCAGAACGGTTTCGGTGATCTCGAATTGCAGCCGCTTCGGGTCGGCGCCGGTTTCGGCCACGATCTGTTTGACCCGATCGACAAAATCCGGCTGGTGGAACTGTTGGTGGCTGACATTGACCGCGAGGCACTCAGGGGGCTGCAGTTCATCATCTTGCTGGATCTCGCCCAGCAGGCGGCAGGACTCCAGGAGTACCCAGTCATCGAGCTTGAGCATCAGCGCACAGTTTTCGATATAGGGCAGGAACTCGGTTGGGGCGATCAGCCCGGCGGTTGGATGCTGCCAGCGCAACAGGACCTCCGCACCCAGGGCATGTCCGTCCTTGATCGCGAGTACTGGCTGGAAATAGAGTTCGAACTGCCCTTCGCGAAGTCCCGTGCGAAGCTCGTTTTCCAGTTGCAGCCGCGAGATGGCCGCCTCGTCCATCTGCCGTTCGAACAGGCGTGCACCATCACGGCCGGCCCCCTTGGCGTGATACATTGCGGTATCCGCATGCCGCAGCAGGGTATCCACACTGTCACCGTCGTGGGGAAAGGTCACGATGCCGATACTCGCCGTCACGTACAGTTCATGCCCGTGCAGATGATATTCATCGTTGAATACGGTGCGCAGTTTCTCGGCAATCTCACCGGCCTTCTTCACTGCAAGGTCCTGCTGTTTGCCCAGACCTTCCAACAGGACGACGAATTCATCACCGCCCAAGCGTGCGACCGTATCCTCTTCACGCAGGGTATTGCGCAGCCGTTGTGCCAACTCTTTGAGCAACTCGTCACCGACCGAGTGCCCGAGTGAATCGTTGATCCGCTTGAACTTGTCCAGATCGAGAAACAACAGCGCACCGATCTGGCCGGTACGGCGGGCCCGGGCAAGGGCGCGGTTGACCCGGTCAGTGAGCAGTGTGCGGTTTGGGAGGTTGGTCAGGGTGTCATGATAGGCCAGGTGCTGGATGCGCTGTTCCGCATCCTCGCGTTCGCTGATGTCGCGCGCGATGCACAGCAGCAGATTGCCGGTATCGAGACTGATCCGCGAAGCCGAAACTTCGGCCGGGACTATGCGGCCGTCGCCAGAGCGATAGTTGATGCGGATGGACTTGCCGTGTTCGCTGTCCATCACGTCATCGACGAGGTTGCGCAGGTAAGACTCGTCTTCATCGTGCAGTTCGACCAGCCGTATTCCCTTGAACTTGTCCAGCTCCATACTCAGAAATTCCGCCGCCCTCGGGTTGCAGTCCACCAGCCTGCCGTCGCGGGGCTCGAAGATCATCACCGCATCATGCGAGTGGTTGTAGATCGCCTTAAATCGTGCGAGCTCGCGTCGCAATCGCCGTGTGTAGCCGGCAATGCGCTTCTGTCTGGCCATGATCAGGCGGTTGAGCCCGAGGGTGTCTTCGCCAGCCACCGTGGTGGCCGGTTCGATATCGCTTTGCGGATTGGCCGAGAATCTGCGCAACCGTTGCTCCAGACGCCCCAGGCCCCGGCGGATCGGGCGGTGCACGAAGTAGTCCCAGATCAGCGTGATCCCGGCAGACAGTCCAATGGCAAACAGCAGGTCGTTAGGGGTGATGGTTTCGACACCCCGGCTGCCGAGCAAAACCGCGATCTGCCCGAACAGGATAAGCAGAAACAGGCTCAGAGGTTTGCGCAGGGCAGCAAGCATCAAGGCTGGTGCTGGCGGGAGATGGCGTGTGAGCAAGGCATCTGCGCTTGTGCCTGGGTCATGGTGTAACCTCCGATTTCATCAATTATCGGCCGGATCCGATATACCTTTACGGTGAGCGGTAAAAATTGCCGGCATTTGTTTCCTATGGCCTGCCAAGCAACATGCCGGGCGCCCTTTTCGCGGGTTGCGTAGAAGAACACAGTTATGGATTCGAGAAAAGGACACAGGATCGAACTGGAGCCGGTCGCTTTGGTCCGCTCGCCGTTCGAGGAAAAGTTCGGCATCCCTCGCCAACCGGGGTTGGCGCCAAGTGCCGTGGGTGAGGTGCGCATGTTGGCACCCTACGACGACCCTGCCATGCTGCAGGGGCTGGCGGGTTTCTCGCATCTCTGGCTGATATTCCAGTTTGACCGCTGTGTTGGCCGGGGCTGGAGCCCGAAGGTGCGTCCGCCGCGCCTGGGCGGTAACCGTGAGGTAGGTGTCTGGGCCAGTCGCTCACCGTTCCGGCCGAATTCTCTGGGGCTGTCGGTGGTCCGGCTGGAGAAGGTCGTGGAGCAGCCTGAGCCGCTGCTGCGCGTATCCGGGATAGACCTGCTGGACGGGACGCCGGTCCTGGATATCAAGCCCTATCTGCCCTATGCGGATGCGCTGGCGGGGGCCACGGGAGGATTCGCGCCCAGCGCCCCAGAGGCGGGACTGGACGTGAGTTTCAGCGCACAGGCCGAAGACGACCTGGCGGTGATGCGAAGTCCTGAAGCGATGCGCGCACTGGTGACGGAGGTCCTGGCCCTGGACCCGCGTCCCGCCTACCGCCAGGGGGCGGAGCCCGAAAGGATCTACGGCGTGCAGCTGGCTGGGTTCAATGTCCGCTGGCAGGTTGCCGGGGCCGGGGCAGAGGTGCTGGACATCAAGCCCGTATCGTCAGGCTGAACCGGCCGCGAATCACTCGGTGGTATCGTCCGGCCCCAGTTGCTTGTATCGCTCCAGTTGCTCGGGCGTGGCTTTTTCCTGGAATTTCGATTTCCATTCCTCGTAGCTCATGCCATAGATGATCTCGCGGGCCTGGGGGTCACTGAGTTCGACACCCCGGCTGGCCGCGGCATTGGCCATCCAGCGCGACATGCAGTTGCGGCAGAACCCGGCCAGGATCATCAGGTCGATGTTCTGCACGTCGCGGCGTTTCTGCAGGTGCCCGACCAGGGTGCGCCAGGCGGCGGCTTCGATCGCGGTTTGTTCGTCAGGTGTCATATCTCGAATTCCTCTGTTGGCTGGAACCGGCCGCACCCGACACCGGATGGGTCGGTCGCTGGCAGGGGATGGCTGGGCGGAGCAATCAGTGCAGGAGGTTGAACATGCGCGCCCGATAGCGGTTGACCGCAGGGTCTTCGCCGAGCATGTCAAACAGCCTCAGCAGGGCAAGGCGGCCGGCATCGTCGCCGAACTTGCGGTCTTTCTGCATGATCAGCAGCAAATTGTCCACCGCGCTGTCCAAATCGTTCGCCATCACCTGCTGTGCTGCCAGCCGGTAGCGTGCCCCGGTGTCGTCCGGGGCGTCCGCGACGCGCTGTGCTGTCTCGGCGGCTGGGCCTCCGTCCGTGGCTATGAGATTGAAAAAGAGCTGTGCGCGCAGCGTCTGGACCTCAGGTTTTTCCTGCTCGTCGGTGGGGAGTTCGGCCAGGCTTTGTTCCGCCGCCTGGGGATCGCCGCTGGCAGCCTGGATCTGGGCCATGGCCACAAGCAGGCGCGGATTGCCGGGGTCGTCCTCCCGGGCCTGCGAAAGCAGCGCCAGCGCGCCCTTTGTATCGCCGGCATGCAGCCGTTCTTCGGCCTGTGCCACGCTGCCGTCGGAGGCGCGCGGCAGGTGTCTATCCAGGAAGGCGCGGATCTCGGATTCAGGCAGCGCGCCGGCGAATTCGTCCACCGGCTGGCCGTCACGGAAAAGCTTCACGGTGGGGATGCTGCGGATGCCGAATTGGCCCGCAATCGCCTGTTGCTCCTCGGTGTTGATTTTGGCCAGGATGAAACGCCCCTGATACTCCTCCACGAGCTTGGCGAGCAAAGGCATCAGCAACTGACAGGGTTGGCACCAGCCTGCCCAGAAATCCACCAGAACCGGTACCTGGTGAGAACCCTGCAGCACGATCTGTTCGTAGTTGGCCTCATCTATATCGAAAATGTAGGGCGAATCTGCCATGCCTGCTTGCTCCAAAATGCGTCTTCAACGGCAGAAGATGTGGTTGTTGGCCAAATTTTCAAGGCCTGAAAGGGGCTTGAAGTGGACCGGCTTCGGCCCCACATTGCTAGATATTATGACAATCGCATGTGGGAGACCCAGGTGAGCAATTCCAGACATGTCGTCTGTCCGCATTGTGCGGGCGTCAATCGTGTCCCTGTCGACCGACTGGCTGGTGGTGGAAAGTGCGGGCGATGCAAGGCCCCGCTGTTCGCAGGCAAGCCGCTGGAAATTGGCGCGACCGATTTTCAGACGCAGCTCACGCGTAGCGACATACCCCTGCTGGTCGATTTCTGGGCACCCTGGTGTGGACCCTGCCGCATGATGGCGCCGGCGTTCGAGCAGGCGGCGACCCAACTGGAGCCTGGCGTGCGCTTGCTCAAGGTCAACACCGAGCAGCAGCAGGCGATTGGCGCCCGCTTCGGCATACGTAGCATACCCACCATGATTCTGTTTGCACGGGGGCAGGAGCTTGACCGCATGTCCGGCGCGCTTGACGCTTCCGGTATCGTCGCCTGGACGCGTCAGCATCTGGGTTGAGGTCGCCCCCCGATCCCGGCTTCCCGGAACCGGCAGATGCCCCCCAGCGCTTGCGCACAGCGGCTCCCCCGGCTGTTAGAATGCAATCCTGGGCGTGGACAGCGGGGCTTGCCTTACCGTAACATTGCGCACTGCAACATGGCGTTGCGGGTCCACGGGTTTCAACTTGACGAGCGACCGGACGAGACCGCCCAGAGCGGGCCTCTGCCGGAGTTTTGCGTGCGTAAATGATGACCAAACCGGCGATACTAGTTCTCGAAGATGGCAGTGTCTTTCACGGCCAATCCATTGGTGCGGACGGCCAGGCGATCGGCGAGGTGGTGTTCAATACCGCCATGACCGGTTACCAGGAGATTCTGACCGACCCCTCCTACAGTCGGCAGATCGTGACCCTGACTTATCCGCACATTGGTAATACCGGGGTGAATTCGGAGGACGAGGAGTCCTCATCGGTGCATGCCGCCGGCCTGGTGATTCGCAATCTGCCGATGCTGGTAAGCAACTTCCGTAGCGAACAGGCCCTGGACTCTTATCTACAGCAACATGGTGTCGTCGGTATTGCCGAGATCGACACACGTCGCCTGACGCGAATTCTGCGTGAGAAAGGTGCCCAGAGCGGCTGCATCATGGCCGGTGGCGTTGACCAGGGGCAGGCCCTTGAGGCCGCGCGTGCCTTCCCCGGCCTCAAGGGCATGGACCTGGCGCGGGAGGTCACCGCCGCGCAGACCTACACCTGGAACCAGGGCACCTGGCAACTGGGCGAGGGGCACGTCGGGCACAATCCGGGTGACGCCCGTTTTCACGTGGTCGCCTACGACTACGGGGTCAAACACAATATCCTGCGCATGCTGGTCGACCGCGGCTGCCGGGTCACCGTGGTGCCGGCACAGACGCCGGCATCCGAGGTGATGGCGATGGCGCCGGACGGGGTGTTCCTGTCCAATGGGCCGGGTGATCCCGAGCCCTGTGACTACGCCATAGCGGCAATTCGTGAGATCGTCGACAGCGGTATGCCGACCTTCGGTATCTGTCTCGGGCACCAGTTGCTGGGGATCGCGTCGGGTGCGAAGACGGTCAAGATGAAGTTTGGTCACCATGGTGCCAACCACCCGGTGCAGGATCTGGAGACCAGCGTCGTCATGATCTCCAGTCAGAACCACGGCTTTGCGGTCGACGAGGCCAGTCTGCCGGAGAATCTGCGCGCGACCCACAAATCCCTGTTCGACGGTTCCCTGCAGGGGATCCATCGTACCGATCGGCCGGCCTTCAGTTTCCAGGGGCATCCCGAGGCCAGTCCGGGGCCGCATGATGTGGCTCCCGTATTCGATCATTTCATCGAACTGATGGAGCAGGCTTAGCCGTAATGGACGTCAGGAAAGCGAATACCGGTTTTTGAATTTGCGGCGCCTTTGGCGCCTTTCGCGGTTGATAAATCATGCCAAAAAGAAAAGATATCCAGAGCATCCTGATCATCGGCGCTGGACCGATCATTATCGGCCAGGCATGCGAGTTCGACTACTCCGGTGCCCAGGCATGTAAGGCGCTGCAGGAAGAGGGCTTCCGCGTCATCCTGGTCAACTCCAATCCGGCCACCATCATGACCGACCCGGACATGGCGGATGCGGTCTACATCGAGCCGATCACCTGGCGCACGGTGGCCAAGATCATCGAGAAGGAAAAGCCGGATGCGCTGCTGCCCACCATGGGTGGCCAGACTGCCTTGAACTGCGCCCTGGACCTGGTGCGCGAGGGCGTGCTCGAGGCGCATGGTGTCGAGATGGTCGGTGCCAGTCGTGAGGCCATAGACAAGGCGGAAGATCGCGATCTGTTCCGCCAGGCCATGCGCAAGATCGGTCTGGACATGCCGCGCTCGGCGATCGCGCATTCCCTGGAAGAGGCCCATCAGGTACAGGCCCAGATCGGCTTTCCGACCATCATCCGGCCGTCGTTCACCATGGGTGGTTCCGGAGGTGGCATCGCCTACAACCGCGAAGAGTTTGAAGAGATCTGTACCCGTGGTCTGGATCTGTCGCCGACCTCCGAACTGCTGATCGAGGAATCGATCCTTGGTTGGAAGGAATATGAAATGGAGGTGGTGCGTGATCGCAATGACAACTGCATCATCATCTGCTCGATCGAGAACCTTGACCCGATGGGTGTGCATACCGGCGATTCGATCACCGTCGCGCCGGCACAGACCCTGACCGACAAGGAATACCAGATCATGCGTAATGCCTCATTGGCGGTGTTGCGCGAGATTGGAGTCGATACCGGTGGCTCCAATGTGCAGTTTGCGATCAATCCGGACGACGGTCGCATGATCATCATCGAGATGAATCCACGCGTTTCGCGGTCATCGGCGCTGGCGTCCAAGGCCACTGGATTTCCGATTGCCAAGGTCGCTGCCAAACTGGCTGTCGGTTACACTCTCGATGAACTCAGCAACGACATCACCGGTGGTGTGACCCCGGCCTCGTTCGAGCCCTCGATCGATTACGTGGTCACCAAGGTGCCACGCTTCGCATTCGAGAAATTTCCCCAGGCGGACGCCCGCCTGACCACGCAGATGAAATCGGTAGGTGAGGTCATGGCAATCGGCCGTACCTTCCAGGAATCGCTGCAGAAGGCCTTGCGCGGGCTGGAGACCGGCAAGGCCGGCCTCGATCCTGTCGCCGATCTCAATGGCGAAGAGGCGCGTGCCCTGATCATCTCGGAGATCCGTCAGCCGAGCGCCGAGCGCCTGTGGTACGTGGCCGATGCCTTTCGTGCCAGATTGTCGCTGGAGGATGTTTTCGAGCATACCAAGATCGATCGCTGGTTCCTGGTGCAGATAGAAGACCTGGTACGTGAAGAGAGACAGTTGAGCGAGGAGGGACTGGATGCCCTGGATGCCGAGCGCCTGCTCCAGCTCAAACGCAAGGGTTTCGCCGACAAGCGACTGGCCGATCTGCTCGGGGTGCCGGAGGCGCAACTGCGGCAGCAGCGCTACGATCTCGGCGTACGCCCGGTGTACAAACGGGTAGACACCTGTGCGGCAGAATTTGCCTCCAGTACGGCCTATATGTACTCAACCTACGAGGAGGAATGCGAGGCCGCGCCGACCGACAACGAGAAGATTATGGTACTGGGCGGTGGTCCCAACCGGATCGGTCAGGGTATCGAGTTCGACTACTGCTGTGTGCATGCCGCGTTTGCCATGCGTGAGGACGGCTACGAGACCATCATGGTCAACTGCAACCCGGAGACGGTTTCGACTGACTACGATACCTCGGACCGGCTGTATTTTGAGCCACTGACCCTAGAAGATGTGCTCGAAATCGTGCATAGGGAAAATCCGAAGGGGATTATCGTGCAGTACGGCGGTCAGACGCCGCTCAAACTGGCGGAGGATCTCCAGGCCGCCGGCGCGCCAATCATCGGCACCTCGCCCGATTCGATCGATCTGGCCGAAGATCGTGAGCGCTTCCAGCAACTGGTCGAGGAGCAGGGCCTGAAGCAACCGCCCAACCGTACCGCGACCGAGGCCGAGCAGGCGGTACGCCTGGCCGACGAGATCGGCTATCCGCTGGTCGTGCGTCCGTCTTATGTCCTGGGCGGTCGGGCGATGGAGATCGTGCACGACGAGGACGACCTGCGCCGCTACATGCGCGAGGCGGTCAAAGTCTCGAACGAATCGCCGGTGTTGCTGGATCGCTTCCTGGATGACGCGATCGAGGTCGATATCGACGCGATCTGTGACGGCGAAGAGGTATTGATCGGCGGCATCATGGAACACATCGAGCAGGCGGGAGTGCACTCGGGTGACTCGGCCTGTTCGCTGCCGCCTTACACCCTGAGTGCCTCTATCCAGGATCGCATGCGTGATCAGATGCGCCGACTGGCGCACGCGCTCAAGGTGGTTGGTCTGATGAACGCCCAGCTGGCCATCAAGGGCGACGATATCTACCTGCTGGAGGTCAACCCACGGGCCTCACGCACGGTGCCCTTTGTGTCGAAGGCCACCAACCGGCCGCTGGCGAAGATCGCGGCGCGCTGCATGGCCGGAAAGAGCCTGAAGGAGCAGGGTATCGACGGCGAAATCATCCCCAAACACTACTATGTCAAAGAGGCCGTGTTCCCGTTCGTGAAGTTCCCCGGCGTGGACACGCTGCTGGGTCCGGAGATGAAGTCGACCGGTGAGGTCATGGGGGTGGGCAAGACTTTCGGCGAGGCCTTCGCCAAGGCCATGGAAGGTGGCAGCGTGCGTCTGCCGCGTGGTGGCCGCGCCCTGCTGTCGGTGCGGGATGCAGATCGTCAGCGCGCCGCCAGCGTGGCACGCCAGTTGGCCGAACTGGGTTTTGAGATATCGGCCACCCGCGGTACCTGTCGGACCATCACCGAGTCGGGCATCAACTGCAGTGTGGTGAACAAGGTCAAGGAAGGGCGCCCGCACATCGTCGACATGATCAAGAACGATGAGTTCGTGCTGATCATCAATACGACCGAGGGCAAGCAGGCGATTGTCGACTCGGCGTCCATCCGGCGCGCGGCCCTGCAGCACAAGGTCAGTTATACGACCACCATATCTGGGGCAGAGGCGGTGCTACTGTCGCTCCAGCAACCCGATGAACTGAATGTAAGCAGCCTGCGTGACCTGCGCGACTGATGGCAACCGGGCGAGGATAGGATAATGGAAAAGCATCCCATGACTTTGCAGGGCGCAGAGAGCCTGCGTGCCGAGTTGAACGAACTCAAGAGCGTCAAGCGCCCCGCCGTGATTGCAGCTATCTCGGAGGCGCGCGCGCATGGTGATCTGAAAGAAAATGCCGAGTACCATGCAGCGCGTGAGCAGCAGGGGTTCATCGAAGGCCGGATCAAGGACATAGAGGCCAAGCTGTCGCACGCACAGGTGATCGATGTGACGACCCTGAATGCCGCGGGCAAGGTTGTTTTCGGGTCTACGGTGGTCCTGCTCGATATCAATACCGACGAGGAGAAGACCTACCAGATCGTTGGCGTCGATGAGGCAGACCTCAAACACGGCAAGATCTCGGTGACCTCGCCGGTTGCGCGTGCCCTGATCGGCAAGATCGAAGGCGACGAGGTTGCTCTGGATGCACCGGGGGGTACCCACGAGTTCGAGATTCTCGAGGTGCGGTACGAATGACGGCGACATCCACCCCGTTTGCATGAAGATTCTGCACGTTCTCGATCATTCCCTGCCGGTCCACACCGGCTACACGTTTCGAACGCGTAATATACTCAAACAGCAGTTGGCTCGTGGCTGGCACACGGCGCAGGTGACGGGCAGCAAACACCCGCTGGCGGGGCCTGACCCCGAAATGGCCGACGGTCTGGTGTTTTATCGCACCTCCGGGCGGGACTCGTTGCTGGCGCGTATCCCTGTAATCAATCAGCTCGACGTGGCGCGTGGCCTGTCGCGACGACTGGATGCGATCATCGAGCAGGAGCGCCCCGATCTGTTGCATGCGCACTCTCCCGCGCTGGACGGACTGGCGGCATTGTCGGCCGGCAAACGCCACGGCCTGCCGGTGGTCTACGAGTGTCGTGCCTTCTGGGAGGATGCGGCCGTGGATCACGGTACTACCAGCGAAGGCAGCCTGCGCTATCGGCTCACCCGGGCGATGGAGACCTATGTGTTCAAGCGCGCCGACGCGGTGACCTGCATCTGCGAGGGATTGCGCGCGGATATCGTCGCGCGCGGCGTTGCCGCAGAACGCGTCACGGTCATTCCCAATGCGGTCGATATCACCAGTTTCGGTGATTCCGACGGGTATGACGGTGAACTCGCCGCAGAGGTGGGTGTTGTGGGCAAGCCGGTGATCGGGTTTCTGGGATCGTTTTATGCGTACGAGGGGCTGGATCTGGCGATCGATGCGCTGCCGCTGATTCGCCAGCAGGTCCCGGAACTGGTGTTGCTGCTGGTCGGTGGCGGTCCACAGGAGTCGAATCTCAAGGCCCAGGCCGAACGTCTGGGCATGGGTGACAACGTCATCTTTACCGGCCGGGTGCCGCATGATCAGGTGCAGCGGTACTACGATCTCGTTGACGTCCTGGTGTATCCACGCCATCCCATGCGCCTGACAGATCTGGTGACCCCGCTGAAGCCACTCGAAGCCATGGCGCAGCAGCGGGTGCTGGTGGCGTCCGATGTGGGTGGTCATCGCGAACTGATCGTGGACGGCGTGACCGGCAGTTTGTTCAGGGCGGGCGACCGGGATGCCTTTGCCGCTGCGGTGGTGGATATGTTTGCCAAACGGGGGCAATGGGACGCCTTGCGTCGGGCGGGCAGGGAGTTCGTCGAGAAAGAACGCAACTGGAAGGTGTCTGTAGCGCGTTATCAACCGGTCTATGAGCGCCTGCTGGGCGTCTGACAGCAGTTGCCGCTATTTGGACGGCAGCACGACCTTCGGTTTGTCGGCATTCCTTCTGAACAGGACCAGCATCTGACCGATCGAGTGGATCTGCTCTGCCTGGGTCTGCTCGCAGATATCTGATGTGATGCCGGCGCGGGTGTCACGGTCGGCAACGATCTTGACCTTGATCAATTCGTGCGAATCCAGCGCCAGTTCGATCTCCGCCATCACGCTCTCTTTCATTCCGTGCTGGCCGATCCATACCACCGGCTTGAGGTGGTGGCCGAGACCTCGCAGGTGGCGCTTTTGAGATTCCGAAAGTTTCATCGACCAGGCCCGTAAAAAAAGGGCGCCAACTATAACGGGATGTGACGAGCAGTGCACGGAGTCGGGCTTAATTCCGGTGGCGCAAGGGTCAAAATGGCATAATCCCCGCTGATTTTCATTCCGGACCCCCCTGACCTTCCGACCATGGCGCGATCAAAAAGCAGTCATCGCTGGATGCAGCGACACGTCAACGATGAGTTCGTCAAGCGCTCAAAGCGTGAGGGCTATCGTTCGCGCGCGGCGTACAAATTGTTGGAGATACAGGAAAAAGATCGCGTGTTAAAACCAGGGCAGGTGGTGGTGGACCTGGGGGCTGCCCCGGGTGGCTGGTCGCAGATCGCCGCCAACCTGGTCGGCCCGAAGGGTGCCGTCGTGGGATTCGATATCCTGCCGATCGATCCTCTGCCGGGCGTGACCCTGATCCAGGGCGATTTTCGTGAAGATGAGGCGTTGCGCGCGCTCGATGACGTCCTGGACGGACGCCTGGTAGACCTTGTGATTTCCGATATGGCCCCCAATGTAAGCGGGGTAGCCGCTGTAGATCAGCCGCGCGCCATGCACCTTAGCGAACTGGCGCTCGATTTTTGCGAGGGACACCTGCGGCAGGGGGGCGGTTTCGTGTGCAAGGTGTTCCATGGTGAGGGTTTTGATGCGTGGATGCGCGAGGTCAAAGCCCGTTTTGGGCGTGCGGTGACCCGCAAACCCAAGGCCTCGCGGGCGAATAGCCGCGAGGTTTATCTGGTAGCCGGGAACTATCTTTCGTAGTAGTTTACGAAATTACTGTGAATAATGGGGCATCCTCGGGATGCGAACATAGCAGCTTCCGGTTAGCGTCACCGGTCAGCAAAGCCGATCAGGCATGAGGAAATCGCCGTGAACGACATGGCCAAAAATATTGTTCTCTGGGTCATCATCGCTGTTGTGCTGATGACTGTGTTCAACAGTTTTACGGCACCCAAGACCGGTGCGCCGCAGATCTCTTACTCGAAGTTCCTGGAACAGGTCGAGCGTAAGAATGTGGCCAGCGTGACAATCTTCAGGGATGGCCGCGTCGATGGTGTCATGACCTCCGGGAGCCGGTTCACTACCGAGTCGCCGAGTGATCCCGGGATGGTTGGTGATCTGCTGAAATCCGGCGTGGAGATCCGGGCCAAGCCGCCGGAGCAGCCGTCGATACTCTGGCAGATCCTGATCAACTGGTTCCCGCTGTTCATCCTGATAGGGCTCTGGATATTCTTCATGCGCCAGATGCAGGGCGGTGGGGCCGGGCGCGGTGCCATGTCGTTCGGCAAGAGCAAGGCGCGGATGCTGTCCGAAGACCAGGTCAAGGTGACCTTCGCCGATGTGGCCGGTTGTGAAGAGGCCAAGGACGAGGTCAAGGAACTGGTCGACTTCCTCAAGGACCCGTCGAAATTCCAGAAACTCGGCGGCAAGATCCCGAGTGGCGTGCTAATGGTCGGTCCTCCGGGTACCGGTAAGACGCTTTTGGCGCGCGCCATTGCCGGTGAGGCCAAGGTGCCTTTCTTCACCATTTCGGGTTCCGATTTCGTCGAGATGTTTGTCGGCGTCGGGGCATCGCGTGTGCGCGATATGTTCGAACAGGCCAAGAAGCATGCGCCTTGCATCATATTCATCGACGAGATCGACGCGGTCGGTCGTCATCGCGGTGCCGGTCTGGGTGGCGGTCACGACGAACGCGAGCAGACCCTGAACCAGCTGCTGGTCGAGATGGACGGATTTGAGGGCAACGAGGGCGTGATCGTGATCGCCGCGACCAACCGTCCGGACGTGCTTGACCCGGCCCTGTTGCGTCCTGGTCGTTTTGACCGCCAGGTGGTCGTGGGGCTGCCCGACATCCTCGGTCGCGAGCAGATCCTCAAGGTGCATATGCGCAAGGTGCCGTTGTCGGACGACGTCAAGCCTTCCCTGATCGCACGCGGTACACCGGGCTTTTCCGGCGCCGATCTGGCCAACCTGGTCAACGAGGCCGCCCTTTTTGCCGCCCGGGCCAACAAGCGCCTGGTCGACATGGACGACATGCCCGAAGAGGATCGTTACAGCCACAGCAAGGAGCACCTCGAGAGCCAGATATCCAGCCTGTTTGGTGGGCGTATCGCTGAGGAGCTGATCTTTGGAGCGGAGTCCGTGACCACGGGTGCGTCGAACGACATCATGCGGGCGACCGATATTGCGCGCAGTATGGTCACCAAGTGGGGCCTGTCTGACCGCATGGGGCCGCTGTCCTACGGTGAAGACGAGGGCGAGGTGTTCCTCGGCCGCTCGGTGACCCAGCACAAGGCGTTGTCAGACGATACGGCGCATGCCATTGACGAAGAGATACGTGCATTCATCGATCGCAACTACGAACGCGCGGCAAGCATCCTCGACGAGCATCAGGATAAACTGCATGCGATGGCGGACGCACTGATGAAGTTCGAGACGATCGACAGCGATCAGATCAACGACATCATGGAAGGGCGTGACCCCCGTCCGCCGGCGGGCTGGGACGACAGTTCCGATTCTGATCCGGGAGGCGGCGCGGCGGCAGACGAAGGCAAAGACGCCAGTGGCGATGCACCAATCGGTGGACCGGCCGGGCAGCACTGACACACCAGGCCGACCGATAGACCAACCCAAGCCAGGGGCCGGACGGAGTGATCTTCGTCCGGTCCCTCCGTTTTTGAAATCCATGCTTGATTGTGCCGGCAAACCGCTCGATCTCTCTCGCCCCCGCGTAATGGGGATCCTGAACGTCACGCCGGATTCGTTTTCCGACGGCGGGCGTTTCGGTAATGTCGATTCCGCGTTGAGGCAGGCGGAGCGCATGTTGGCTGAGGGCGCTGACATCCTGGATGTCGGTGGCGAGTCCACGCGGCCCGGTGCGGCGGCGGTATCCCTGGATGAGGAGATGGCCAGGGTGCTGCCGGTGATAGAGCGCATTCACGCTGAACTGGACATCCCCGTTTCGATCGACACCAGCAAGCCGGAGTTGATGCAGGCCGCGATTGCTGCCGGCGCCGGTATGATCAATGACGTCAGCGCGCTGAGCGCACCTGGCGCCATAGCGGCTGTCGCCGATGCTGCGGTGCCGGTATGCCTTATGCATATGCTGGGCCGGCCGCGCACGATGCAGACGGCACCTCAATATGACGACGTGGTTGCCGATATCATCGGTTATCTGGGGCGGCGTGTCGCCGCGTGCGAAGACGGCGGCATTGCGCGAGGACGCCTGCTGCTGGACCCGGGTTTCGGTTTCGGCAAGACGCTGCAGCACAATCTCGTGCTTCTGCGCGACTTGAGTGTGTTTCAAGCGCTCGGTCTGCCCCTGCTTGTGGGTATCTCGCGCAAGTCGATGCTGGGTTCGGTGACCGGAAGAGCTGTGGATGGGCGTCTGGCGGCGGGTGTTGCCGCCGCTGTGATGGCAGTTGAACGCGGTGCCCGGATCGTGCGCGTGCATGATGTCGCCGAGACGGTCGACGCGTTAAAGATGTGGCGGGCGGTAACGGATGCCGACGTCGAAATGACTTGAAGAAGGAATAGAGATGGCACGCAGGTATTTTGGAACGGACGGCATCAGAGGGCGTGTCGGTGAAGGCCACATCAACCCGGAGTTTGTCCTCAAGCTGGGCTGGGCTGCGGGCCGCGTCCTTGGCAACCAGCATGGAGAGGGTGGCAAGATACTGATCGGTAAGGACACCCGCATATCCGGCTATATGTTTGAGGCCGCGCTGGAGGCCGGCCTGGCGGCCGCCGGCGTGGACATTCGGCTGCTCGGGCCGATGCCTACGCCCGGGATCGCCTACCTTACCCGGACACTGCATGCGAATGCCGGTATCGTGATCAGTGCGTCGCACAATCCACATGAAGACAACGGCATCAAATTCTTCTCCGCCAGTGGGAACAAGCTGCCCGATGCGACCGAAGAGTTGATCGAGGCAGAGCTCGACAAACCGATGACCACGGTCAGTTCATCCCGTCTCGGCAAGGCCCAACGCCTCGAGGATGCCCGCGGACGCTATATCGAGTTCTGCAAGAGCACGATACCGTCGAAGATGAATTTTCGCGGCATGAAGGTGGTCGTGGACTGTGCACATGGCGCGACCTACCATATCGCACCCGATGTATTGGACGAGATCGGTGCCGAGGTCATCACCATAGGGGCAGAGCCCAATGGCCTGAATATCAACGACGGGTTCGGTGCAACCAATACACGGGCCCTGGTCAGTTCGGTGCGGGTCAATGGCGCCGACCTGGGGGTTGCGCTCGATGGCGACGGTGATCGCGTGATCATGGTCGACAGCAACGGTGAGATCGTCGACGGTGACGAGATCCTGTATGTCATCGCTCGATCGCGTCTGTCGAATGGCGGCCTTGAGGGCAACATTGTCGGTACCCACATGAGCAACCTTGGTCTGGAGGTAGCGCTGCGCGAGCTCGGGATTGGGTTCGAACGGGTTGCTGTCGGCGATCGCTATATCCTCGAGCGGCTGACCGAAAAGGATTGGACGCTCGGCGGGGAGCCGTCCGGTCACATCATCTGCCGGGACCGGACAACTACCGGCGACGGCATCGTTTCGGCCTTGCAGGTGATGGCGGAGATGAACAAAACCGGCAAGAGCCTCAGCGAACTGAGGGGCGGCATGAGCAAGTTTCCGCAAGAGTTGATTAATGTCCCGCTCGGTACCGCGCAGGCTGCCAAAATCATGGTCTGTAAGTCGGTGATCGACGCGGTCCAGGAGATCGAGTCGGATATGGGGAGCGATGGCCGGGTTCTGCTGCGGCCGTCTGGTACCGAGCCGCTGATCCGGGTGATGGTCGAGGGTCGTGAGGCCAATACTGTGGCAGCCAATGCCAATACGATTGCTGATGCGGTGCGCGCCCAGCTTACCGCTTGATTTCGGTCATCGGTACGGCCGCGCTTCCCGGCATTGATTTGACGGCGTTCCGCCGTTAAGCTACGCCGCCTGATTTCAAGGGGAGTGAGAGATGCGTCAGCCGTTGGTGGCCGGTAACTGGAAAATGAATGGATCGCGAGCCAGCATCGCGGAGCTTCTGGCCGAGCTTAAGGCCGGTATCGGTCAGGTGACGACCGCGGAAGTGGCTGTTTGTGCACCCGCTATCTATCTCCCGGATACCCAGGCGCAGCTTGAGGGAACCCCGATCAAGTGGGGCGGCCAGGATGTCTCGGTGCAGCCATCGGGTGCCTACACAGGTGAGATTGCCGGCTCGATGTTGAGTGATTTCGGCTGTCACTACGTGATTATCGGTCACTCTGAGCGTCGTGCGTACCACGGCGAGACCGACGAGGTGGTGGCGCAGAAGTTCGCTGCGGCACGCGCTGCCGGTCTGGTGCCGATCCTTTGTGTCGGCGAGACACTGGAAGAGCGCGAGCAGGGCGTGACCGAACAGGTCGTTGGCCGGCAGTTGGATGCTGTGATCGCCCATTGCGGAATCGATATGGTGGGAGAGGGCGTTGTCGCCTACGAGCCGGTCTGGGCTATCGGCACCGGCAAGACGGCGAGCAAGGAACAGGCGCAGGAGGTTCACGCATTCATTCGTGGCCGTCTGGCGGCGAGCAGTCAGCCGGTGGCTGAAGGTATGCGCATCCTGTACGGTGGCAGCATGAACCCGAAAAATGCAGCGGATCTGGTGGCTCAGCCGGATATCGACGGTGGTTTGATCGGCGGCGCCTCGCTGAAGGCGGAAGATTTTCTGGCGGTTTGCTCGGCGGCGAACCGTTGATGATTGAGGTTTTGTGATGCAATCCGTATTGGTTGTCGTGCACCTGTTTCTGGCCATCGGCCTGGTTGGATTGATCCTGATCCAGCATGGCAAGGGCGCAGATATGGGTGCCGCCTTTGGTTCCGGGGCCTCGGCGAGTGTGTTTGGCGCCCGTGGTGCCTCGAATTTTCTCAGTCGCACCACTGGGATACTGGCGGCGCTGTTTTTCGTGACCAGCCTGGCACTGGCCTACTTTGCGATGCAGAGCACTGAACCCGAGACCCTGATGCAAGGTGTGCAGCCTGCCGCCGTTGAGGTGGTAGAGCCCGAGGTGCCGGTCGTGGTCGATCTGCCGACAGTGCCTGAGGTGCCGGCCCCTGTCCCCGCCCCGGCGGCGGATGCCGTACCGCAGGTAACGGAGTAAGCTTCTGATTGGTTTAGAGTTAAAGCCGAAGTGGTGGAATTGGTAGACACGCTATCTTGAGGGGGTAGTGGCGTAAGCCGTGCCGGTTCAAGTCCGGCCTTCGGCACCATACGAACGGTATCGCGACACCGTGCGCGATACCGTTTTTTTGTGATCGGTAAACGCAATAATTAGCGTTTAAAAACAAACAGATAGTTCCGCCGATTAATTTGACACTGGTCGGTCCCGATCGCTATGCTTTGTGCCCACCCGAAAATCGGTCCTTGAGAAGACTGGGCGCGGGCTGCCGCCTGGGGGAGAGCATCGAATGCTGGAAACTTACCTGCCTGTCCTGATATTCATTGTCATTGGCGCCGTTGTGGGTGCGGCGATGATCGGTATGGGATTCGTGCTTGCCCCGAATCGGCCAGACAGCGAGAAGAACTCCCCTTACGAGTGCGGATTCGAGGCCTTCGAAGACTCGCGCATGAAGTTTGATGTTCGTTACTACCTGGTGGCGATCCTGTTTATCATCTTCGACCTGGAGATCGCCTTTCTTTTCCCCTGGGCCGTTGTGCTCGATCAAATCGGCATGGCCGGTTTCTGGGCCATGATGATCTTTCTCGGCATTCTTGTTGTCGGCTTTATCTACGAGTGGAAGAAGGGGGCCCTGGAATGGGAATAGAGGGCGTACTCGAAAAAGGATTCTTCACCACGTCGCTGGACGGAGTAATCAACTGGGCGCGCACAGGTTCGATGTGGCCCATGACCTTCGGTCTTGCATGCTGCGCCGTGGAGATGATGCATGCGGCCGCCGCGCGCTACGATATCGACCGCTTCGGGATGGTCTTTCGACCCAGCCCGCGTCAGTCGGATGTGATGATTGTCGCCGGAACCCTGGTCAACAAAATGGCGCCGGCATTTCGCAAGGTCTACGATCAGATGGCCGAGCCCCGCTGGGTTATCTCAATGGGTTCCTGCGCCAACGGCGGTGGCTATTACCACTATTCTTACTCCGTGGTGCGCGGATGTGACCGCATCGTTCCGGTCGATGTATATGTCCCTGGATGTCCACCCACGGCGGAGGCGTTGTTGTGGGGCATCCTGCAGTTGCAGAACAAGATACGACAGACAAACACAATAGCCCGTTAATCCCTCTGGAACCGATTTAGATGAGCCCAGAAGATCGCCTGGATGAGCTTGAGGAGGCTCTCGAAGAGCACCTCGAGGACCTCGAAGACTGCCAATGGGAGCGCTCGCTTGGGCAGGTCACGCTGACTGTCTCACGTGAACAACTGATTCCGGTGATGAAGTTGCTGCGCGAAAAGCGCACGCTGGCATTTGAGCAGTGCATCGATGTCTGTGGCGTTGATTACGCGACTTACGGTGAATCCGAGTGGGTGACCAGCAACGCGGCCAATTCCGGTTTCGGGCGTGGTGCGAGCCGCGCACTGCCGGACATGGATCCGCAGAACCGCTTCGCGGTGGTCTACCATCTGCTGTCAGTGACCCACAATGTTCGTCTGAGGGTCAAGGCCTTCCTCGACGCGGATCAGCCCATCGTCGATTCGGTAGTCGCTATCTGGACCAGCGCCAACTGGTTCGAGCGGGAGGCATTCGATCTGTTCGGCATCATGTTCAGGGGCCACCCCGATCTGCGCCGCATTCTTACTGACTATGGCTTCATCGGTCACCCCTTCCGCAAGGACTTTCCGCTCATCGGTCATGTCGAGATGCGTTACGACCCCGAACAGGGCCGCGTGATCTACGAGCCGGTGAGTATAGAGCCGCGCACCCTGGTGCCGCGCGTCATCCGCGAAGACGGTCGCTACGAGTCCGGCTGGAAGCCGGAGCCTTCAACCGAGGAAGCGGAATAAGCCGATGGCGGAAATCAGAAACTACACGCTGAACTTTGGTCCCCAGCACCCGGCCGCGCACGGTGTGCTGCGTCTGGTGCTGGAAATGGACGGTGAGGTGATCGAACGCGCCGACCCGCATATCGGCCTGTTGCACCGTGCCACCGAGAAACTGGCCGAGAGCAAGCCCTACAATCAGTCGATCGGGTACATGGACCGGCTGGATTATGTCTCGATGATGTGTAGCGAGCACGCCTACGTGCGTGCAATCGAGCAGCTGCTCGGGATCGAGGCGCCGGAGCGGGCGCAGTACATCCGCACCATGTTCGACGAGATAACGCGCATCCTCAATCACCTGATGTGGCTGGGTACGCACGCGCTAGACGTCGGCGCCATGACCATGTTCCTTTACTGCTTCCGCGAGCGCGAAGATCTTATGGATTGCTACGAGGCGGTCTCTGGTGCGCGCATGCACGCAACCTATTACCGTCCGGGCGGTGTATATCGTGACCTGCCTGACCAGATGCCGCAGTACGATACCGAGCAGTTTGGTAGTTCCGCCGAGGGCGAAAGGCGCAATGCTGCACGCCAGGGTTCTTTGTTGGACTTCATCGAGGATTTCATCGACCGTTTCCCGGGATTGGTGGACGAGTACGAGACTCTGCTGACGGATAACCGTATCTGGAAACAGCGCACCGTCGGCATCGGCGTAGTGACACCCGAGCGTGCGCTGCAGATGGGCTTCACGGGTGCGATGCTGCGCGGTTCCGGTATTGCCTGGGATCTGCGCAAGAAGCAGCCTTATGCGATGTACGACAAGGTGGATTTTGATATCCCGATCGGTACCAACGGCGATTGCTATGATCGCTACCTGGTGCGCGTTGAAGAATTCCGCCAATCGGCACGGATCATCAAGCAATGTATTCAATGGCTGCGCTCGAACCCCGGCCCGGTGATGCTGGGTGATCACAAGGTGGCGCCGCCCAAACGCGCCGATATGAAGGACGACATGGAGGCGTTGATCCATCACTTCAAGCTGTTTACCGAGGGTTACTGTACGCCCCCCGGCGAGGTGTATGCGGCAGTAGAGGCCCCGAAGGGCGAATTCGGTTGCTATATCGTGTCGGATGGCGCGAACAAGCCTTACCGTCTGAAGATTCGGGCGCCGGGCTTCGCACACATGGCGGCAATGGACGAGATGACACGTGGTCACATGCTGGCCGATGTGGTGGCGGTTATCGGCACCATGGACATCGTATTCGGAGAGGTTGATCGATGAGCATGCGCAGTGAACCGATGATGCGCGTCAACAAGTGCGAGGATAAGGAATCTCTGTTCACGCCCGAGGTCCGCGAGCAGATCGATACCTGGATCGCCAAATATCCGGATGGCTGGCAACAGTCGGCTTGTATGGCCGCGCTGATGTTTGTGCAGGATATGAACGGCGGTCACCTCACCACGGAGCTCATGGAGCAGGTGGCTGATTATCTCGATATGCCGGCGATCGCGGTATATGAGGTTGCCAGCTTTTACTCCATGTACGAGCACAAGCCGGTTGGCCGACACAAGATCTGCCTGTGCACCAACGTATCGTGCATGATCAACGGCTCCGACAATATCCTCGAGCACCTGAGTAACCGCCTTGGGATCGGCTTCGGCCAGATCACCGGTGACGGCAAGTTCAGCCTGAAAGAGGTCGAGTGCCTGGGCGCCTGCGGCGGTGCACCGATGATGCAGATCGGGCATACCTATTACGAGAACCTGACGCCCGAACTGGTCGATCAGATTCTGGATGGTCTGGAGTAAGGCGATGACGAACGAAGTTTGCTTCCGGACACTGCATAAGGACCGTCCCTGGCGGCTGGAGACCTACCAGTCCGAGGGCGGTTACGAGGCACTCAAGAATATCCTCAGCGAGAAGATCGAACAGGAAGAGATCATCGATGCGGTCAAAAAGTCCGGGCTGCGCGGACGCGGCGGTGCGGGCTTTCCCACGGGGCTCAAGTGGAGTTTTATCAATCGCACCGCGCCGGGCGACAAGTACGTCGTGTGCAATTCCGACGAGGGAGAGCCCGGCACCTTCAAGGATCGTGACATCCTTCGCTACAATCCGCATGCCCTTATCGAGGGCATGATTATCTGCGGTTACGCGATTGGCGGTGTTGCTGGCTACAACTACATCCGAGGTGAGTTCTGGGAACCCTACGAGCGCTTTGAGGCGGCCCTTGTCGAGGCCCGCGAGGCTGGTCTGCTGGGTGAAAATATTCTCGGTTCCGGTTTCGATTTTGATATCCACTCCCATCTCGGTGGCGGTGCCTATATCTGCGGTGAGGAGACCGCCCTCCTGGAATCGCTGGAGGGTAAGAAGGGGCAGCCACGCTTCAAGCCGCCTTTCCCGGCGATGTTTGGGCTGTATGGTCGCCCCACGGTCATCAATAACACCGAGTCCCTGGCATCTATACCCGACATTATCCGTCAGGGTGCCGACTGGTTCCGCGAGATCGGCGTGCCCAACAGCGGTGGCCCCAAGCTGTTTTCCGTATCCGGCAATGTTGCCCGTCCCGGCAACTATGAAGTACCGATGGGCATGCCGTTTGCTGAGTTACTGGAGATGGCCGGTGGTATGCGCGACGGTCGTGCCTGCAAGGCAGTCATCCCCGGCGGCTCATCCGCACCGGTTTTGCCAGGCGATGTCATGATGGATCTGACCATGGACTACGACAGTATCGCTCAGGCCGGTTCGATGCTGGGTTCCGGCGCGGTCATCGTGATGGACGATACCAATTGCATGGTCAAGGTCCTGGATCGAATCTCTTACTTTTATTTTGAAGAGTCCTGCGGCCAATGTACCCCATGCCGGGAAGGCACCGGTTGGATGCACCGGGTGGTGCATCGGATAGAGGCGGGCAAAGGTCGCTCGGAAGACCTGGATCTGCTGGATGACGTCGCCAAGAAGATCATGGGGCGCACAATCTGCGCGCTGGGCGATGCCGCTGCCTTGCCGGTGGCCGGATTCATCAAGCACTTCCGTGACGAGTTCCAGTATCACATCGACCACAAGAAGTGCATGGTGTGAAAAGCGGACGCAGAGAGCGCCGAGAATTTGTTATGAAGGATCGTGTGGACGCGATAAAGCGAGGATTTCAATGCGAACCCTTTGCTCCTTGCGTCCTCGGCGTCCATTAACTGAATCGAATTAGGCCATGGCAGAAGATCAAACCATCACCATAGAAGTCGACGGTCGGCAACTGGAGGCACAACCCGGTCAGATGCTGATCGAAGTGACCGATGCAGCCGGTATCAACGTGCCGCGCTTCTGTTATCACAAGCATCTGTCGGTGGCAGCCAATTGCCGTATGTGCCTGGTTGAGGTGGAGAAGGCACCCAAGCCGCTGCCTGCCTGTGCCACTCCGGTCATGGACGGGATGAAGGTTTACACGCGCTCGCCCCTGGCGCGCGAGGCCCAAAAGGGGACGATGGAGTTCCTTCTGATCAATCACCCGCTGGATTGCCCGATCTGTGATCAGGGCGGCGAGTGCGAGCTGCAGGACGTCGCCATGGGTTATGGTGGTGATGTTTCGCGCTACAGCGAACGCAAGCGTGTGGTACGCGACGAGGACATCGGTGCCTTGATCGCAACCGATATGACACGCTGTATCCACTGCACCCGATGCGTGCGGTTTGGTGGCGAGGTTGCCGGTTTGCGCGAACTCGGTGCCACCGGCCGGGGTGAGCACATGCGTATCGGTCTCTATATCGAGAACAGCATTGGTTCGGAGTTGTCCGGAAATGTGATAGACCTCTGTCCCGTCGGTGCGCTTACCTCGAAGCCGGCGCGTTACAATGCGCGCGCCTGGGAACTGACCGAGCACGATGGGGTCGCTCCGCACGATGCGGTCGGCAGCAACCTGCGTATGCACGTTCGTGGCAATAAACTGATGCGTGTGGTGCCGTGCGAGAATGAGGCGGTGAATCAGACCTGGATCTCGGATCGAGATCGCTTCAGTTATCAGGGCCTGTACAGCAACGATCGCCTGCTGCGCCCGATGCTGCGTGAGAATGGCAAACTGCGCGAGACCGACTGGCAGCAGGCCTTGCAGGCCGCCGCCAAGGCACTGAAGGACACTGAAGCCGAGCGTATCGGTGCACTGATCTCACCCAGTGCGACCCTGGAAGAACACTACCTGACCGCGCAGTTGGTGCGTGGATTGGGCAGCGCCAATATCGATCATCGTCTGCGTCAGAGCGATTTTCGTGGCGACAGTGGCGATCCGGTACTGCCCTGGCTGGGGCAGAAGGTGGCTGATCTCGCCACCAATGAGGCGACGTTGCTGGTGGGGTCCTGGATGCGCAAGGATCAGCCCATGCTCAACCATCGGGTGCGCCAGTCGTGCATCAACGGTGGCCAGGTCATGGCGATCAATCCGGTGGCCTACGATTTCAACTACGAACTGGATGTTGACATTGTCTGCGTCCCGTCTGCGATGAGCGTCGAACTGGCCGGTGTGGCGCAGGCGCTAGGAGCCGATACCCTGGGCGTTCGCGTTGAACCCGACCAGGCGCATCGTGTGATTGCCGAGGCACTCAAGGGTGCAGCAGGGCAGGGCGCTGTGCTGCTGGGCACCGCGGCGATCATGCATCCGGACTTTTCGATTCTGCGTGCACTGGCCGCGGGGATTTCCGCGGCGGCGGGCGTGAGGCTCGGCTTTGTGGGCAGCGGTAGCAATGACTGCGGCGCCTGGATGGCGGGAGCAGTCCCGCACCGGCTCGCCGGGGGCGCCACAGCTGAAACGGTCGGCCTGGATGCCCGCGCCATGCTGGAGCAGCCGCGTGACCTTTATCTGACAGTGGGTATCGAGCCCGAGATGGACGTGGCCGATCCCGCGCTGACGGCCGCTGCCCTGGAGTCGGCCAAGGTGGTGGCCTTGAGCAGCTACCTGACACCCTGGCTGGAGGCACACGCGGATATCCTGTTGCCTACAGCAGGCTATGCCGAGACTTCAGGCACCTTGGTCAATGTTGAAGGTGTGGCGCAGAGCTTCCAGGGCGTCGCCGCACCAGCGGGCGAGGCCCGGCCGGGTTGGAAGGTGCTACGCGTGCTCGGCAATCTGGTCGATCTCGAGGGTTTCGAATTCGTCGGCTCGAACGAGGTGCGCGACGAGGTGCTGGCAGCATGCGCCGACCAGCGGCCCGACAATGCCGTGGGTACCCTGGGCCGGCAAACTCCACAGACCGAGTCGGCTGCCTGGGAGCGTATCGGCGGGGTGCCGATTTATTCCGTCGACGCGCTGTCACGGCGTGCGCATGCACTGCAACTTACGCCCGACGCCTGGGGCGCGTCACTGCGAATGAACACCGGCGCGGCCCAAGAGCTGGGTGTTGGTGATTCCGCATCCGTTCGAATCACACAGGGGGGCGGCAGCGCCGAGTTTGCTGTTTGTGTCGACGATTCGGTCCCTGACGGCTGTATCTGGCTACCGACTGCGGTGCCTGGCTCTGAAGCGCTGGGACTCGGGTTCGGTCCCGTCTCCGTGGAGAAGGTGTAACGATGGATACACTGATTGAACTGTGGATGGCTATACCGGTCGTGATCCAGATCGTTATCAAGATAATGGTCATCATGTTGCCGCTGATGGGGCTGGTGGCCTATTACACCCTCGCCGAGCGCAAGATCATCGGTTACATGCAGGTACGGGTGGGCCCGAACCGGGTCGGGTTCTTCGGCAAACGCCTGTGGGGGCTGGGTCAGCCGATCGCGGATGCGGTCAAGCTGATGTTCAAGGAGATCATCCTGCCGTCCGGCGCCAACAAGCTGCTGTTCCTGATAGCACCCATGCTCTCGATTGGTCCGGCACTGGCTGCCTGGGCGGTATTCCCGTTTGATGCAGGCCTGGTGCTGGCTGACGTCAACGCGGGTCTGCTTTACATCCTCGCCATGACCTCTCTGGGTGTGTACGGCGTCATCATCGCCGGCTGGGCATCCAATTCGAAGTATGCCTTCCTGGGTGCAATACGTTCGGCGGCACAGATCGTCTCTTATGAGATCGCCATGGGTTTTGCCCTGGTCGGTGTGCTGGTGGCTGCGGGCAGCCTGAACCTGGGAGATATCGTTGCTGCGCAACAGGGCAGCCTGCTGCACTGGTTTTGGTTGCCGTTGTTGCCGCTGTTCCTAATCTATTTCATATCCGGGGTGGCCGAGACCAACCGTGCCCCCTTCGATGTGGCCGAAGGCGAATCCGAGATCGTGGCCGGTTTCCACGTTGAATACTCGGGAATGACCTTTGCCGTGTTCTTCCTCGCGGAATACGCCAACATGATCCTGATCTCGGGGCTGAGCGCCCTGATGTTCCTGGGCGGCTGGCTATCTCCTTTCCCGGCCAGTTGGGTGGACGGCGTATTCCTGTTCGGCGACGGTTTCCACTGGTTGCTGATCAAGACCTTCTTCTTCATGTTCCTGTTCCTTTGGTTCCGCGCGACATTCCCGCGGTACCGCTATGACCAGATTATGCGCCTGGGCTGGAAGGTGTTCATTCCGATCACGATTGTCTGGATCGTGGTAGTCGCGGTCATGAAGGTGACCGGGATGCCCTGGTGGTTTAACTGAGGCCCGGTGCGATGAAGACCATAACGAATTACATCCGCAGCCTATTTCTGTTTGAACTGCTCAAGGGCTTGAGCGTAACCGGCGGCTATTTCTTCAAGCGCAAGTTCACGCTGATGTATCCGGAGCAGAAGGCGCCGGTATCGCCACGCTTTCGCGGTCTGCATGCGCTGCGCCGTTATCCGAATGGTGAAGAGCGCTGCATCGCCTGCAAGCTCTGCGAGGCGGTCTGTCCGGCGCTGGCAATTACCATCGAGGCCGAGCCGCGTGATGACGGTTCCCGACGGACGACGCGTTACGACATCGACCTTTTCAAGTGCATCTACTGCGGATTCTGTGAAGAGTCCTGCCCGGTGGACTCGATCGTCGAGACGCGGGTCTACGAATACCACTTTGAGAACCGTGGTGAGCAGATCATGACCAAGCAAAAGCTGCTCGAAATCGGTGACAAGTACGAACAACAGCTGGCGGCCGACCGGGCTGCGCAGGCCAATGTGCGCTAACCCCGGGAGCAGGTAAGGATGAGCTTCGAAAAATTTCTATTTTACGTTTTTGCCACCTTCCTCGTGGTCTCCGCGGTGATGGTCATTACGCGCAAGAATCCGGTGCATTCGGCGCTGTTTCTGGTTCTGGCATTTTTCAACAGCGCCGGGTTGTGGATGCTGGCCGAGGCTGAATTTCTGGCGATTGCGCTGGTCCTCGTTTATGTCGGTGCGGTCATGGTCCTGTTCCTGTTCGTGGTCATGATGCTCGACATCAACGTCGCCGAACTGCGTGCCGGTTTCGTGCGCAATGCGCCGGTCGCGATTGCGGTGGCGGTCGTCATGGTGGTCGAGTTGGTGATGGTGGTCGGGCCTCAGCGCTTTGGACTCGATTCGGTCGCCTCTCCGGCAGCGAAGTCTGCCGAGTACAGCAATACCGAGGAACTCGGTCTGGCACTGTTTACCCAGCACCTGTATGCGTTCGAGATTGCCGCCGTGATTCTGTTGGTTGGAATCGTTGCAGCCATCGGCCTGACGATGCGCAAGCGTCCGGAGAGCAAGTACCAGGATCCGGCAAGTCAGATTGCTGTCAAGGCGACGGATCGTCTGCGTGTGATCAAAATGGATGCGGAGGAGAAGGCCTGATGATTGCTTTGTCAGACTACCTGATGGTTGGCGCCATCCTGTTTTCACTCAGCGTGGCCGGGATCTTCCTCAACCGAAAGAACGTGATTCTGCTCCTGATGTGTATCGAGCTGATGCTGCTGGCTGTGAATATCAACTTTATCGCCTTCTCGCATTTTCTTGGTGACACGGCGGGGCAGGTTTTCGTTTTCTTCATTCTTACCGTGGCGGCGGCCGAAGCCGCGATCGGTCTGGCGATTCTGGTCGTACTGTTCCGTAGCAAGCAGACGATCAATGTTGCCGATCTGGACACCTTAAAGGGCTAGAGATGGAATCGATCCTACTGACCATCGTTCTGGCGCCGCTGGCTGGCGCAATCATCGCGGGGCTGTTTCGCAACCAGGTGGGGCGTGTCGGCGCTCACTCGGTCACCATCCTCGGCGTGGGTATCGCCTGTGTTCTATCGCTTTACGTGCTCTATCAGCATGCCTTCGCGGGTGCGCCGGTCTACAACGAGACGGTGTACACCTGGATGGTCAGCGATGGCCTGCGAATGGAGGTCGGGTTCCTGGTCGATCGCCTGACCGCGATGATGATGGCCGTGGTGACCTTCGTGTCGCTGATGGTGCATATCTACACCATCGGTTATATGGAACATGAAGAGGGCTATGAGCGCTTTTTCAGCTATATCGCGCTGTTCACCTTCTCGATGCTGATGCTGGTGATGGCCAACAACTTCCTGCAGCTGTTCTTCGGCTGGGAGG
>CAZCDY010000007.1:0-13306 GCA_964497145.1 uncultured Gammaproteobacteria bacterium
CGGTGGCAACGTGAAGCCCGTCGTTGAGCCCTCTTTGGCCAGTCGGCCTTCCATTGCGCGATAGCTGTCGCGGTGGAAACTGTTTTCCGCGTCGATATTCTGTTTGAATTTCGCATGGGCGTTTTCCCTGAACCGGCTGCTGATCGGGCCAGGCTCGACAAGACTTACCCAGATGCCACTGCCGTGGAGTTCCAGGCGCAGTGTGTCGGCCAGGCCCTCGAGGGCAAACTTCGAGCAGTTATAGGCACCGCGATAGGGCATGGCCACCAGCCCCAGCACCGAACTGTTGTGGATAATCCGTCCCTCGCCGCGGCGGCGCATGCCGGGAATGATTCGGCGCGTGAGTTCGTGCCAGCCGAGCAGATTGGTACGCAATTGTTCCTCCAGCACCGGCCAGCTCAGGTCTTCGACTGCTCCGGGCTGGCCGTAGGCTGCATTGTTGAACAGGCCATAGATATGCCCGCCAGCGGTGCTCAGGACCTGATCGGCCGCATTTGCGACGGATTCCGGGTCATCGATGTGCAGTTCGATGGCCTCCAGGCCGGCTTGTTCCAGTTGCTTCAGATCCTCTGGCCTGCGCGCCGTTGCAAATACGCGATAGCCGCGCTCTTTCAGCGCGAATGAGACACAGCGCCCGATGCCGCTGGAGCAGCCTGTTACCAATACCGATCTGTCGTGCATAAGGGCCTCTGTTTAACAAAAGCAGAACTAAAGTTTTCGCCCGGGCTTCCGCTACCGAGCTCATAACTTCTCCTGGTTGGCAGCCGCATGTCCTGGGAGGTGCTTGGAAGGAGGTTCATTCGTGGATATCGCTACGCTCGTCGGTTTGATCGGCGGCTTCGGCATCATTATCGGCGCAATCGCGACCGGCGGCGACATCATGCTCTTCGTCAATGTGCCCTCGATCCTGATCGTGGTCGGCGGTACCTTCATGGTGACACTGATGCAGGTGTCCCTGGGCGATTTTCTGGGTTCATTCGCGATAGGCATGAAGGCCTTTCTGTACAAGGTCGATGACCCCAAGAAACTCATCGACGAGGCGGTGGCCCTGGCTGACGTGGCGCGTAAGAACGGTCTGTTGGCGCTCGAAGGGCAGGAAATAAGCAACGAGTTTATGGAAAAAGGCGTCAGTCTTTGTGTGGATGGCCACGACCCCGCACTGGTTCAGAAGATGTTGAGCAAGGATATCGACCTGACCATTCAACGACACGAGGTCGGGCAGCGCATGTTCAAGAACATGGCCATCATGGCGCCGGCAATGGGCATGATTGGCACCCTGGTCGGTCTGGTGCAGATGCTTGCAAATATGTCCGATCCGGCGGCCATCGGCCCGGCGATGGCTGTCGCCCTGTTGACCACACTCTACGGTGCGGTGATCGCGAATGCCTTTGCACAACCCATGGCCGACAAGCTGGGGCGGGCCAGCCAGCTGGAGCAGACCAACAAGTCACTGATACTGGAGACCATCGCAGGTATTCAGGAGGGTATGAACCCGAAAGTGCTCGAGCAGATGCTCGGTACCTATCTTCCCCCGAAAAAACGTACCGAGCAGGCCTGAGGACCTGAGCGATGGCCAATGACTGCCCCAAGTGCGAAGACGGTCTTCCCCCTTGGTTGGCGACCTTCGCCGACCTGATGTCCCTGCTGATGTGTTTCTTTGTCCTGTTGCTGTCTTTTGCAACCGTCGACGCCGTGCGGTTCAAAAAGATGGCCGAATCGATGAAAGACGCCTTTGGTGTTCAGCGTCAGATCCCTGCGAACCAGATCGTGATGGGCGTCAGCGTCATCAAGCAGGAATGGAGCCCGAGCGTTGCCGAGCAGTCGGTGATAACCGAGATACGCCAGGAGACCAGCCCGGAACAGAAGGAACATCTGCAGATGCAGGATGCGCAAGACGAGCAGGCCAAAGAAAAGGAGCAGGATCAGCAGGAGTTCGACAGGCAGGCGGCAATAGAGGCAGCCGAGGCCAACCTGCAGAATGAACTTGCCGAGCAGCTGGCCGACCTCCAGGACGCCCTGGATCAGGAGGTCCAGGAAGGGTTGGTTACACTGGAAAGGAAAGAGAGCAGCATCATCGTCCGGATCCAGGAGAAGGGCTCTTTCGGTTCGGGCAGTGCACGTCTTGACCCCGAATTCCATGAAGTAATGGCGCGTATCAGCAAGGTGTTGGCCGCCAAACCTGGCAAGATCACTGTTGCCGGGCACAGCGATAACATCCCGATCAGTACCGGCAGGTTCCGCTCGAATTGGGAGCTTTCCTCGGCACGGGCGGTCACGGTGTTGCATTCCATGTTGCGTAACGAGGACATCTCTGAAGACCGGGTGGTGGTCGAGGGGTTTGCGGATACGCGACCGCTGGTGGAGAACAACAGCCCGCAGAACCGGGCAAAGAATCGTCGTGTTGAACTGATTCTGACCCGTGGGCTCGACGACGAAATTCGTGATTTGAAAGACCTGCAGTTGGAATAACTGCGAGTGACAGGCAATGACAGATAACAAACTGCAGAATCAGACAGACCAGGACCGACGCAACTACTTCCGGATCGACGACACCGTGCGCATGAGCCTGCGGCGTGTGCAACCGGAGGAACTCGAAGCCCGTCTGGACCGCTTGGAGCATGATCTGGCCGGAAATTTTACCGTGTTATCCAGCCTGGCTGCGATCACAGCGCAGATGACTTCCGGTCTGCGACGCATCGAGAACCGGGATTCGGACCTCGCGGCCTATCTGCGCGCGATCGACCAGAAAATCGAGGTCATTGGCCGCGCATTCATCGCCACCGAGCCCGAGCTGGTGGCCGAGGCCGCCGTGCCCGTCAATCTGAGTGCTGGCGGCATGTGCGCGGGGGTCGAGGAACATTATGGGCCCGGTACCGATATCGAGATACGGATGCTGCTGTTTCCCTCGTTCACCGGCCTGATGATCTACGGTACCGTGGTCGAATGCGCCCCGGCCGAGGTGGATCACCCCTCCGACAGATACCAGGAGGTTGCGCGGATCGAATTCACGCATATTCGTGAACAGGACCGCGAGCTGCTCATTCGGCATCTGTTGCGGCGCCAGAGCGACCAGCTGAGGGACCGTCAGGAGCGGGATGAGTCATGAACACGCACAAGCCGGATTCAGCCGAACTCATCACTGCCCTTGCCGGGGCCGAGCAGATGCGCGCCGAGGGAAACGATCCGCGCCATATCGCCATGTCTCTGCGCTATCTCCATGAGCGCTGCCGGGGGCTCGAGGAACTGCTGCTGGTCACCGACAGATTCCTGCGTTTCGGTATGCCCGAGCATGAATTGACGGAGATGCGGCGTCTGGTCGCCCACCTGCGGGAGGAAGAGCGTTTAGCGGATCACCGCAACAATGTTCACGCCACCCTGCCTCTGTGAGGGTTCGACTTCCTGGCCAAAAAATGGTCAATAGCTTCGAATCACATCAATTTCCAGCAAATTGTGACCCGTTTGTGCCTTTTTTGGCGGTTTGTGCAAGCTGGAATGCGCGACTTTTCGCGCCAATTCCCGCTGTGGTAAAATCCGGCGATTAGCAAACCTGAATCGAGGCTGATGACATGCCATTTTACGAATATCGCTGCGGGTCGTGCGGGCACGAGTTCGAGGCCATGCAGAAAATGAGCGACGGGCCTTTGGTCGACTGCCCGGGCTGTGAAGAACCCGAGCTGGTCAAACTGGTCTCTGCCGCGGGATTCCGCCTCAAGGGCAGCGGCTGGTACGAAACCGATTTCAAAGGATCTTCCAGGAAAAAGGATACCGAGGCCGCGGAAAGCAAATCTTCCGGCGGTCACAGTTGTGGTACGGGGTCCTGTTCCGCCTGTAGCTGACCATCGCGAATACATACTGAGTCTTCATGGGGCGCTCCGCGAGTCGGGGCGCCTCGTCTTTTAGAATCCGGGAAAACACCATGCGCAGCCATTATTGTGGTGAAGTCAATACCGCCCACATCGACCAGACCGTTGAGTTTTGCGGCTGGGTGAATCGACGCCGTGACCACGGTGGCGTCATCTTCATCGACCTGCGGGACCGCAGCGGCCTGGTGCAGGTGGTCTACGATCCCGACCTGCCGGAAATCTTTGCCACAGCCGAGCATGTGCGCAACGAATTCGTGGTGCGGGTCAAAGGGCGGGTGCGTGCAAGACCCGAAGGAACGGTCAACAAGGACCTGGCGACCGGAGAGGTCGAGGTGCTGGGATTGGAGCTGGAGATCCTCAACCGGGCCGAGACTCCGCCGTTTCAACTCGACGACGAGGACACCTCCGAGGAACTGCGCCTGCGTTACCGCTATGTCGATCTGCGTCGCCCGGTCATGCAGGAGCGCATGATCCTGCGCGCACTTGCGACCCGAACGTTGCGGCGTTACCTGGATGATCATGGGTTTCTCGACATCGAGACCCCGATGCTGACCAAGGCAACGCCCGAGGGGGCGCGCGATTATCTGGTCCCGAGCCGTATCCATGCCGGCAGGTTTTTTGCCCTGCCGCAGTCGCCTCAGCTGTTCAAGCAGCTGTTGATGATGTCCGGCATGGATCGGTACTACCAGATCGTCCGCTGCTTCCGTGACGAGGACCTGCGCGCCGACCGCCAGCCCGAGTTTACCCAGCTCGATCTCGAGATGTCGTTCATGGATGAAGACGAGATCATGACCCTGATGGAGGGCATGATCCGCGAGCTGTTCAGCACCGCCCTGGGCGTGCAGCTGCCGGACCCCTTCCCGCGCATGAGCTATGCGGAGGCGATACGGCGCTTTGGCTCCGACCGCCCCGATCTGCGGTGCGCGCTGGAACTGGTCGACATCGCAGATCTGATGGACGATGTCGAGTTCAAGGTATTTGCCGGTCCGGCCAAGGACCCGAAAGGGCGGGTGGTCGCCATGCGGGTACCGAACGGCGCAACGATCAGCCGCAAGGACATTGACGAATACACCAAATTTGTCGGCATCTACGGTGCCCGTGGGCTGGCCTACGTGAAGGTGAATGACGTGGCGCAGGGACGTGACGGCCTGCAGTCGCCGATCCTCAAGTTCCTGCCGGACAGCGCCGTCTCCGGAATCATGCAACGCACCGCGGCCGAGAACGGTGATCTGATCTTCTTTGGCGCAGACAAGGCGAATGTGGTCAACGAGGCGATGGGTGCATTGCGGGTCAAGCTTGGCAAGGATCTCGATCTGATGTCAGACGGTTGGAATCCGGTCTGGGTGGTCGATTTCCCGATGTTCGAATGGGACGAGGGTGAGGCACGCTGGCAGGCCTTGCACCATCCTTTCACGGCACCCAAGGCAGACCAGGTCGAGCTGCTCGACAGTGCGCCCGGCGAGTGCCTGTCGCGTGCCTATGACATGGTGCTCAACGGCACCGAACTGGGTGGTGGCTCGATTCGTATTCACCAGGAGAGCGTGCAGGAACAGGTGTTCCATCTGCTGGGCATTGAAGAAGAAGAGGCGCAGGAGAAATTCGGCTTCCTGCTGACCGCGCTGAAATATGGCTGCCCGCCGCACGGTGGCCTTGCCTTTGGCCTGGACCGGCTGGTGATGCTGATGAGCGGCGCGAGCTCGATCCGTGAGGTCATGGCGTTCCCCAAGACTCAGAATGCGAACTGTCTGCTGACCCAGGCTCCCTCCGAGGTGTCGCAGGGGCAGTTGCGGGATCTGCATCTGCGTGTGCGGCGCCCGCAGGTGGAGGCAGTGCCGACGGCAGATGCGTCGACCGAAGGCTGATGTCGGGATTCATGACCCGAGCTGCTGCGGCAGGTAGCCTGACAGCTCGCTGAGCGGGAAGGGCCGCTGGACACCGAAGCCCTGAGCGTAGTCCACACCGGCACCAGCGAGTGCGGCTATCAGGGCGTCGTTCTCGACGAACTCGGCGATGGTCTTCAGCCCCAGCGTGTGGCCGATGTCCGCGATGGCCCGGACCATGGCCGCGTCGATCGGCTCGCTCAGCATATCGCGCACAAAACTGCCGTCGATCTTCAGGTAGTCGACCGGCAGGTGCTTGAGATAGGTAAACGACGACAGGCCACTACCGAAGTCATCCAGGGCAAAGCGGCAGCCGCGTGCCGACAGTTCGCGGATCAGCCGTTGTGCGTTCGTCATGTTGGCAACCACAGCCGTCTCGGTGATCTCGAAGCAGGCCATCGCGGGCGGAAATCCGCTGTTATCGAATGCATTGAGGATAAGTTCGAGGAAACCCTCCTGCGCCAGTGACTGTCCGCTGAGGTTGATGTTGCATTTTTCGATCCGGTCGAAGATCCCGCGCCGGCTCTGCCAATGTTTGATGACGGCCTCGATCACCCAGCGGTCGACCAGCGGCATCAGGTCGTAGCGCTCCGCGGCAGGTATAAAGGCCATCGGCGGGATCAACTCGTCGCGATCATCGAGCATGCGCACCAGGACCTCGCAGCTCCATCCGCCTTTGCCGGCAGGGTTGAGCGGAACGATCGGTTGGCAGTACAGCCTTAGCCGATCCCTGTCCAGGGCGTCCCGGATCCGGTTGGCCCACAGGACCTCGCCGCGCCGCCGCCGTTCCTCCGGCCCTTGCGATTGATACACGACGATGCGGTTGCGTCCGTTTTCCTTCGCCACCAGCAGCGCTGCATCGGCTGCGGTGACCACGTCGCCTGGGCCGAACATCTCCTGGTCGATGGTCACCACACCGATCGAGACACCTAACTGGATCTGTTTATCCTGCCAGGCGAAGCGGAATGCGGTGGCAATGCCGTGCAGCGAGTCGGCGATTTTCCTGGCGCGTTCGCCATTGCAGCCGGGCAGCAACACGGCGAAGCGGTCACCGCCGGTTCTGGCCAGGGTGTCATTGCCGCGGATACCGGTAAGCAGGGTCTCGGCAAACTGGCGCAGCAGCAGGTCACCGGCGATATGTCCATGGCTGTCGTTGACCAGTTTGAACCGGTCCAGGTCGATGATCAGGACGGAATTGGCTTCCTTTGCCGAACCGCCGCGCAGGATCAGTTCATGCAGGCGATGTTCAAACTCGCGCCGGTTGATGAGCCCGGTCAGTTCGTCGTGACTGGCCTTGAATGAGAGCACCGCCTGCATCCTGCGCTCGGTGGACAGGTCGCGCATGATGGCTGCACATCCGTTGATGACTCCATGCCGGTCGCAGAGTGCGAGCAGTTTCCCCTCGATGCAGACCGTATCGGTTTCTGTGCGCAACAGCTCGGCCGATTCATTGAAATGCAGCGTGCCGCCACTTTGCAGAACCTGGTAGGCAGCGGCTTCGAGCTGATCGTTGTGGTGCGGATTGCGGAAGCGCAACAGCTCTACCAGTCGCTTACCCTGCAGGTCCTCCCCACTGCATCGAAGCAGGAGGCGCGCGGCACGGTTGCTGAACGTGACAACACCCGTGGCGTCGGTTTCCACGACGGCATCGCTGACGGCGTCCAGTGTGGTCTTTGCTGCGGTAGCCGGCGCAGGCCGCTGTTCTGCGCTGCCCAGTGGCGCATCGAGTTCGCGGACGGACACCAGGTATCGAAGCCCCAGGGTCGATTGCACCACGGAGCGGGTGAACTCTACCGCCATACTGACACCTGAACGCGTCTGTCCCTCGGCCCGCCAACTCGGTTGGCTAAGCAGAGTTCCCGCTGCCTGCTGAACGTCAGTGGAGCTAAAAAGGTGCGAAAAAGGTTGGCCCTCGGCGTCGTCCTGGTGCCACGCGAACAGCTGGCTGGCATCGGAATTGAGCGCAACGATACGCATCCCCTGATCGAGCAGGAAATGGGGTCCGGCAATTTCGTCCAGGATCGACCGGGTGAATGCCTCCGTGCACTCTGGCACTGAAATGCTCCCATCGAGGGCCATTCAAGTTACCGAATTGTCTTTTGACTGCAGTGGGCAGCGGCGAGAAGCTGTTAATCTTTAGTCATGGCGGGTGCCTACAACGGGAATCGCAGAGCTTGGAAAGCCCTTACAAGAGGCCGGAGTCTGTATTGGTTCTGGTGGTGACATCGGGTGCCGAGGTCCTGATGATGGAACGCACGCGGCCGCGTGGTTTCTGGCAGTCGGTCACCGGCTCTTTACGCTGGGGCGAATCGGCAAGAGAGGCCGCAGCACGCGAGCTCAGAGAGGAAACAGGGCTGCGTGGCGGTCATCTTCTGACCGACCTGCATACCGTGGTCAGTTTTCCGATTATTCCCCCCTGGCGGGCGCGTTATGCGCCCTCTGTGCGCTTCAATCGTGAACATTGGTTCGTGTTGGAGCTGCCGTCGCGCCGCACCATCCGGCTGAATCCCGGAGAGCATCGCTGGTGCCGCTGGATGGATGCTGCTGATGCCGCCGCGCGTGCCACGTCCTGGACCAATCGGAGAATCATCAGGGAGTGGATTTCCGGGTGCCGGACAGGCCGGCGGCGTTGATAGGGAAGCGTGTCGACCCGCCGCCAAAAGACTGACCTGGGGAAAATGTCTGGGATTCTTTCTATACTCGTCTTTTATGTCAGGTTTAAGACAACCACCGGAGCGAAATCAAATGTTCAAGGATTACATGGGGATTTTCAAGAATCTGCACAGTATGCAGGATCAGTTGTGGAAGGATTCCATGGCCAAGTTTCCTGGTGCGCCATTTCCAAAGGGTATGAACGAATGGCAGCAGAAGACGCTTGAAAATGTGAATGACTTGGTGCAGGAGTCCGTCAGTCATTCGTTGGAGCTCCAGCGTGAATGGCTGGACCAATGGTCAGAACGGGCCAGCGGAAAGAAGCTGAAACCGAAGCTGTTCGCCGAACTCAGTTCCGAGGCCAGGAATTCCACCCAGCGCTGGCTGGACACCCAAAACCGGTTGTGGGAGCAGTGGTTGCAGGTGCTCGGAGGGACTGGTGGAAAGGCTGGTACGCTGCCCGATTTCGGGCAGTGGCAAGCCGCTGTGCAGGAATCCATTCAGCGCCAGATGGGTTTGCTGGAAGACTGGTCGGATATGACCAAGGTCAAAAAGCTCTCGAGCAAGGAAGTCACCAAGCTGTCGGACCAGATCGAGAAAGCGATGGAAAAGTCCATCGAGACCCAGCAGCGGCTTTGGAGCCACTGGTTCGCGGATCTAGGGGCCTTTGCCGAGGCTGTTGAGACTGCCACCGAAGCTGAACCTGAGAAGAAAAAGGCCAAACCCGCGGCCAAAGCCAAAAAGACCCCGGCCAAATCGAGCAAGGCTCACGATGATCTCAAACAGATCGCCGGAATCGGCCCGGGGCTGGAGAAGCGACTCAAGGACTCCGGTATCCATAGCCTGCAGCAGATCGCGGAACTCAGCGACAAGGACATCGCGCACCTGGAGGAAGAGATCATCAAGTTCACCGGGCGCATCAACCGGGATAAGTGGGTGGAACAGGCAAAGAAACTCGTCACCTGAACGCTATCTGTACGCCGGGCCCGGACACGGCCCGATTTGCGGTTCGAATGCTTGGAGACCCGCCGAGACAGGCGGGTTTTTTATGGACTACCAGTCGTCACTGTGGCGTTTTGGCTGCGGCGGTGGGGCTGGCGGATTGGGCGAGTTGGGAACGATCGCGACCTCGTCACCCGGATCCAGGCGCGTGAAGGGTTCCGCGAACTGCTTGTTGACCGTCACCCGCACGTGTTGGTCGGCAAAAAGGTAGCCGCGGTCGCCCTTGACCCGGCGCAGCCAGCCCAGCAATTGCTGCACATCTTCCACCGTCTCTGGCGGCGTCAGTTCTTCCGACTCTTTACCCATCATGTTCGCCAGGTAGGCGAAGTACATCACCCGCAGCTTGCGTTCGGCGTCCGATGCGCCTGCCAGGCGGCGGCCGTCACGGTCGTAGCCGGCGGCTCTGAGCTGGTCAAGATACGCCTGCCAGTATTTTTCCTGGTTGGCACCCAGGTCGTAAAGGGTCTCCCAGGAATAGATGCCGGTATCGTGGCCGTCGTCGAAGGCGATACGGATCGCGTAGGTTCCCTGCGGCTCGATGCTCTCGATGTTGACGGCCTCTTTGCCGGTTTCCGGGGTGCCGCGGCTGGTCACCTCGGCGGCGTGCGAGTTGACACGCAGGTATTCACACGGCAGGGAAAAGGTCTTGCCATCGGAAAACGTGATGTTCAGCAGCCGGGACTTCCGGTGAAGGTTGATCTCGGTGGGTTGGGGTACGTTGTTCTGTTCGCTCACGCCTGGTTCTCCGGTCTGGCTGGGCGCGGATGTTTGCACGGCCGCCAGACAGGTTCAACTGGACGCAGCTCGAGGGATTTGGCTTTCCGGCTCGTCTTGTGCGCTCGTGCCGCCCCCGCCGAGGGCCTCGCTGGCCTCCAGACAGAGGTCGCGAAACTGACGATAGCCCTGCTCGCTGAGCGAACTGCCATCGCCATACAGCAGACCGAGCGGCCTGTCCCTGACAAACAGTGACATCATGTAAGCGCCATGCGCTCCCATCAGCCGTCGCAGGGCAGGTGGCAGGTACCCGTGGTAGCTCTTGGCATTGTCACGATTCAGCCAGAGGCTCTGCGGTTTTCCCATCAGGGCGGTAAACAGGTTTTTCTGGCTGAGATCGAGGTCGAGCCTGCGCAGGCCGTCTTCGGGTTTGCCGCCGAGTGCGAGCCGGGTACGCAGGCGGGTGCGGTCCTGATTGAGCATGGCAAAGACCACCCGTGCGCTGCCGGTCTGCGCGCGGATGCGGCGCATCACGTCGGCCATAGTGCTGTGCAGGTCGGTGGCCGGCGACCTTTGCTGCGGCAGATCTTGCGGGCGGGGTGCTCCGAAAACCGGGACCCAGTGGTCGTCTTCGTCATCATGCTGGTCGCCGGCCTCGCCGGACATGAATATGAGCTCGAAGCCGGGCAGCGGATAGCCGAATCTGCCCAGTGAGCGCGCTGCGCTGCTTGCCTGCTGGTGCAGCCACGACGTGGCCTGGTCCTGGCTCAGGTCGAGGAATTCGGACAACAGGGCGATATAGGTCTCCTTGTCTTCGTGTTGCCAGCTCGCCGCCGTGGTCTGCGCCAGGCCGTCTGCCAGCTTGACCATCATGGGTCGCGGATTGAAATCGTCCCAGTCGCCCATGGCCTGCTTTGCCAGACTTGGCAGGGCCCAGGCCGATGCCAGTCTCCGGTTGGCCTCCTCCAGCGGTTCGCCGAGCTCGGCGCCAAATGCCACGTTGGTCGGCACCCCGTCGCGCACGGCGTTGCTGGCGCGCAGGGCGGACTCGGGGTCGTTGTTCCACAGGGCAAGGATCGCGGGATTCTGCAGCAGCGCAGCGGTAGGGACCTCGCGACTACCCGCTGGACCCTTGTGTTCGGCCAGGGCGTTGGCATAAAAAGCGGCATGTGCGGCCTGGCTGTAGGCCGTCTCTGCACCGCTCATCCCGGTTTTTCCGTCTTTCCTCGACGCGACCTCGGGCAGTGTATCGACCAGGCGACGAAGCGGTTCCAGGCCGATCAGCGAGACTGCGTGACCGGCGTCCGCAACCGTCTCACTGGCCCCCGGACGTGCCTGGTTGAGCTCCCGGAACACGGCAATCGCCGCTGCCGGATCGCGTAGCAGTACGTCCTGCAGCTGATGGTTGCGGGTCGAGCGCAGGTCGAGCAGCCGGCGCAGTTCGCGCGCGGTCTCTTTCATGATCGGCAGGGTCGCCGTGGCGAGTCGGTGGTTCGGGCCTTTCATTTTCTTGGCTTTCCGCAGACCCTCTGATTGTCGACCGGCAGGGTCTTAACTTGAACGCTGCCGCGCGGCGCTGGCGGTGATAAAATCGCCCGATTCGCGCAATTCAGCGCAAGATTCAATGTATACGGATGAGGTAGTGGCATGGCAGGTCACAGCAAGTGGGCCAATATCAAGCACAAGAAGGCCGCGACCGACAAGGCGCGCGGCAAGTTGTGGTCGAAGCTGATCCGCGAGGTGACGGTGGCGGCAAAAGAGGGCGGTGGCGAGATCAATGCCAACCCGCGTCTGCGCCTGGCGGTGGACAAGGCGCGCGGCGCCAATATGCCCAACGACACGGTTGAGCGTGCGATAAAGCGTGGCGCCGGCGGTGAGGACGACAGCAGCTACGACGAGATCCGCTACGAGGGCTATGGTCCGGCCGGTGTCGCGATCATCGTTGACTGCATGACCGACAACCGCAACCGCACCGCCTCCGAGGTGCGACACGCATTCAGCAAGCATGGCGGCAATCTCGGCACCGATGGTTCGGTGGCCTATATGTTCAGCAAGAAGGGCATCATAAGTTACGGTCCCGGTGCCGACGAGGATGCCATCATGGAGGCCGCGCTCGAGGCCGGGGCGGAAGACGTGGTCGACAATGACGATGGGTCGGTGGACGTGTACGCGGATCCGGACGACTTTTCTGACGTGCTGGAGGCCATGCAGGTGGCCGGCCATGCCCCAGACAACGCCGAGGTGACCTTCGAGGCCGAGAACAATTCGCCCCTGGACCGGGACAACGCGGAAAAACTGTTGCGCCTGGTCGAGTTTCTCGAAGATCTGGATGATGTCCAGGAGGTCTACAGCAACGCCGACATTGCGCCGGAGATCATGGAGGAGTTGGAGGGATAGTCGGGGTGACCCGGGTACTCGGTATCGATCCCGGCTCGCGGGTGACCGGCTATGGTCTGATAGAGACCGACGGTGTGCGCAGTCGGCACCTGGGATCGGGGTGTATCCGCACTGCCTCAGGGGATTTTCCGCGACGCCTGGGAGAGATATTCAGCGGCATCCGTGAGGTCCTGGCCGAATGGCAACCGCAGGAGGTGGCGATCGAGCAGGTATTCGTCTCGCGCAACGCCTCCTCGGCGCTCAAACTGGGTCAGGCACGCGGCGCGGCGATCAGTGCGGTCGTGACCCTCGAGCTCCCGATATTCGAGTACACCCCGGCGGCGGTCAAACAGGGCCTGGTGGGCAACGGTCGGGCGGAAAAAGAGCAGGTGCAGCATATGGTGCGGGTGATTCTCGGGATGCAGGGCAAGATGGCCCTGGATGAGTCGGATGCGTTGGCGATAGCGCTGTGTCATGCGCACAGCAACGCTACCCGGCGCCAGATCGAGGGTGCGCAATGATCGGGCGTCTGCGCGGCCGGATCCTTTCCAGGCAGCCGCCCTTTCTGCTGCTTGATGTAAACGGTGTCGGCTATGAGATCGAGGCGCCGATGTCGACCTTCTACGTCCTGCCTGCCGCTGACGAGGAAGTGACGCTGCATACCCATCTGTCGGTCCGTGAAGACGCGCATGTCCTGTTCGGTTTTGCGCGCGAGGCCGATCGCACCCTGTTTCGTGCCCTGCTGAAAGTCAGCGGGGTTGGCGGCAAGATGGCGCTCGGCGTGCTCTCGGGCATGACCGCCGAGGAATTCAGCCAGGC
>CAZCDY010000007.1:13316-43547 GCA_964497145.1 uncultured Gammaproteobacteria bacterium
GCCGACCTGGCTGCGCTGACCCGTCTGCCCGGGGTCGGCAAAAAGACCGCGGAACGCCTGGTGGTCGAGATGCGCGACAAAATGGACAAAATCGGTATCCAGCCTGTGGCGGGTATCGATGGTGTTGCGCCCCCGATGTCGGCACCCGCAGGCGCGGACCAGGACGCGGTGAGTGCCCTGGTGGTGCTCGGCTACCGGCCGCCGGAGGCCAGCCGCATGGTCAGCAAGGTGTTCGAGGAGGGCATGGACACCGAGGCGATCATCAAGGCGGCACTCAAGGGTACCGCCGGCTGAATCCAGCGAGATCCAACCCTCCACAGGGGCGTGCCCGCCTCCGGTAGTGGATAACTGGCCGTTCCCCCGCATCAGCTCGTGCCACTGGCCCCGATCTTGCCCGTCGAATGCCTGGGGGCTGCCCATTCACCGCGATGGAGGGATTTCGCATGTTTTTGGTGCAGCCGGCTTTTTTATTGCCCTGCAGGCGGGCGCAAAGCAAGAGGCATAGCCGTTGAAACTGAAAAAACTCCTACGCAAAACCCACTCGGTCAGGATCGTAAACGAGTCATTGGATGTCGCGGTTACCTCGAAACCGAATCTGGTGACGGTGTTCGAGGCCAGGGAGATCCCGGCGCACAGCAGCGCCATGGGGCCGCTCGGCGGGCTTGACCTCACCGGGTATAGCGAATACCGGCTCACCCTGCGTCTTGTGGGTGCCGTGGGTACCCCGTTCTCGATCCAGGAGCTGTTTGGCCCTGCCGGGGCGGTGGACCAGTTGAAATTCGAGATCGGCAGTGGCCAGATCGGGCCGGATGGCGTGCTCAGCTACCGTGCCAGGTTCGACATCTACGGCCCCAGGAATATGTTCATCCAGATCAGCAATGGCGGCGACGTCCCGTTTCTGGTCGATGGCAGCCTGTACGCAGTGCATTGACCCGGCCAACCGACTGCCGAGTGGTGCCGGCGATTGTTGCGGGGGTTGATCTGCGCGAGGGCTAAGGTGCCCGGGGACTGGCGAATTGCCCCCGGTTTTCCCTTTTTGCCCCCTCGAACCCGGGCCCCGCTTCCTCCATAATCAGTCGATGCAAGATGCCGATCGCCTAATCAGTGCCGAGTCCGCCTCCGATGATGCCGCCATCGACCGTGCCATCCGGCCAAAAACCCTGGCCGATTACGTCGGTCAGCCCGCCGTGCGCGAACAGATGGAGATCTTCATCCCGGCCTGGGTAAGACCACGCTGTCGCATATCATCGCCAACGAGATGGGGGTGAGCCTGCGCCAGACCTCGGGGCCGGTGCTGGAGCGGCCGGGTGATCTGGCGGCCCTGCTGACCAATCTCGAGCCACACGATGTGCTGTTCGTGGACGAAATCCATCGCCTCAGCCCGGTGGTCGAGGAGGTGTTGTATCCGGCGATGGAGGACTACCAGCTGGATATCATGATCGGCGAGGGACCGTCTGCACGTTCGATCAAGGTGGATCTGCCGCCGTTCACCCTGGTCGGTGCGACCACGCGGGCCGGTCTGCTGACCTCGCCGCTGCGTGACCGTTTCGGCATCGTCCAGCGCCTGGAGTTCTACTCCGAATCCGAACTGTCCCGAATCGTGCGCCGTTCGGCGGGCATCCTCGGTGTGCGGACCACGGATGATGGCGCAGCGGAGATTGCGCGACGCTCGAGAGGTACGCCACGCATCGCCAATCGTTTGTTGCGCCGGGTGCGCGATTACGCGCAGGTCAAGTTGCACGATGAAGTGACCGCGGCGGTGGCGGATGCGGCCCTGAAGATGCTCAAGGTCGATGCCAGCGGTTTCGATCAGATGGACCGGCGTCTGCTGCAGGCCGTGATTGAGAAATTCGATGGTGGGCCGGTCGGTCTGGACAGTCTGGCAGCCGCGATCGGCGAGGAACGCGGGACCATCGAGGATGTGCTCGAGCCTTTCCTGATTCAGCAGGGCTACCTGATGCGCACACCGCGTGGACGCATGGCGACCCGGGCCGCGTTCGTCCATTTCGGACTGAAGCCGCCCAAGCGTGCCGATGCCGCGGATCTTTTCGCCGATCTGGCAGATGACTGAACTTTTCGACCTTCTCTCAATCACAGCAGGACATGGCGGTGAGCGTTTTTGAATGGCCGGTACGTGTTTATTACGAAGATACCGATGCCGGTGGCGTCGTGTACTACGCCAATTACCTCAGGTACCTGGAACGGGCGCGTACCGAGTGGCTGCGGCATCATGGGTTCGGACAGGATGAATTGATGCGCGACTCCGGGATCGTGTTCGCGGTTCGGCGCGTCGAAATCGATTATCTTTTGCCGGCGCACCTGGATGATGCATTGGTGGTGGAGGCCGAGATCGCGGCGGCCAGCAAGGTCAGCCTGACCTTTGCGCAACGTATCGTACGCGCACCCGATACCGTGCTGGTGCGGGCGACCGTGAAGGTGGCCTGCCTGGACGCGGACAGGTTCCGCCCGACCGCCATACCGACCCCTATTCGCGAGAAGTTGAAAAATGCCCACGAGTGACCTTTCTTTCTTCAGCCTGATCCTGCATGCCAGTGTCGTGGTGCAGCTGGTGATGGCGATGCTGGTGCTGGCCTCGGTGCTGTCATGGACCATTATCTTTGACCGGTCACGGGTGCTTAAGAAGGCACGGCGTGAGGCCGAGGATTTCGAGAATCGCTTCTGGTCCGGCGGCGACCTGGGCGACCTTTACAGGGCGGTCGATCGTGATCGCGAGACCCTTCGCGGAACCAGCGCGATCTTTCACGCCGGATTCCGCGAGTTCGCACGCCTGCGCGAGAATGACGCGGTGGAGCCACTGGCGCTGGTCGAGGGCGCGCGGCGCGCCATGCGGGTTGCGCTCAGTCGCGAGATAGACACCCTGGAGAGCCATCTCTCCTTTCTTGCCACGGTAGGTTCGACGAGCCCCTATGTCGGCCTGTTTGGCACCGTGTGGGGCATCATGAATGCCTTTCATGCACTCGGAAACGTCAAGCAGGCGACCCTGAACCTGGTTGCACCAGGGATCGCGGAGGCCCTTATCGCCACGGCGATGGGCCTGTTTGCGGCCATTCCTGCGGTAGTCGCCTACAACAAGTACGCCAACTCGGTGCAGCGCCTGGAGAACCGCTACGACGATTTCGTCGAGGAATTCTCCAACATCCTGCAGCGTCAGGCGCACGCACGTGCGAAGAAGCGTTGAATTCGATGAACAAGGAATGCACCAGGCGCCGAGGATCACAAAGGTCGCAAAGGTTTTCTGCGGCCGGTAACTGCGCGCCTCGCCAGCAGAAACTCTGCGGTCCTTTGCGTTCCGAGAGTCTCTAAGCCATGGCCCACAGACAGAAAACGCGACGCCCGATGGCCGAGATCAACGTCGTTCCCTATATCGACGTCATGCTGGTGCTGCTGGTCATTTTCATGATCACCGCACCCCTGCTCACCCAGGGGGTGAAGGTCAATCTGGTCGAGGCCGATGCCAAGCCGGTCGAAGAGGACGCAAAGCGTCCATTGGTCGTCAGCGTCGAGTCGGACGGTACCCTGTCGATCACCTATGACGACGACCGGAGTCAGCAGGTAGACGAGCAGGAGCTGCTGCAGAAGAGCGCGGCGATCATCAAGAACAACCCCGGTATCCCGGTGCTCATCAAGGGAGACAAGGCCGTCGTTTACGACCGCGTGGTCCAGGCGATGGTCATCCTCCAGCAGGCGGGTGCGCCCAGTGTCGGTCTGATCACCCAGCCGCCCGAACAGGCCGCCAAGGGACCTTGAATCGATGCTTGCGGTACTCAGACGCAATCCGGTGGCCCTGGGGTTGGCCATACTGCTGCATATCGCCCTGGCCGTGTTCCTCATACTTGAGGTCGACTGGCGCGACGAGGTCAAGCCGATCGGTGCCGACGTGATGGTGGTCCAGGCGACCCTGGTCGATCAGCAGGAACTCGATGCGGCGGAGAACAAGAAAAAGGAAACCGAACGCGAGAAGGCCGCTGCGGCCAAAAGGGTCGAACAGGAAAAGCTGAAAAAACGCCGCGCCGAGGAGAAGCGCAAGCTCGCGGCGATCGAGCAGAAACGCGAACAGCGCAAGAAGGAAGAAGCGCGCAAGAAGGCCGAAGAGAAAAAGCGTATCGAGGCCGAAAAGGTGCGCCTGGCCGAGATCAAACGCAAGGAAGAGGAAAAGAAGCAAGCCGAGGAAAAGAAGCGCGCGGCGGAACTCGAGAAGAAGCGCAAGCTCGAAGAGAAAAAGCGCAAGGATGAAGAGTCTGCGCGCAAGAAGGCCGAGGCCAAGGCGAAGAAAGAGGCGGAGGCGAAAAAGAAGGCCGAGGCCGAAAGGAAGGCGGAGGCGGAGCGTAAACGGAAAGCGGCAGCCAAGGCCCGCGCAGACCGGGAGGCCGAGTTGGCGGCGCAGTATGCTGCTGAGCAGGATGCCTCGGAACTGCAGCAGGTAATTGGGCTGATCCAGCAAAAGATCGAACGCAACTGGCTGCGTCCGCCCGGTACAGAGGGTTTGAAGTGCGAGTTGGAGGTCCGTCTGGGTGCAAGTGGCTCGGTACTGCTGGTGCGCGTGGTAAAGTCCAGCGGCAACATTGCATTCGATCGCTCGGTTGAGGCTGCCGTGCGCAAGGCGGACCCGCTGCCAATGCCAAAATCGCCGCGCTTGCTGACGCAGTTCCGACAATTGAATTTTGTATTCGACCCCAGCAATTGAACTTGAATTTCATATGAAGAAATTATTTATTTCGGTCCTTTTAATCGTTGCCTCGTTGCAGGCCAACGCCGCACTGACCATCGAGATAACCCAGGGCGCGGAAGGCGCCCTGCCGATTGCCGTGGTGCCCTTTGCCTGGCGCGGTGGTGCAGGCAGCCCGCCGCCGCAGGCAGTGGGCGAGGTGGTCGCGGCGGATCTGCGTCGCAGTGGGCGCTTCAAGCCCCTGCCGCCCGACGAGATGCTGGCCCGGCCCTCGCGTGGCGAAGAGGTGGATTTTCGCGACTGGCGAGCCCTGAACGTCGACAATCTGGTGATTGGCGAGATCAGTCCGAACGGCCCCGGTGGCTTCATCGTCAAGTTCTATCTGTACGACGTGTTCCGCGGCGAGCAGATCACCGGTTACAGCATGCCGACCACGGCGCGTGACCTGCGCGCCACGGCACACAGCATTGCCGACATCATCTACGAGACCCTGACCGGGCAGCCCGGTGCATTCGCCACCCGGATCGCCTATGTCACCTCGCAGCGCGACAGCAAAGGCAATGAGAAGGTGGAACTGCGCATCGCCGACGCCGACGGTTACAGTCCGCAGACCATCGTTTCCTCGAAGGAACCCATCATGTCGCCGGCCTGGTCGCCGGACGGCCGCAGACTGGCCTATGTCTCGTTCGAGAATGCGCAACCGTCGATCTGGGTGCAGGAGGTCTTCACCGGTAAGCGCGAAAAGGTCACCTCTTTCAAAGGAATCAATGGTGCCCCCGCCTGGTCACCGGACGGACGCTTCCTGGCGCTGACCCTGTCCAAGGACGGCAACCCGGACATCTTCATTCTCGACGTCGCGCGCCGCAGCCTGCGGGCGCTGACCCGGCACGGGGCTATCGATACCGAGCCGGCCTGGGCGCCGGATGGCAAATCCCTGGTATTCACCTCCGATCGCGGCGGATCACCGCAGATCTACAAGGTCTCGCTGAGCGGTGGTCAGGCCACCCGGGTTACGTTCGAGGGCAAGTACAATGCGCGTGCCTCGTACTCACCGGACGGCCGGACCCTGGGTATGGTCACCCGGGTCGATGGTCAATACCGCATTGCGACCCTGGAGCTTCAAACGCGCGACTTTCGTGTTATGAGCACTGGTCGACTTGATGAATCGCCAAGTTTCGCCCCAAATGGCAGCATGATAATTTACGCGACGCGGGTGAATGACAAGGGCATGCTTGCCGCAGTCTCGACTGACGGTAGGGTGCAACAACGCCTTCGTATACAGGAGGGTGATGTGCGTGAACCGGTATGGTCGCCCTTTCATCAACAGGAGAGGATTCGTTAAATGAAATTCAATCGTTCGGCCTGGTTGGCCATTGTCCTGTCGGCACTGTTTTTTGCCGGTTGTTCGAGTACGGGAAGCAAAGACGGTGCGGGTGCCTCGGTCGAGGACGGGTCCGGCTCCGGCGCCTCCACCATGGGCGCCAGCCAGGGTGGGTCGTGGAGCGGCAATCCGCTCGATAACCCCAATAGCCTGTTGTCCAGCAGAACGATCTACTTCGACTTTGATCAGAGCACGATTCGCAGCGAATTCATCGATGTGTTGCGCACGCATGCCGATTATCTGAACACCAACCAGTCTGTAGTGGTCCTGATCGAGGGACATGCGGACGAGCGTGGCTCGCGCGAATACAACATCGCGCTGGGTGAGCGTCGTGCCAATACGGTCAAGAATTTCCTCGAGGCCGAGGGTGTGAGTTCATCTCAGATCAACACCATCAGCTATGGTGAGGAGCGGGCTGCCGCGTTTGGTAATGACGAGGCGTCCTGGGCGGAGAACCGTCGCGCTGTGCTGGTCTACTGAGACGACTGACAGGGTATGAAGGTAATCAGCCGGTTCACGCTGTTTTTGGTGGGGCTTTTGGCGGCGTCGGTCGCCTGGGCCGCTTCAGACTCGGAACGTCTCGACCTGCTCGAGCGGCGGGTGAGCCGGATTACCGAGCTCACCCTGCAACTCGACGAGGTGCGACGTGAGAATCGTCAGCTGCGTGGCGAAATCGAAAACCTGGGCCACGAGATCGAGCAGCTCAAGCGCAAACAGCGTGACATCTATCTCGACATCGATCAGCGTCTCAATGCAGGTCAGGGTGCCGGCGCCCTGCCTTCCACCGGCCGGGCGGTGGTGCCGGAGCCGGCCGGGGCCGGTGCCCCTGTGGTGGCCGTGGATCGCTCAGCGGCACCGGTCTCGTCCGGCAACCGGTCGAAGATCCAGGCTGAATACCAGGCGGCCTATGATCTGCTCAGCCCGCAACAAAGGCGCTACGACGATGCCGCCAAGGCATTTGCACAGTTCCTGAAAAAGTATCCGAACGATCCTCTCGCACCCAATGCCCAGTACTGGCTGGGTGAGGCGAACTATGTGTCTCAACACAACGCCGAGGCGCAAGAGGCGTTCGAGCTGGTGGTCAGCCGCTATCCCGACAGCACCAAGGCGCCGGGTGCGCTGTTCAAGATTGGCCGGCTGCAGCAGGCGGCCGGCAAGACCAGTGCAGCGCAAGCGAGTTATGAAAAGGTGTTGAAGGATTACCCGGACTCGCCGGCGGCCGGACTGGCCCGACAGCGGCTCGATCTGCTCGGCGTGCGACGCTGAACTCCAGCTCCATCGGCAGCTTTTTCCAATGGCGCGACTTCGTCTTACCGAGATATTCCATTCGCTGCAGGGCGAGAGTGCCACTGTTGGTTGGCGCACGGCCTTCGTGCGCCTGACAGGCTGCCCGCTGCGTTGCGGCTATTGCGATACGGCGTATGCGTTCAAGGGTGGTGACTGGTGGCAGATCGAGGATGTTCTCGAAGAGGTCTCGCGCTATGAGGCGCGCCATGTCACGGTCACTGGCGGCGAGCCGCTGGCCCAGCCCAAATGTCTTGACCTGCTGGTGGCTCTGTGCGATGCGGGTTATCAGGTTTCGCTTGAGACCAGCGGTGCGATCGATATCTCGCCCGTCGATCCGCGCGTGGCGAGGGTGATGGACCTGAAGACGCCGGGATCGGGTGAACTGGACAAGAATCTGTATGCCAACATTGAGCAGCTGCGGCCTTCGGATCAGGTCAAATTCGTGATCACCGACGAGGCCGATTACCGGTGGAGCTGCGAGCAGCTCGAGCGCTGGGGCCTGACCAAGCGTTGCGAGGTGTTGTTCTCTCCGGTGGCAGGCGCACTGCCTCCTGCACAGCTGGCCGGTTGGATCCTGCGTGACCGGCTGGACGTGCGTTTCCAGCTGCAGCTGCACAAAATCCTTTGGGGCGATCAGCCGGGCCGATGAAAGAGGGCGTGCGCAAGGCCGTTGTTCTATTGTCCGGGGGGCTGGATTCGGCCACCGTGCTTGCCATGGCGCGTGCACAGGGATTTGACTGCCACGCACTCAGCCTCGATTACGGTCAGCGCCATCACGCGGAACTTGCCGCCGCACGCCGGATTGCACTGGCGCTGGGTGTCAGTGATCACAAGGTGCTGCCGCTGTCGCTGGACGCGATCGGCGGCTCGGCCCTGACCGACAATTCGATCGATGTGCCCGAAGCGGGCGGCGAGGGTATCCCGGTCACCTATGTGCCGGCACGCAATACCGTTTTCTTGGCCCTGGCCCTGGGCTGGGCGGAAGTGCTCGGTGCGACCGACCTGTTCGTCGGTGTGAATGCGGTCGACTACTCGGGCTACCCGGACTGTCGCCCGGCTTTTATCGAGGCCTTCGAGCATCTGGCCAACCTGGCCACCAGGGCGGGCGTCGGGGGCGAGAGATTCCAGGTGCGGGCCCCGCTGATCCAGATGAGCAAGGCAGAGATTATACGGACCGGTACCGAACTCGGGGTGGATTACGCGCTCACCGTGTCGTGTTATCAGGCCGACGAGAATGGCGCGGCGTGCGGCGTCTGCGATTCCTGCCGTTTGCGTGCGGAGGGGTTTCAGTCTGCCGGTGTTACGGATCCGACCCAGTATCGCGTCTGACCCCGGGTTTGCATGACTTGCTTGATGGTGCATTGCGCTCCGCTTCATGCACCCTACGGGTATCAACTCTGGGTTGGCAGGGCGGAATAGCGGAGCTTGTTCCGCCGCAACGGCCGATTCGGTACCCTTCGGCAGAGAAATTATGACAGGCCGGAAATCGGGGCTGTGTCGAGGAGAGACAAGATGTTGTTCGAGAGTTTTGTCGAGGCGGAGTCGGCCCTGCTATGGGGCGCTTTCATACTCGCCCTCGTAATGGGCATGGTGGTCAACAAGACCAATTTCTGCACCATGGGTGCGGTGTCCGACCTGGTCAACATGGGCGACACCGGGCGCATGCGTGCCTGGCTGTTTGCCATTGCTTTAGCGGTGCTCGGCGTGGCCGTACTCGAATATTCCGGGCTGGTTGAGGCGGGCGGAACCTTCCCACCCTATCGTGCCGGTAACCTGGTTTGGGCCGAGAACATCCTCGGTGGCTTGATGTTCGGGGTGGGTATGACGCTCGCCAGTGGTTGCGGCAACAAGACCCTGATCCGGATCGGCGGCGGCAATCTCAAGTCGGTGGTGGTGTTCCTGATCATCGCCGTAATTGCCTATTTCATGATCAACCCTTTCCCGGGATCCGATCAGACGCTGATGAGCGTGTTGTTTTACGACTGGATCCGGCCGCTCTCGGTGGATCTGGGTGAATCGCAGGATCTTGGGTATCTGTTCGGGGGGGATTCCGCCACCATTGCTCGCCTGATCATCGGCAGCCTGCTTGGCGTCGCACTGCTGGTCTTCGTATTCAGGTCGACCGACTTCCGCGGCAATCGCGACAATATCCTCGGTGGACTGGTCGTCGGACTTGCGGTAATCGGTGCCTGGTACCTGAGCAGCACCGTCGGTATCGCGACCGATGATGGCAACCTGAGCCTGTCGGGTTATTACGAGGAATGGGACATGCTGGCGGACTCCGAGGTGGGCAAACCCGCACAGGGCCGCCCCCTGGCCGCACAGTCTTATACCTTCATCAATCCGATGGGCCAGACCCTGGGCTTCGCAGCCGCTGGTTTCGGCCGCGCATTGCTCACCTTCGGTGTGGTTGCCGTATTTGGCGTGGTGCTGGGTTCCTTTCTTTGGTCCCTGTTCAGCCGCAGTTTTCGCATCGAATGGTTCAGCTCAGGTCAGGATGCCGTCAATCACGTCATCGGCGCCGTGTTGATGGGATTCGGTGGCACCCTGGCGATGGGCTGCACCATAGGGCAGGCGATCACCGGGGTCTCGACCCTGGCTGTCGGCTCGATGCTGACCTTTGGCGCCATCTTCCTGGGCAGCGCGCTGACCATGAAGGTGCAGTACTACAAGCTGGTCTACGAGGACGAAGCCAGTCTGGGTAAGGCGTTGATTACCGGCCTGGTCGACCTGCGTCTGCTGCCCGAGAGCATGCGCCGGCTCGAAGCCATCTGAGGTGCGGCGGAAAGAGGCTTGAGCAGGTCGCCCGGTCCTGTATAATGCGCCCTCTTTCCAACGCCCAGGTGTTGAAAAAAACAATTTCGGGTCGTTAGCTCAGCCGGTAGAGCAGTTGACTTTTAATCAATTGGTCGGGCGTTCGAATCGCCCACGACCCACCATATAAAACAGAGACTTATAAGCGCCCGCTTTTGCTCTCGGCCTCTTGGGATTACCAGGGGATTACCGGCAGAGAGAAAAGCGGGCGTTTCTCATTCCGTCTGCTGCCCACAAACAGCGTAGCGAGCGCAGGTGCGACGCTAGTCAACAAAATGGTCCGGCAGCAGTTCCCGCACAAGCAGACGTCGCCAATCATGGCTCATGTCTAGGTCTATCCACTGGCTCTTGAAGTAGATTCAGGATCGAACCAGCGATGGCCTCTAGCCGATCTTGCTCTGCCGGCGTTGGTTCGCCCTGGGACCGGGAAAGAAGGTTGTCACGCTCCTCGATGAGCCGCCGGTACTCCGCTGTGAGTTCGTCCCAGGTCTTCATGGCCGACACCTCCCGTTGGGCCCGAAGCATGCGGCAACCCAGTATCTGGCAAAGAGTTAGTCCCTTTTACAGACATCGGCCACGAGGCAGCTTTCTTCAAGTGCGGAACGATATAACCATATAGGTAATCGCGGTTCGACGGTTTGGCTGTTTCTGCCCGCGGCCAGCACATACGTGCATGACGCCCCATCCGCAATTGCGGACGGCCCTTTCCGGCCGTGTCGGCGATACGTGAGATCAGCCGTTTCCAGTTTGAAAGAGATTCTGTTGCATCTGGTCAGTTTGCGGTGCACTAGACCACTTTTGTTTCCCCTTAAGAGACGGTTAGGTCGCGTCACGCATACGACCGTTGCTGGGAAGAGTGGATAGGCAAGCATCCTGCCCGATTGCCGGCATGGAGCGTGCCATTGCTACGTGTCCGCAAAACAACGTCAACGCATACGGCCATGCGAATGGTGTTGTTATTGACACAAATATGTAATAAAACCGCAACACCGGACGAAAAAGCAGCTGGTCCATTCTTCGTATCGATCGAACATCCTCCCATTAATTGTAGAAGGAGCGGCCTGTGGACTGGATACTGATTGGCAAGCTGTTCCTGATCCTGGGCCTGGTGATAGGCAACGCGTTTTTCGTGGGCTCGGAGATCGCCCTTACCTCGGCCCGACGCAGCCGCATCAAGCAGCTGGCCAGCACGGGCAACAAGTCGGCCAAGATCGTCCAGGTGCTCCACAACGAGCCGGAGCGGTTCTATTCGGTTACCCAGATCGGCATCACCCTGGTCTCACTCGCGCTCGGTGCCATCGGCATGGTCACACTCACCCAGATCATGGACCCGGGGATCGTGGCGGCCTTCGCCGGATTGCTGGGTGAAGGGCCGAAGGTCGAGGGTTGGGCCCATACCTTTTCCTACATCGTAGCCTTCATCATCATCTCGTTCCTGCATGTGGTAGGGGGTGAGCTGGCGCCCAAGGTGCTGGCCTTCCACAAGGCAGAGGCCATGAGCCTCTCGGTAGCCAGGCTCATCAACTGGATGCACGCTGCGATGCGCCCCCTGATCTGGGTCATGAACAAGTCGGCCAACGGCCTGCTGAAACTGTTTGGCCAGGGTGACCTGACGGAACACGGTGACAGTCACTTCTCGATGACCGGAGAGGAGATCCGCACCGTGTTGAGCGCCAGCGAGCAGGAGGGGGCCCTCGACCCCCAGCTGACCATGATGCTGCGTGGGGTGTTCGACCTGGACGAACACACCGCACGCGACGCCATGATTCCGCGCACCGAGGTCGAGGGCGTGGCGCACGATGCCACGGTCGCCGACGTACTGGTCTTGTTCAAGGAAGAACTTCGGGAACGCTATCCGGTGTATGAGATCTCGATCGACAACATCATCGGCGTGGTCTCCATGAAGCAGCTGCTCAACCGGCTGGCCAGCGAGGAGGATGCAGCGTCGTCCGCCAAGATCGGCACCCTGCCCGTGAGCGAGGTGATGATGCCGCCCTATTTCGTGCCGGATACCATGCGACTGAGCACGCTGTTGAAGGATTTCACCAGTAACCGCCGGCAGATGGCCATCGTGCTGGATGAGTACGGCGGCACCGAGGGGCTGATCACCCTGGATGACATCCTGGAAGAGATCGTGGGCGACTACGAGGACGAGTTTACGCCGCGACACCGCCATATAAAGATGGAGGACAAAGAGCACTTCATCATCAACGGCGGTGTCCGGTTGACCGAACTGGAGCCCAAGCTGAACTTCCCCTTCCCCACCGGGGACTACGTGACCCTGGGAGGGCTGATCCATCACAGCCTGGGTCGGATCGCAGGGGTCGATGATGTGGTACAACTCGAGGGTGCCAGTCTTACGGTACTCGAAATGGACAACCACCGGATCACGAAGGTGCTGTTTGAATTCAAGGTTGTGGAAGAGGAGTCCGAAGAGGGAGCGCCGACGGCCGAGCAGCAAAAGGCCACCCGCTAGGTGGTGAACTGGTCGACCAAGGAGATACTCAAGGACGGGAAAGCCCCCCGGGGCAACAGGAGACAGAGGCAGCCGATAAGAAAGCGACGCAAACGGAAACAGGATTGACGAAGCCATCGTAGACAAACGCACTCTCTGTCGGGACGGCCGAAAACCTACTTCGCCATCTTCCGGATGGTTTGAAAAGCTTTGCACCGGCCAATCGAGAATGGTTCACAACAACGCGGTATCACTGCTACGATAACGCCGCGAAGCGCCTTCCGTTCATCCAGAAACAGGGCTGGCAGCCGCACAAGAAAACCCAGTTACCAGAATCTGAGAGCCGCCATGAACAAACGCCCCGACTCCGCCATGCAGACCCTACCCCGGGGAGTAATGTTGAATGCCTACCCAGACAGCATGGGCAGCCGCCTGGCAGACACGGTGGAATTACTGAAAAGGCCGGAACTCAAGGATGTCTTCTCGCTTTTCTATATCCTTCCCACCTTTTTCAACAGCGATCTGGATCGTGGTTTTTCGATCATCGATTACGACATCAACAAAGAGCTTGTAAGCCCTGCGGACCTGGAGGGGCTGAGCGAGCTCGGCGTAATCCTGAAGCTTGACATGGTGCTCAACCATCTTTCCGTTCGCTCACCACAGTTCCAGGACCTGTTGCAGAAGGGCGAGGACTCGCCCTATCGCGACTTTTTCATCGACTGGAACGAATTTTGGGACAACGAGGGGACGATGTCGCCGGACGGTACGATAGTGCCGGACGATGAGCACTTGAAGAAGCTGTTCATGAGAAAACCCGACCTGCCAATCCTCAGGGTGTGCTTCCCCGACGGCAGCAGAAAGGTGTACTGGAACACCTTTTACCAAAAGGTGGAGTTTAACGATATCGGGCCGCACGACTTCGCGCATATCGAAGGGCTTCATCCAGATCATGCGAGCACGATCGCGGATACGATCAATCAGTTGATCGCGGAGAACGTCTGCCTAGAGGAGATGGATCTGGGCGAACTTTCTCATCACAAGGAAGAGGTGCTTTCGATCCTTTGTCACAAGCGCGATTACCTGGGCCAGATGGATCTGAATGCGCGCTCTGAACGCGTATGGGACTTCTACGACGAGACTCTGCGCAGACTCAGCGAATATGGCACCAGGATTGTCCGCCTCGACGCCTTCGCCTACCTGCACAAAGAGCCCGGCCAACCGAACTTCTTCAACCTTCCCGGAACCTGGGAGTATCTGGACATCCTGCGCGAGATTGCGCAGAAGTATGGGCTGATCATTTTTCCCGAGATCCACGCCGAATACGGGGCCGGCATTCACGAGGAGATCGCGCGCAGGGGATTCCCCATCTACGACTTCTTCTTTCCCGGTCTGCTTATTGACGCCCTGGACCGGGGGACCAACCAGGGCTTGTTGCAATGGGTGGCGGACATTGAAGCCAAGGGCCTGCAGACGATCAACATGCTCGGCTGCCATGACGGGTTGCCCGTGCTGGACCTCAGGGGCAAACAGGTCAATGGTTCCCTGTACAGGCCCGGCCTGCTGGACGACGAACAGATCGAGGCTACGATGGAGCGAATCGTAAGCCGGGGTGGTCGGGTGAAAAACCTGTTTGGCGCCGACGGCAAGAAGATCGCCTACTATCAGGTGAATGCGACCTATTTCAGCGCCCTGGACGAGGACGAACGCAAGCTCCGCCTGGCGCGCGCCGTTCAGATGTTCATGCCGGGCATCCCTCAGGTGTGGTACCTGGATCTGTTTGCCGGTAAGAATGACTACGAAGCGGCGGACAACGGCGGTACGGCCGGGCATAAGGAGATCAACCGCACCAATCTCACGATGGACGAAATCGAGGCCAAGCTCGAACTCCCGATCGTGCTGGACCAGCTCGCGCTTATCCGGCTGCGCAATACCTCACCCGCATTCGCAGGCGAGATGCGCATCCACGAGACCGAGCCGCATGAACTGCATATCGCATGGCATCACCCAAAAGCGACCGCAACCTTGAAAGCCGACCTGCGCGATCACAGCTTCTCGGTTTCCCAGGGCGAAGGCGCGACCGAAGAAACCCTGATGTCCTTCTAGTCTCGGCCCCCCGGCCGATGGTCAAGGGCCATTTCTGGAAAGCATCCGCTAACGGAGCACCCGCATGAAGATTCTCGCGACCGATCTGGACCGAACCTTGTTGCCTAACGGCAGCTGGCCGCCGGATCCTGGCGCCATCGATCTCTTCAATGAACTCACACAGCAACACGACGTACTCGTGGTCTATGTGACCGGCAGAAACCTGGATCTGGCCGAGCGTGCGATCACAGAGTTCGGCATTCGCTACCCTCACGTACTCATCGGTGATGTCGGCACCTCGATCCGAAAGTATGAGAACGGAAACTGGAGGTCTCATGGCGGCTGGGAGATGCACGTGAAGCAGACCAGCCCAAGGTGGGACGCCGAGGCGGTCCGCAGGGCCGTAACCGCGGTGGACGGACTCTCGGAGCAGGAGCGCGAGCATTGCGGCCCGTTCAAACAAAGCTATTACGTCGACCACGATAGAAATGAAGCCATATTGAAGCAGGTAGACGAACTGGCCAAGGGCAGGTTCGACGAAGTCATCATCTACAGCTTCGACTCGCAGTCCGGCCAGGGTCTGCTCGATTTTCTTCCGCAAAGTGCGACCAAACAGACCGCTCTCGAATATGTCGCCGAAGAGCATGGCATCGAAAAATCCGACGTCGTCTTCTGTGGCGACAGCGGCAACGATATCTTCCCGCTCACAGCCGGCTTCTGCGGCGTGCTGGTGCGAAATGCGGATGAACAACTCGTTGCCAATGTCAGGAAGGCCTGCGATGCAAACCCGGAACTCCGGGTGTACTTTGCCAAGGGCGATTTCAGGGGCCTGAGCGGTTTCTACACCAGCGGCGTCATCGAAGGCGCCTACCACTACGGGATCTTCCACGATCCCGACTGAGCCGCGAGCCGGGCGTCTGGGAAGCTTTTTCGTTATAGCTGTCGGTCCCGGGTCCAGCCGGTGCCGCCCGCCCCTGACCGTGACCGGTCATGCATCACACTCACCATTCTCACGGAAAGTTCCCCCTTTCATCGAGAAATGCGAGGCGCTTTCCAACTTCGCCCCCCCACCCATTGTGAATTGCGAATTGTCAACGCACGCAGGCCCCGCAGGCTATCGAATGTCGGCACGACGACGCTGCGCTTCGATATCTGCAGCAATCAATGGGCGAACCGTTGTTCGAATGAACCACCAAGATGAACCGAGAGGTATTGTGATGTTTACCAGAAAACTGATGGCCGCAGCCTGTGCTCTGCTAGTGACCCTGGTTAGTCCGCTCTATGCCGACGAAACGGGACTTTCCGAACTGGAGATAGAGGATCTGACCTTTATGCGCGAGGAGGAGAAGATGGCGCGCGACGTTTATATGGAACTCTACCAGTACTACAAGGAACGCGGCACAGAACTCTTCATCCTCGCCAACATCGCCGTTTCCGAGCAGCGGCATATGGACGCCATGCTTAATCTACTCGACAAATATCAACTCAGTGATCCGGCTGCAGGCCTTGAGCGTGGCGAATTCGACAATGACGTGCTCTCGGCGCTGTACGAAAACCTGGTATCCGACAGCGATGCCAACCGGCCGATCCTGGACGAGCCGATGAGCGGCGGAAAACTCAGCCCAGAGGCAGCACTCCAGGTCGGCGCATGGATCGAAGAACGCGACATGATCGACATCCTGCACGCAATAGAGAACACCAGTCGCGCCGATATCGTCGGCGTTTACACCAACCTTCTGTGTGGATCACGCGAGCATCTGCGCGCCTTCGTAAAACATCTTGGTGCGGACGACTACCAACCCCAGCTCCTTTACGCCACATCTTCCGGCAGCAGTGACATCAGCCCTCTGGAGACGATCGAGTACTGGCTTGGTGAAGAGTCAGACCAGATGTGCATGTAGGCCCTGTCGGCCCTCAGGTGCAACCAGGCCCGTGCATCGCGCGGGCCTGTCCATACGAATCGCCGCCCGGCCGGAGACATAAGCTGGAGAGTGCAGCGACCGGTCATGGCCACACGCTCAAGTAAGTGCCCGCGCATGCCGCTCTATAGCGGGTGACGCCGACTGAAGAGCACCGTGAAGAACAAACGCAATTATTACCGCATTCTGTTTGTACAGCCCGATGCCCCCATCGAGGTTATCCGCGCGAGCTACCGCACCTTGATGCTGAAACTCAAACAACATCCGGACCTTGGCGGTGAACACTGGAATGCGAGCGTCATCAATGAAGCACATCAGGTGCTCATAGACGATGCGAAGCGGCGCGCCTATGACCGGGTGCTATTTGGCGAGAAAGACTACCCTGCCCTTGGTCAACAGCATCAAAAGCAGCGACAGGATGAGGACGATGAGGAAGACGACGGCTGGCGCCCGTTCAGGCCCAAGGTGGTCCGGTAACTTCGCGTCATGCCCCCCAAGAGAACCCGGTGCTGAACCCCGATGGACATCGCGTAAACAACGAAACAATCAACCAGTCCCGCCACACGATTGCCACGCCCGCATCCGAGTTGCGCACAGCGACGCATAGACCTTGTAGCCCGAATCCATCAGCACAATCCGGCCAGCAGCACACCGCCTTTGAAGAGGGTGAGGAAACCGGCGTGCTCATCCTGCAAATGCCCATTGACCGAATCAACACCACCATGACCCATGGCGGCAAATGGGCGGAATAATGACATGAGCACCCAGATTGCAAGTGCATCTGAAGAACAAGGTGTCGTCGCAGAGGAAATCAGCCGGGACGTCGAACAGATAAACGCAATATCGCAACAAACTACCGTGGGCGTATAACAGATGGCAGAGGCTGGTATAGATCTTTCACGCCTGTCTGCAGAACTCAAAGGCATGCTGGATCAGTTCAAGGTGCAGGTCCTGAAATTACTGCAGTTGCACCCAGGATGCATGTCGGCGGTCGTGCTTTCGCGCACACTGAAAGCCGCAAACCTTGCGCCAGCACCCGCCGCCCAAGATCGGGGCAATTTCTCTCGCACTCGCGAGTGATTCACCGTGTATGACGGACAAGCGATTGGCGCGATAGGGAAAGTCGACAGCCGATTTTACGTTTAGCCTCCCTCTACAAGACCGGAATGTGGGTTGCACTCAGGCACGAGGAGGCAATGATGACCCCCGATTGGCAGCAAGACGACGCTGAGGAAACGGCGCTGGTGAGGTACATAGTGGTCTACGTGCTGGTCGCATGGGCCACACTCGTCATCCCGCTGCTGCTCGGCCATAGCGTCCTGATTGCCCTACTGTGCGTTACCCCTGTCGGCCTCGCCGGAGTCTGGTTAGCCGCTTGGCAGATCTTCAAGAAAGACGCCAATGGCGATAACGACCAAGAGCAGTCGTTGCCAGCGTACGACTGGCAGAAACCTGACTAGCCGGGGCTGCCCACGCACGTTGGCGTATGACGGCCGAAACGCTTCTGCCGAATTGCCGGCTCGGCATAATGTTTCCACAAGTAGAATGATTTATCCTGCCAGAAATATTCGCACCCTCTGAGTCCCAGACCGCTATGGCAGCCCCCTTGAGCAAAAAGGAAATACAGCAACTCCCTTTGCACCCTTATGGGGCCATGCGCGACGATCTGCAGACCGGCGACCTGGTTTTCTGCTCCGGCTCCTATTTCTTCTCTCATGCCATCCAGAAGTTCACGCGCTCTGTCTGGAGCCACGTGGGGATGATCTACAAAGACCCCACACTGAAGCGCATATTTGTCCTGGAAAGTGAAACCCTGATCGGTGTGCGCCTGGCCCCGCTGTCGAAGTACCTGCGCGACTATCATGGCAAGAACCGCCCGTATAAGGGCAATATCGTGATTGGGCGGATACATCCGGCAATCGACGAGGACAAGCTCAATCATGCGATCAGCTACGGCATGGACGAACTTACCAAGCCATACGATAACTTCGAGATCATACGGATCGGCTTCCGCATATTGTTTAAAGTCAGCCGCCGCACGCGTGATCGCAAATACATCTGCTCGGAGCTGGTCTACGACTGTTTCAACGGGATCGACGTGCCCTTCAGACTACGCGATGAATACGTGAGCCCGGACGACATCTGGCTGGACGATCAGGTCCAGCCACAGTATCGGATCATGTGATCCTGCTGTCTGCCGCCGGAAAATCTGCAGGCAAATGGTCAGAACGGTGACAGTTTAGCCTGCAGCAAACGCGGCGCTAATGTCGGCCATTTCCATTTCCCCTACCCTTGCCCCGGCTTCGGCCGCTGCCGTTCCCAATGCTGTTTGCCGTGCCCTTGCCAGCACCGTTGGCACCCTCACTCCCGGCATCAGCCGGTCGGGCGGAAGCTTGGGCGCGGTTCTCGTATCCCATACCAAACCAGGTCCACGTCCGCTGTGAATCGTCCTCGTCTTCTTCGGGGTCACCCCAAACATCCGCTCCGGCGCGATCGTTAACCGCCTCGGGCTGGGCAAAGACCAAGCCACCGAAGCACAGCAGCCCTCCGGCGAATAGCACCCGTATCCTGTGACTCACCACCCCACAACTCCTCCGTTAAACACTGGCAGGGAGTTACCTGCGGCCACCGCTGCCGCTGCCGCTGCCGCCCGTTCTACGACCAGACCCGCCATTCCCGGTACCAGTGCTACCGGAGCGGGAGGCAGCGCCGTATGAGCCCCGGCCCTGGCCGGATTGCGACTGTTCCCTGTTGCGCTGCTGCTCCTGATGGCGATACTGATTACGGTTTTGTGCCGCAGAAGAACTGTCCCCGGAGTCATTGATCCTCTGTTCCAGCCTTTGTCGGTTGCGGTACTCCGTTTGATCCTGCGCCTGCACAATACTCTGCATCTGCGCACTGTCTATACTGTTCAGCGAGAGGACGTCGGCACCGCTCGCCAGACCACTCGCCAATATGATCGCGGCAAAGGAGATGGAATAAAGGGATATTTTTGACAAGTCGGACATTTCGTCACCTGGTCTGCTTACTTAGTGAGTCTTTATACTGGGCTGTACCGGTTTCACCTCAGTTTCAGACCGGTGGGAAATTGTTACGAATTGTTTCTGGGCAGCCATACCCCGGACCAGGACCATGGAAAAGGCATCAGGAAATATTCTGGTTGTCGATGACGACGACAAGCTCAGAACCCTGCTCATCCGATACCTGAGCGCGGAAGGCTTCTGCGTCTCGGGGGTTGCCGGTGGCGAGAGCATGGACAGCTTTCTGCAACAAAACCCGGTGGACCTGATGGTGCTCGACTTGATGCTGCCGGGAGAAGACGGGCTCTCGATTGCCCGCAGACTGCGCAGCACCCGCGACCTGCCAATCATCATATTGTCCGCCCGGGGTGATGAGGTAGACCGCATCGTGGGCCTCGAGGTGGGTGCGGACGACTATCTGCCCAAACCCTTCAACCCAAGGGAACTGCTGGCGAGGATCCGGGCAGTCATGCGCCGCCTGGACCACCGGCCCGCGCCGAACGAATCACAGACCGAAGAGGAAAGATACCGCTTCGGCGAATTCACACTCGATCTACAGAGTCACAGCCTCATGCGTGGGGACGAACCGATCGAGCTTACACCGGGCGACTTCGCTTTACTGGAGGCCTTCGTCTCCAGACCGAACCGGGTCATGTCCCGCGACAGCCTGATCGAACAGCTCAAAGGCTATGAACGCTCACCCTATGACCGCAGCATCGACGTCAGGGTCACCCGGCTGCGCCGAAAAATCGAACCGCAACCAGAGCATCCGCAATTCATCCGGACGATCTGGGGCAAGGGGTACATGTTCACCCCACAGGGAAACCCCGTTCCAAGGTGAAACGACCTCTACGCCCGGAGACCCTGCTCGGCCGCACTGCACTCGCTTTGGCAATTGCGTTTCTCCTATTCGGTCTGCTCTCTGCCGCCTTGCTCCAGTTCACCCTGGTGCGCCCGCATACCAAACAGGCCGCTGACGATCTGGCCGCATTCCTGGTGCTGGCGGCACAGATATGGGTCGAGTTGCCACCCTACACGCGCGCGGACTACGAGAGGGAAATGCAGCAAAGGCATGCTTTGCAGATCTTGCAGACCGAGGCCGCACATCCGACCGAGCGCAGTGCCCATGCCTACCTCGGCTACCTGGAGGCTGCCCTTAGCGCGCACATCGGGCAGCCCGTGCACGTGCATCGCCACCCGGACCATCAAGGCTGGCTATGGGCGGACTTTCCCATGGGTGGCCGTATGCTGCGACTCGGCTTCAGGCAGAGTCGGCTGCAAAACCAGGGTCTGCTGATCCTGCCTTTGCTGGCGGCCGTCGGACTGTTCATCGCGTTTGCGTTGTCGATACTGCTGGTCCGCCACATCACCCGCCCCCTCGCCAACATGGTTGAAGCCACGCACCGCATAGGACAGGGTGATTTCAGCTCCCGCATTCCCGAGACTGGTCCGCGCGAGATCGCTGAACTCGCGGGGAGGCTGAACCACATGGAGGCCCAGATCGGGCGCCTGCTGGAAAACCGTACCACCTTACTGGCCGGGATTTCACATGACCTGCGCACACCCCTGGCACGCATGCGGCTGGAACTGGAGTTGCTCCAGGGTGAGCAGAACAACGAACTTATCGAGGGCCTGGGCAACGACATCACCGAGATGGAGAGCCTGATCTCGCAGACATTGCTGCTGGCCCGGGGCCTCCGCGGCGAAGACCCGGTCGAGGTCGACATCAACGCACTTTTGCAGGATATCGCGCGAGATTTTCAGGCGGCAGGAAAACTGCTTGAGTTCCACCCGACTGGCAGTTGCCTGATCACCCTGCGTGCCCGGGCCTTGAAACGGGTCTTGCTCAACCTGGTCGAAAATGCCGTTAGCTATGGTGGGCAAAACACGGTGACGATCGAGTGCAACAGCGCCGATGACGGCATCGATGTCCGGGTGATCGACAAGGGTCCCGGTATTCCCGAATCCGAGTACGAAAAGATATTCCAGCCTTTCCAACGGCTGGAGAACTCGCGCAGCAGGGCCACCGGAGGCAGCGGCCTCGGGCTGGCCATCGTCCAGCAACTCTGTCGTGCCAATGGCTGGGAGATCGGGCTGTCTCCCGCGCCCCAGGGCACCGGTACCATCTTCGAGGTGCGGCTGCGTAAGCTCTCCGGAAACGATTGACCCGGGTCTGTGAGCAACGGGTAGCGGGTTTGCATACCCACCCGAATGATCCCTGCCGGCGCAGAGGTAGCAATTTGAAACACTTTACAGGCCTGGAGAAATCCGAAAGAAACACTATGCCCGTAGATTTCGTAGACATAGGACAACAGCCAGCCCCCCCAGGGCACGACGAGAAGACGCCGTAATCCTGATCATAGCCGGCTTTACCCCCGAGGCGGATGCAGCTATCCCCCCTAGCGAAATCCGACCCAAGACTGAGGCGCCGCCAGGCGCCTCTTTTTTATCCCCGCCTACCGGCACCACTGGACCCTCAGCTGCGCCCGACCGGCGCCCCCCCGGGAAGGTGCAGGGGTTCCACCGAGGCATCGCCGGCAACCTCGTGTTTCGTTGACGCAACACAAGAGGCGGACGGCTGATCTGTGGAAAATTACAAAGGATGCGGGCCAGGTAACGCCGAAAGCAGGCGGCTGTCATGGACCAAGGCCCAGTTTTCCTGGTATTGCAGGATTGCGATAGACCTAAGGTGGACGGCTCGGGCACATCTCTCAAAACCGCTTGGCTCACGGCGGCAATGCTTTGTCTGCCGCCGGACGCAACGCCGGCGGAAGCCATCGGCAAAGACACCGCCGCTGCGAGAAAAAAGCCCGGCTATCACAGCGAAAACTTCCGCGTACGGCCATCGCTGTCGATCAGGCAGATTTATGACGACAACGTATTTCGCACCGACAAACACACCCGCTGGGACTGGATTACACTCGTCTCGCCGCAACTCAAGGTCGATTCAAGCTGGGCACGCCACAGCCTGCGCCTGCGGGCCGGTGCCGAGTCTGGAAGCTATTGGGAATACGACGATGAAAACTACCTGGATTATTGGGGAAAAGGCGAGGCCCGCATCGACCTGAACGAAAACACCGATCTGTTCGGTGGTCTCGGCTTCAGTTACGAGCACGAGGGCCGCGACTCTCCCGATTCCCCGGTACGCGAACTGGAGCCGACTACCTATAAGACCTTCAACGCGAACACCGGAGTGAAAACCACCTTTGGCAACACCAGTTACCGCCTGGGTGGCACCTACGAAACCCTCGATTATGACAACGTCCCGGGTATCGGCGGACCGGTGATAAACGATGACAGAGACAGGGAGCTCATAGGGCTCGGGGTCCGCGTAACCCGGCGCCGGGACGAGCATAGCCGAATATTCCTGCAAGCCTCGTACGACCGAAGAGACTATGACCACAGTCCCGACCAATACGGTTTCAAACGCAGTTCCGAGGGTCACCGTGCGGCGCTCGGCATGGCCGAAGACTGGGGCGACGGAAACGAATTCGAAGCATACCTGGGCGTCCTCAACCAGGATTACGACGACCCGCGTTTTGATACCGTCAGCAAACCGGATTTCGGTGGCCGTCTCACGCTGGCGCTGGAAAAGGTAACCAAGATCGGGGCGACGCTGCAACGCTCCCTGGAAGAGACGACGGACATCGGCAGTCCGGGCTACCTCAACACCTCGTTTTCAGCCAATCTGCAACATCGGGTCTCACCGAGATTCATTCCCTACCTGAATCTGGGCTACAGCTATTACGACTTTCTCGAAACCGGTCGCAAGGACAGGACCTACTCTGCCGGGGCCGGCCTGAAATACTTTGTTACCCACAATACCTACGTCGTACTCGGTGCCAGCCATGCGTACCGCAACTCCAACAACAAAGGTCTGTTTTTGCTCTCGAACGACTTCAGGAACACTGGCGTCTTTCTGAATTTCACCGCATTGCTCTACCCGCTATCGAAGCCCTGACGCCGCGGACATCGGCCCGGAAGGGATCGCATTTTCGCCCTTGAGCGAGAACAGCCGCGGCGTCTCAAGGTGTCTGCGACGCCAGGACCAGCAGGGCCGCATGATGGCCGGAATACCAGAAGGGTTCCTGCTGGGCCTGTTGACGGCCCAGCTCGGCCGCGGCCCTGGCCTTCACCACCAGTGCAGGATCGTCGCTCTGCAGGGCAAGCCGGATAAGGACACCGGAGGGCGCCGGCAAGGCACCTTCCGACATCGCCGGTTCAGCGCCGACACCAGGAATCAGCGGGCGATCATCCCGGCGCCAGCCATCCGGCCCGTAATAGCGTTGCCAGGCAAGATTGATCAATGCAGCAACAAAGGTACGATCGACCGGATCGCCACTGAGTTTGGCGTACTGTGCCATTCCATAGGCGACATAGGCATAATCCTCCAGCGAAGCCTTGCCGACCTCGCGCCCTTCCGCCAAGGCCCGCCGCAACTGCTGGCCATCCCACAGTCGATCCCTTAGATAATCGCGAAGCCCGGCTGCGGCGGCACGCAAGCGTGGATCCTGCCACTCGGCTGCGGCGCGCGCCATGGCAGCCAGCATGAGACCATTCCAACCGGCCAGTGCCTTGTGATCCACCGGCAGCACGCGTTTGCCGCGTTCCGTTAGCAGCTTTGCCCGAATCTCACCGATACGGGCGTTCACTACTTCCGCTGTCTGCCCGGTCAACTCGGCTACCCGTTCGGCGCTCTCTCCCCGGCGCGGCAGATGGCCGCCGTCCAGGGCCGGCAGATCCTGCATGCGCCAGTAGCGCCGGGCCAGCGCCGTGTCCTCTTCACCGAGCAGCGCGTGCAACTCGTCGATGCTCCACAGGTAGACCCCGCCCTCCTCTCCCTCACCATCGACCGCAGAAAAGCTCGCCACATAGCCCCTTCCTTGCGGCGCGGCCATCTCGCGAATCACGAAATTCAGGGTATCGCGCGCGACCGCTGCGTAGTCTTCTCGCCCGAACAGCCGCGAGGCGTGCAGGTAGACCTCGGCCAGCAGGGCCTGCGTGTACAACATCTTCTCGAAATGCGGCACCTGCCAAGAGGGATCGATGGTGTATCGAAAGAACCCACCCGCGAGCTGATCGCGCAGCCCCTCATCGGCCATCTTGTCCAGGGTCAGGGTCAGAAACTCGGCCAGTTCCGGGTGCGGTGCCGCCGCCTGCAGTTCGATCAGGGCCAGCAACTGCGGCGCCATCGGAAACCGGTTCTGGTTGCCGAAACCGCCCTCCATCGCGTCCGCGACCGTCACCGCCTGACGCAGCAGGACATCACGCAGCGCATCGGATTCCAGGGGTTCCACCCCGGCCTGGACCTCGTTCAGCATCAATTGCAGCGCGGTCCGCCGGGCCAGGCTGCGCAGCTTCCCACGCTCATCCTGCCAGGTGCTATTGAGACGCAGCAGCAGGTCCTGAAAACGATCCGGGGGCAGATAGGTCGTACCTATCAACGGGTAGCCTTCCGGCGTAAGAAAGACATTCAGCGGCCAGCCGGCCTGCCCCTGCGTCTCCCGAATAAAATCGATCAGGTAGGCATCCAGGGCCCCGTGCAATTCGCGATCGAGCTTCACCGGCACAAAATGCGCATTCAGAAGGGCCGCGATCTTTTCATTGCGGTAGCTTTCGCGCTGCATGACATGGCACCAGTGGCAGGAGAAGTAGCCACTGGAGACCAGCAACAGTTTGCCTTGCGCGCGTGCCAGTTCAATGGCCTCCGGGCCCCAGTCCTGCCAGGCGACCGGATCTTCACCGTGCATTGCCAGATACGGCGACGCATGATCACGCAGCTGGTTCTGCATCGCCAACACCGGCGAAACAAGCATCAGGGCCAGAAGCAGGCGCAGTGTTTTCACCAGGGGCTCCAGGACCAGGCCTCAGCTATCGAGTTGCTCGAGGATATTGCGCGCCACCCTGACCTGGCTTTCGTTGCCCTCCGCAAGCACCTCGTAGAGGAGACGCCGGGCCTCGTCGTAGGCCTCTGTTGCACGCAGTGCCGTCACCTGCTCGAGCTTGGCATCGACCAATGCCTCGGTGGCAGAGCGTTGCGGGAACTCATCTTCCTCGTCGAGCATGTCGGCCGAATCGTCATCCGTCCACGCACTGGAGGGTTCATCCGGGCCGCTGTCATCATCGGAATCATCAGACTCGTCGTACTCCTCCGGCTCGTCGTCGCTACCGATGTCGGACTGATCCCCGGGTGCATCTTCTTGCTGCTGCGGCCGGCCCTCCTGGTCTTCCGGCAGCGTATCCTCGAGGGCATCGAACTCGGCCTCGATACGGTCGAATTCCTCCTCCATGGCCTGCTCATCCGGCGGATTGAATTCGCCCTCCGCGATATCGTCCGCGGACACGGCTCCAGCTCCACCGGCCGTGGCCGCTGCGGCCGCCGCGAGCGGCACCTCTTCATCCTCTGCCGAATCCTCCGCCGACCGGCGTGCCTTACGCCGGCTTTGCAAGGTGCGCGAGAACAGCAGTCCAATCTCGAACAGCACCCAGATCGGCAGCGCGAGCAGCGTCTGCGAGATAATGTCGGGCGGCGTAAGCAACATGCCGACGACGAAGGCACCGACGATCACATAGGGGCGCTTCTCGGCCAGTTTCTCCGGCGTGCTGACTCCCCCCAGCACCAGCAGGATGGTCGCGATCGGCACCTCGAACGCCAGACCAAAGGCAAAGAAAAGACGGATCGCGACATCGAGGAAGTCGGCAATATCCGGCATCACCTTGACGCCTTCCGGCGTGACCCCGACCAGGAAAGGGAACAGCAGAGGCAGCACCACATAGTAGGCAAACGCCGCACCCAGGTAGAACAGCACAATGCTCGACAGCAGCAGAGGAAACGCCAGCTGCTTCTCGTGCTGGTACAAACCCGGCGCGATGAAACCCCACAACTGGTAGAGCAGGTACGGCATGGCAATGAACACCGCTGCGACAAAGGCGAGCTTTAGCGGCGTGAGGAAAGGGGACAGGACCTTGGTCGCCACCATCGAGGTGTCGTCGGGCAAGGCGTTCATCACCGGCTGCGCCAGCAAATAAAAGATGTCGTTGCCGAAAGGGAAGAGAATAAGGAGCAGGACGAGTACCGCGAGCACCATGCGCATCAGGCGATCGCGCAGCTCGACCAGGTGACTCAGGAAGGGCTGCTCGGACAGCTTCGGGTCGTCACTCATTGTTTTTCTTTTGACTTCGCCTGTTGCGGATTCAGGTCGACCGCGGCCTGGGTATCGGCCTTGATCTGCTCAAAGTCCTTTTTCGTATCCTCGACGATCTCGTGCAGTGGATTGTTCTGCTTTTGCTTCTCTAGGATGCTGCGCAGTTCGTCCGCCTTGAGCTCGCGGTCAATATCATCTTTCACCGAGCCGATGAAGCGACGCCCGCGACCCAGCCACATGCCTGCCGTACGCGCGAGCTTGGGCAAACGCTCCGGCCCGACGACCAGCAGCGCCACGATACCAACGAGCATCAGCTCGAGTAATCCGACGTCGAACATGTGGCAGCCCCGCGCGTGAAGGCTTTACTGTTTGTCTTTTTCGCGCGTGGCTTCGCCGTCGATGACCTTTTCGTCGGCCTTCTCGAGCTTCTCGGGCTCGCTATCGGCTTTCTTCTCCTCGTCACCCATAGCCTTCTTGAAGCCCTTGACCGCGTTGCCCAGATCGCCGCCGAGGTTGCGCAGGCGTTTGGTCCCGAACAACAGCAGCACGATGACAAGAACGATCAGAAGTTGCCAAATACTGATTCCACCAAAACCCATCTCTCTCTCCGGTGATTTCCCACTCTTTCAACGGTGGGCTAGAAATTCTGGACCGGCATGATACCTCATGCCTGCATCGATGCGCTTGCGGACAGGAAGTCTAATCGCCCCGACTCGCCTTCTCCTCCAGCCCCGACAAGCCAAAGCGCCGCTCGAGCTCTCTCGCCACATCGTCGGGATGCAACCCCTGGTGCGCCAACAGGACCATGCAATGAAACCACAAATCCGCGGTTTCATAGACAATCTTCTCACGATTGCCGTCTTTCGCCGCCATTACCGTCTCTGTCGCCTCTTCGCCGATCTTTTTCAGAATCGCGTCCAGACCTTTGCTGTACAGCTTGGCGACGTAAGAACCGTCAGGATCCGCCTGCTTGCGCTGCTCGAGCACCTCGGCCAGTTTTCCCAGTGTGTCGCTCATGAGTTCCCCAAAATATAGCTGATTGTCGGGTGTCCCCCGCGCAGGACAGGGTAATGCCTAGTGTTCCATGCGGGAAGTTCGGTTGTTCACAGAGCGTCGCTGATGAGCCACGTTGACCGCGTTACACTCGCTCGAATTGGCGACGGCCAGTCCTGCGCTCGCGTGCCTTGCCAACCCGGCTTGTGGACTGGCTGTGGGTTACCGAACTTCCCGCATGGCCCACTAGAGTCGAACCTCGACACCCTGCGCGGCCATGAATCGCTTTGCCTCGCCAATGCTGTACTCCGCGAAGTGAAAAATGGAGGCTGCCAGAACTGCGTCGGCACCACCCTGCTTGACGCCGTCAACCAGGTGCTGAAGCTCGCCGACCCCACCGGATGCGATCACCGGGATCGGCACGGCCTCCGCGATGGTGCGGGTCAGTTCGTTGTCGAAACCGATCCTGGTGCCGTCACGGTCCATGCTGGTCAGCAGGATCTCACCGGCCCCATAGTCGGCCATCTTGCGCGCCCAGCCAACCGCGTCTATACCGGTCGGCTTGCGTCCGCCATGGGTGAATATTTCCCAATGATCGTCGACCCGTTTGGCATCGATTGCAACCACGATGCACTGAGAACCAAAGCGGTCGGTCACCTCTTTGACGAACTCGGGGTTGAACACCGCGGCCGAGTTGATCGCCACTTTGTCGGCACCCGCATTGAGCATACGCAACACGTCCTCGGCCTTGCGGATGCCGCCACCGACCGTCAGCGGTATGAATACCTCGGAGGCGACCTGTTCGACCACATGCACGATGGTCTCGCGCTCATGCGCGGTCGCCGTGATGTCCAGGAAAGTGATCTCATCCGCACCTTCCTCATTGTAACGGCGCGCGACTTCGACCGGATCGCCGGCATCACGGATATCCACGAACTTGACGCCCTTGACCACGCGGCCGGCGTCGACGTCGAGACAGGGAATAATTCGTTTTGCTAAAGCCATCGTTTCCTCTATCAAACAGAGGTATCTGCAACGCAAAGGCCGCAAAGGCTCAAAAAACGCAAAGGAATCTTTTCCTTGTTTTCCTGCACGTCTTTGACCGCTTTGCGTTCGTTAATCCGCACATAATTCATCCGCAAGCTTCTGGCCCTCGGCCAGATCAAGCGTACCCTCATAGATCGCACGCCCGGTAATTGCGCCGACGATATTGTCGGTGTCCGCAGCACACAGGGCGCGCACATCCTCGATACTCGTGATGCCACCCGACGCAATGACCGGGATTCGCACCTCGTTGGCAAGCTTTGCGGTGGCCTCGACATTGACGCCCTTCATCATGCCGTCGCGGCTGATGTCGGTATAGACGATGGCGTCCACGCCATCGTTCTCGAAATGCTGCGCCATATCGATCACATCGTGGCGTGACAGTTTCGACCAACCCTCCACGGCCACCTTGCCGTCTTTCGCATCCAGGCCAACGATGATGTGACTGGGGAACTGCAGGCAAACCTCTGACACAAAATGCGGCTCACGGACTGCCTTGGTGCCCAGAATGCACCACTTCACCCCAGCGTCCAGATAGGCCTCTATGGTCTCGGCATCGCGGATACCGCCGCCGACCTGGATCGGCAGATCGGGAAAGGCATCGGCAATCCGGCGAATCGGCTCGGCGTTCACCGGACGACCGGCGAATGCGCCGTTGAGATCGATCATGTGAAGACGACGCGCACCGGCATCCACCCAGCGCTGCGCGACTTCCAGGGGATCATCGGAAAACACCGTATCGTCCTCCATGATTCCTTGACGCAGGCGTACGCATTTACCGTCTTTGAGGTCGATGGCTGGTATCAGGATCATATTGATTCTCTAAACAGTGAAGTGGTCACCGCTGGGCCGTCGAAACCGGACTGGTACGAGGTCGGCGGATTGGTTCAGATGCTCCAGTTGACAAAGTTACGGAGCAGTTGGAGGCCCGTATCCGCACTCTTTTCCGGATGAAACTGGGTCGCAAACAGGTTGTCGCGGGCTATCGCAGAGGCAAATCGCACGCCGTAGTCCGTGGTCGCCGCGATCACCGACACATCTTCCGGTACCACACGGTAACTGTGTACGAAATAGAAGCGGCTGTCGTCTGCGATACCCTCCCACAGTGGGTGCACTGCAACCTGGCGCACAGGACTCCATCCCATGTGGGGAATCTTCAGCGGCAGGCCATTGTTACCCATCGCAAGACCATCAAAACGCTTTACCTCACCACCGAACAGGTTCAGCAGGTCGGTACCGTCGTTCTCCTCGGAATGGCGCATCAGTACCTGCAGCCCCATGCAGATCCCGAGAAAGGGTTTGGACGCGGCTGCACGCAGGATCGCCTGGTTGAGATGGTGCCCACCGATCGCTGCCATACAGTCGCGAGCCGCTCCCTGGCCGGGGAATACCACCCGGTCAGCC
>CAZCDY010000007.1:43557-58094 GCA_964497145.1 uncultured Gammaproteobacteria bacterium
TTGGATCATCCGTGGTGCGCACCTCGGCATCGCCGGCGACATGCTCGATCGCCTTGGACACCGAGCGCAGATTACCCATGCCGTAGTCGATGACGGCAATCTTCTGTGCCACGCGTACTTCCCCTACAAGCTGCCTTTGGTCGACGGAATCACATCACCCAGGCGGGCGTCCGGCTCGATCGCCATCCGCAACGCGCGCCCAAACGCCTTGAAAACCGTCTCCGCCTGATGATGCGCATTGCTGCCGCGCAGGTTGTCAATGTGCAGGGTGACCCCTGCATGATTGACGAACCCCTGAAAAAACTCGTGGAACAGATCAACGTCGAAGCCACCGATCATGCCGCGCGTGAAATCCACCGCGAAGACAAGCCCTGGACGGCCGGAGAGATCCAGCACCACACGCGAAAGCGCCTCATCCAGCGGTACATAGGCGTGGCCGTAGCGCCGGATACCCTTTTTCTCGCCGATCGCACTGGAAAACGCCTGCCCGAGGGTGATCCCGAGATCCTCGACCGTATGATGGGCGTCGATGTGCAGATCGCCTTTGGCGACGATATCGAGATCGATCAGTCCGTGACGCGCGATCTGATCGAGCATGTGCTCCAGAAACGGCACCCCTGTATCCATGCGCGCCACACCGCTACCATCGAGATCGATCGACACAGTGATCTGTGTCTCCAAGGTGTTGCGTTCAATGCTGGCACTGCGGGCCACCGGTAGCTCCCTGTTTCGTAGGCGGTTTCGCACGGATTCTACGCGAATTCAATTGCCCTGGTGCAACTCTGGTCCGCTGGAGATCCCCGGCTCAGGTCTCCAGCCAAAAGGTGACGGGGCCGTCGTTCACCAGGCCCACCTGCATATCGGCACCGAATTCCCCGCTTTGCAGATCTGCAATCCGCCGCCCCGCCTGCTCGAGCAGGTACGCGAATAGACGCGCACCGTCCTCTGGCGCGGCGGCATTCGAGAAACCGGGACGGCGCCCCTTGCGCGTGTCCGCTGCCAGGGTGAACTGGGGTACCAGCAGCAGCCCCCCACCGGTATCGAGCAGGCTGAGGTTCATCTTTCCGGCCTGGTCTTCAAACACCCGATACCCGAGCAGGCGCTCGAGCAGGTGATCACCGCGTACCTTGTCATCGCCCTTCTGGACCCCGATCAGGACCAGCAGTCCGGGGCCGATCGCGGCGATACGGCGACCATCCACGACAACCTCCGCCCGGGTTACGCGCTGAAGCAGACCTATCATTGAAATCTCCGGTGCAGGTCACCAATTCGCATGCCTGCCTCAAGTATTCCCACCTTGCGACCGATGAAGGGTAATATCCTGTGCCTTTATGTGAAAGCCATTCCCCAGGGGAACGGAATGCTGAGCAATGCAAACTAATAGCAAGAAAGTACTGGCCGAATGGGAAAACGAGGTAGCAAACAGTCTGGTCGAAGGGTTCCGGCAACTGTTCGAATCCTCCAGTCAGGTGCTACTCGAATTCGCTGACGCCGCCGAGAACAACCGGCTGCAGCGACTGTTTTTCGATGCCCAGCGCGAGTTTTATCTCAAGGAAGAGGCGATCGTCAGCGAATTCGAACGCGGCCTGCGTGACGGGCTGTCGTCGTTTTCCAACAGCCCTGCGGGAGGCACGACCCTCGGTGCGGACACACTGAGTCTGGTGGAGGTCGAGGACTACGAGCGCTCGCTGGCCCTGGAAACTATCGCCAAACGGACCATCGACAGGCAGCTGAGCGAATTGCACGGCCTTGCCCAACGCCTTTCCGCACTGATGGGCGGACGCCCGATTCCACTTGAGCAGGTGCCGGTCAACCCGATGCAGGTAATCCGGATTTTTGACCCGGCCAGCCGCAAGCTGGACGTCGAAAAAGAGGTTCGGCTGGTTTTTTACACCCTGTTCGACCGCTACGTGATGAGCCGGCTGGGTGACCTTTACGCCAGCCTCAATGCGCGGCTGGTCGATATGGGGATACTTCCCAATATCAAGTTCGACTACCAGCGCTTCGGCCCGGGCGGCGGCGCTACCGAAGCCAGCCCTGCGGACCCTGCCGCTGCAGAACTCGCGGCAGGTGCAGTCGACAGCGCCCCGATCGAACCCGGATTTACAGGCGCAGCGGACACGGTGGTTCAGCGGCTGCGCCCTTCAACACCCACTTCGGCAGAGACCCTGTCGGCGATCAGTTCGCTGTTGATGGCAAAGCGCCAGCAACAGGCCGGGGCAGAACCCCTGTACACCTCAACCCCGATATTGCCGACGGCGGCCAACTTGGGCGAGGCGATCGCCGATATGCGGGTACTGCAGGAGGCGCCGCATCCGATCCCGCTACCCAGCGGCCCGGCGGGTTCGAAGGTGGCTGTGGATGCCGCGCTGCTGATGAAGGTCAAACATGCACTGCAGAAGCAGCGGCAGATCATCAAAAACCTCGTCGGCCAGGACAAGCTGGACCGCAAGGAAGAGGATGTCATCGACATCGTCGGCATGCTGTTCGAGGCCATGCTGAACGAGAAACTGCTGCCCAATTCGGTAAAAACGCTGCTCAGTCACCTGCACACGCGTTACCTGAAGATTGCGGTACAAAGTCCGGACTTCCTGGACAATACATCCCACCCGGCCAGAAAACTGTTCGAACGCATGCTCGATGCTGGGATTCGCTGGGTACGTGAAGACAACCTGCGCGCCGGCATCTATCCGCAGCTGCAGGAGGTGGTCACCCAGATCCTGAAGCAGAAATCCCTGGACGAATCATTTTTCCTCGAAAGGATCGAGGAACTCAACAAGGCCGAGAAAAAACTCGAACAGCAGTCATCTGCCGCCGAGGACAGGACACTTGAAGCCGAACGCGGTCGCGCCCGCCTCGATCAGGCCAAGGCGATCGTCAAGAAAACGATCGATGACATCAGCGGCGATATCGAGGTCGCCCCCACGGTCATCACCTTTCTGTCCACCACCTACGCCGATTACCTCACCCTGCTGCTATTGCGCAACGATCTCGACACCGAATCGAGCGCATGGAGCAATGCCTACAGCGTCGGCGAGGCGCTGGTCGCGGCTGCGGTCTACTCGGCCAAGGGGCAACCGCTCGGACAGGAGGTCCGCAGCGACCTCACCCAGCGCCTGGAAAGCACTGTCGGCGCCCTGATTCCGCATCACGATCAGAATATCCGACGGGTTATCGACACACTCGACAAAGCTGCAGAAAAACCTGCACCTGCCGCTAGCAAAGCCAGGGCGGCCAGTAAACCTGCCGCCGGCGTCAAGGCGGCAGGACAAACGGCTGCGGGTGGGCAGGATACCGGGGCGCCAGAGGTGCCCGTAAGCGCTGAGGACCAGAAGGTCGCCGACAAACTTATGCGTGAGGCAGGCAGCTGGTTCGTGATGCAGGACAAAGAGAAAAAAGGCGAACAGGCCGTGAAGCTGCTTTGGGTCAATCCGCATACACGCAACATGTTGTTTGTAGACCAGCACGGAACCAAGGTCGCGCTCATGCCGGCAGGCACCGTCGCAGGCAGAATCCGCGAGGGCACGGTTCGTCCCATGCAGCAGGAAACATCGAGTTTCGTTGCCCGCTCACTGCGACGAATCCGACGCGCACTGGAAGATTCCGTCAGCGCCTGAGCAGGAGATTGATATAACGTGAATGACCGCCGCAGAAACGACAGAATAGATGCCTACGATATCGGCTTGACGGTTCTGAACGACATCGACGGCCAGGAAGTAGGCGTAATCGGCAACCTGTCGATGGGTGGCATGATGCTGATCTCAACGCGCCAGCTGTATGCCGACGGCATTCTGCAGTTAAAGATCGACGTACCCGCCGAACTCGGCTTCGACCTGATCTCCCTGGGCGTCAAGATTTTGTGGTGCACACCGGCCAACAGTCCGGACGAATATTGGGCGGGTCTGGAGACCATCGACATCAGCCCCGCCGACCGCGACTCACTGAACCACCTGCTCGATCACCTTTCCATAAAAGCCTGACCCGCGGACCGGCGCCGGCATCCGGTGCGGTCAGAGCCCCTCGACCGCAAAATAGTCTACGGCCTCCACCAGCCGGCTGCGTGTGCCCGCCTCGGTAGCCGAATGGCCGGCATCCGCAACAATCGACAATTCACTGCCGGACCAGGCATGGTGAAGTTCCCAGGCGTTTTCCAGGGGACAGATGGCATCGTATCGTCCATGCACAATCAGCCCGGGTATGCCATCCAGCCTGGAGGCATCCTCGAGCAACTGGTCCGGCCGCAGAAAGGCGTCATTCATGAAGTAATGGCATTCGATTCGGGCCATGCTCAGGGCCACATGGGGCTGAGCAAAATGCGCAGCCACGCGCTCATCCGGCAACAGGGTCGCGGTACGCCCCTCCCAGATAGACCAAGCCTTGGCCGCAGCCAGGCGGCGGAGCTCGTCCTGGCCCGTCAGCAGCCGATGATAGGCGGCCAGCATATTGCCTCGCTCGGCCGGATCGATGGGACTGATGAAATCCTGCCAATAATCGGGAAACAGTCGACTCGCGCCCTGCTGGTAGAACCAGTTGATCTCGTGCGGCCGACAGAGAAATATTCCACGCAATACCAGCGCCCTGACGCGCTCTGGGTGGGCCTGGGCATAGGCAAGCGCCAGGGTCGATCCCCAGGAGCCGCCAAACAACAGCCAGCGATCGATCCCGAGATGCTCACGGATCTTCTCGATATCCGAAATCAGGTCCGATGTGGTGTTATCGCGTAGTTCGGCGTGCGGCGTCGAACGACCGGCGCCACGCTGGTCGAACAGCACCACCCGGTAGAGTTCCGGATTGAAGAAGCGTCGATGGTAAGGCTCACAGCCGGCGCCGGGCCCGCCGTGCAGGAATAGCGCGGGCAGGCCGTCAGGCTCGCCCACCTCTTCCAGGTAAAGCGTATGTATATCGTCCACTTTGAGCTGTTGCGTGCGATAAGGACGAATCTCGGGATACAGGTCTTTCATGGGGTTCAAGTCTAACCCCAATTGCCGGCACCGGTCGCGGGCAGCAGCCGTCCCCTCCGCGAGGGTCGGCCGACGTCTCAGCCGCGAACCGCCCGTTTGCGCTCATGTTCCTTGAGAAACTTCTTGCGCAGCCTGATCTCACTCGGTGTGACCTCCACCAGCTCATCGTTTTCGATGAACTCGAGCGCCTGCTCCAGGGTCATCCTGATCGGCGGCACCAGGGCGATGGCGTCATCCTTGCCTGATGCACGCACATTGGTCAGCTGCTTGCCCTTGAGCGGGTTGACCACCAGGTCATTGTCGCGCGAGTGAATACCGACCAGCTGACCTTCGTAGACCTCATCACCGGGCGACGCGAACATCTTGCCGCGCTCCTGCAGATTGAACAGCGCGAAACCCAGGACCTTACCCTGACCGTTCGAGATCATGACGCCGTTTTTGCGCGGCGCGATCCCGCCATGCTGCGCGGGACCGTAATGATCGAACACGTGGTACATCAGGCCGGTACCTGAGGTCATGGTCATGAAGTCGGTCTGGAAGCCGATCAGGCCTCGCGAAGGCACGATGTAGTCGAGACGGACACGCCCCTTGCCGTCGGGCACCATATCCTTGAGCTCGCCCTTGCGTTCGCCGATCGCCTCCATCAGCGAACCCTGATTCTTTTCCTCAATATCGATCGTGACCGCCTCGTACGGCTCGCTGACCTCGCCGTCGATCTCGCGGAAGATAACCTCTGGGCGCGATACCGCGAGCTCAAAGCCCTCGCGACGCATGTTCTCGATCAGCACCGAAAGGTGTAATTCACCACGACCGGAGACCTTGAACTTCTCCGGGTCGGTGCCCTCTTCCACGCGCAGTGCCACATTGTGGATCAACTCGCGCTCGAGGCGGTCCTTGAGCTGACGCGAGGTCAGGTACTTGCCGGATTTGCCTGCAAAGGGCGAGGCATTGACCTGGAAGGTCATGGATACGGTGGGCTCATCGACGGACAACGCCGGCATGGCCTCGACATTTTCCGGATCGCACAGGGTGTCGGAGACATTCGGTGCCTCGATACCCGTAATCGCAATGATGTCGCCTGCGCGGGCCTCTTTGACCTCGTGGCGCTCCAGCCCCAGGTAGCCGTATACCAATCCAATCTTGGCCTTGTGTCGCTCGCCATCGTATTTGGCGACCACGACCTGCTGGTTGGGGCGGATGCTGCCGCGGGTAACCCGGCCCACCGCGATGGCACCGACGTAGCTGTTGTAGTCCAGGTTCGATATCTGCATCTGCAGCGGGCCGTCCGGGTCGACGTCCGGTGCCGGACAGTGATTGACGATGGCCTCGAAGATCGGCGTCATGTCACCTTCGCGCACGCTATCGTCTTCGGACGCGTAACCGTTGATCGAAGACGCATAGATGATCGGAAAATCGAGTTGCTCATCGCTCGCACCCAGATTGTCGAACAGCTCGAACACCTGGTTTATCACCCAGTCCGGGCGCGCCCCCGGTTTGTCGATCTTGTTGACTACCAGTATCGGGCGCAGACCATGCTTGAACGCCTTCTGGGTAACAAAACGGGTCTGCGGCATGGGGCCTTCCTGGGCGTCGACCAGCAACAGGACCGAATCGACCATGGAAAGCACACGTTCCACCTCGCCGCCGAAATCGGCATGTCCCGGAGTGTCGACGATATTGATGCGATAGTCGTTCCAGCGGATCGCGGTGTTTTTGGAAAGGATGGTGATGCCACGCTCCTTTTCCTGGTCATTCGAATCCATAACGCGTTCGACCACGCCAAAGCGTTCGCCGAGGGTCCCGGACTGTTTCAGCAGCTCATCGACCAAAGTCGTCTTGCCATGGTCGACGTGCGCGATTATCGCCACGTTGCGTAGATTCTGGATCACAGGGTGCACCGAGGGGGTCTGAGAAAAAGGGGCCAGATTATACCTGTGATGAGCACCCAGTGATATGCCGAACCGGTCTGCCCCCTCAATCGGTAACAGGGACGCCCCGCATACCTTGCAGCAGGACGGCGGCATCGCTGGAACCCGAAGCGGCCGCCCTGCGCAGCCAGGCGCGGGCACGAACGGGATCAGGAGGCATCCCGCGGCCCTCGGCGATCATCACTCCGGCGAGAAACTGCGCATCGGGAAGGCCCTGCTCCGCGGCCTTGAGCATCCAGTCAAGCGCCTCGACATCATCACGCGCGGTGCCACTGCCTGTGGCCAGACAGTGCGCCAGGTTGAACTGGGCCTTTGACAATCCCGCGGCTGCGGCGCGGCGGTACCAGAAAACCGCGCCCGCCGGGTCAGGTTCGAATCCGGCCAGGCCATGATCGAGCGCGGCACCGAGATTGAGCTGGGCCCAGTTGTCACCGGCCTCGGCCCGCGCCACCAGATCCACGGTCACGCTACCGGCGACCGCCTGACCCGCATCCTGGGCCAGGGTCACCGGCATAAAGGCCCCCTCGCCGCCCACCACGCCTGCCAGCGCCGCCATCGCGAGCGCGACAATACGGGAGAAACGCCACCTGCAGCGTGCAACAGAAAAGCCTGTGAATAACACTGTGGATAACTTTGCGAAAAACCTCACCGCCGTCACTTTCAGTCGGGCCAGGCCTGCTGCAAACCCACCGATATACAATGTTTTTATATGATTTTCAGTCAATTAGAGACACAATTGCGCGCCAGAAACCCAAGCTGCAGGGCCCGCGAAAGCAGGGCCCCATGTGAACAATGTGAATAAGCACCTGCGGGCATATCCCCGTCGGTGCTGAACTTTTAGGTGATCATACATGAGTAATCCGGCGGTCGATTCCTGGCTCGAACAGTTTGTCTCCACCGCACTGGCGCGTGACCTGGAAGGGCACATGGCGATGATATCACCCGAGGTGATGGTATTCGGCGTACCGGGATTCGATACGCTCGGCTACGAAGACTGGTACCGTCAGTGTGAACACGAGTTTCCCCAGGGCCTGATAACCCGGCTCGAATACAGCCGGGTCAAGGTACGCACGGGCAGCGAAGACCGCATCTTGTTCAAATCGCTGGAGACGACGCAGACCTCGGACGGCGGCAGTCTGGCACAGGCACTGGAGATGCTGCTGGAGCGCGATGGCGAAGACTGGAAACTGAAGCAGCTGCGCATGCTGCCCGAGGATGAGGCCCGGCACGACGGCCTGCTATGAAAGGGCCCCGTCGACGTCAGGCCGTCTTGAAGGTGCTGATGAGCTGCTGCAGACGTGTCGCAACGGCACCCAGTTCGGCGCTGGAACCCTCTAGCTCACGGGCGCCCTGATTGGTCTGCTCTGCAATCTCGCTGATCGAGACAATGGTGCGATTGATCTCGTCAGCGCCCCGACGCTGTTCCATTGTGGCGCCGGAGATGCTGTCGGAGGTGTCCGATATGGTCGAGATGTTGATCATTATCTGTTCCAGACTCTGACTCGTCTCGTCAGCGTGCAACACCGTCTCACGCGCCTGCGTACGTCCTTTGTCCATGACGCTGACCGCCTGCCGCGAGGCCTGCTGCAGACTCTGAATCATGTTCTGAATCTCTTCGGTGGATTCCTGGGTCCGGCTGGCCAGACTACGCACTTCGTCGGCAACCACTGCGAAACCGCGTCCCTGCTCGCCGGCACGGGCCGCCTCGATGGCCGCATTCAGGGCCAGCAGGTTGGTCTGTTCAGCGATTCCGCGAATGACATCCAGCACGCCCCCGATCCGGTCACTGTCGTGCTCAAGTTCATGAATGACCGTCGCCGCCTGTTCGACATCGGACGCAAGCTGGTTGATCTCCGACTGGGTCGCGGACAGGACAGCCTGCCCCCGCCTGGCCGAAGTCTGTGCCGAGTTCGCTGCATCTGTGCCGGTCTGCGCCATGTCCTGTACCTCGCGCGCCGCGGTAAGCATGTCGCTCATGGCATGCGCCACGCTCGCCGTCTCCTCTCGCTGCCGCGAGGTACCGGTGCCGGCCTGCGCGGTGATGGTGGCGACCTGTTCAGCCGCACAGCTGACCCGGTGCGCGGTATCGGAAACCTCGCTTACCGTGTGCCGGATCTTCGAGAGGAAACTGTTGAATGCCTGGGCCATGCGCCCCATTTCGTCATCACCGGCTATCCGCAGTTCGCGCGTGAGATCGCCATCTCCGTTGGCGATCTCCTGCATGGCGGCCACGGCGGTATTGAGCTTTGAGCTGATGCTGCTGCTGATCAGCCAGGACACCAGGATACCGATCGAAAGACCGCCCAACAGCAGAACCCAGACCAGACCACGGGTTGCGGCAGCCAGTTCAGCCAGGGCGGCGCTCTGAGAGTCGGTCTTTTCCCGCAGGGCGGCAACGAGCTCGTGCGCCTCTCGTGACAACTCGACCACCAGCGGGCCGACCTCCGAGCGCAGCAGGTAGACGTCAGCGTAGGCTTTCTCGCCGCCATGGACCTCGAACATCTTGGCCAGGGTGTCCACATAGGCAGCACGTGCCGTCGTCATACGCTCGAAGGCATCCACCTGTTCGAAGGTCAACCGGTCCGCTTCAGCGGCCGCCTGCAATTTCTTCAGCGCGAGCAGATTCTGTTCCAGATAAAGCGCGGTATTCTCCCGCAGAGCGGCATCGCGAAACGCCAGAAATCCGCGCATGCCATTGATCACCTGACCCCAGGTGTAACGCATGTCCTGGATCGCGGCCATTACCCCGATACGCGCCTCAAGGGCCTGTACCAGCACCGGGTCCAGGACTGCATCGCCGGCACCGAAGTCGTAATCAAGCATCGAGGGGGTCACTGACGTAAGGTCGGCCAGCGCCTCTTCCTGCGCCTCCTGCTCGGAGGTCAACATCTCGCCCAGGGCCTGGAGAATCTCCATGTGGCGCGGATTGAGCGACTGCTCTGCCAGGGCCATCGCCGGCATATTCCGGACATCGGATTCTGTCAGCTCCAGAATTCTGGCCTCATACCCGGAAAACCTTTTGACCTTCGCCGCCAGCGCGGAGTAGCCCTGCCAAATCCCTTCGTCGCCCAATCTCTGCAGCGCATTGCCGGTCGTCACAAGCATGGTTGCCAGCATGCCGTTTTCTTCCAGATACAGCGTCTTGTGCCCCTGTTCTCCGCTCTTCAGGTAGAACCCCATGGAGGCGGCAACCCTGTGCACCTGGTTTTCAAGCTCCATCAACCCCATGGCCGCGGGCTGGATCTTCTGCACCACCCGGCGGGCTTTCTCCTCGGTTTCCGAGGCGCCGTGCAGACCCGTCAACGAAACAGCCAACAAAACCAGCAACACGATGCCGAAGGCCGCGCCCAGTTTCCCTTTGATCGACCAAGCATCCAGGATTTTTTTCATCGACACCCCGCCCCGTACCGGCACACAAAAGGCCGAATCGGCCTATTCAGACCGATAGCGGCGCCGCGCCGGTGGTCTTGAACCGGTCCAGATGGCCGCGGGCAGGAGATTCAGGAATCGGTTCGACGATAAGTCGTTGCGGTGGAACCGGTGAGATCCCAGGAAAAAGTGCAGTCGAGCTCTGAGAGGACGGCAATGAGACCGCTCTCGCCGTCGTTCAGGATGATTGACAGCGGAGTGCGACGGCCAAAGCGACGATGACCCTGTCTCACCCAGCGTCCCGACATGCGCGGGTTCATCGGGTAGGTGGTGCGCAGGGCGTCTGAAATCCGCAGCAGATAACCGGCGCGGCGAAGCACCGCCGGGTCATCGGGAAACACATCGGTGCCCTCGCGAAACTTGTTGAGCGCGCGCGTGCGCATCTTTTCGGGCAGGCACAAGACCCCCTGGATCTCTCGCGTCTCCAACTGCCAGGAATCCAGCAGCTGCATGACCGCCTGGGTGATATCACCGAGGGCCTGTTGTTGTTCACTCATGAATACCACTCCGACAAGGCCCCACCACGGTTGAAACGGCTGGACACTGAAACCATGTATTTCAGTAGGATATTAACATCGACCGTGGGCAGACTTTACCCCTGCACAGTCGCGGCTATTCAGCTGGCAAAAAGCCGCTGCCACCAGCGCCGCCGACCGGCCGGCTGGCGAGCCGCCTCGAGATCAACCGGCGCCAGCCGGCTGAGTACCCAGCCCGGCAGGGGCGGATTGTCGCTGTAGCCACAGGAAACGCCGAGGTTGTTGGGATCGTAGACCTTGATCATCGTCGGCGCTCCGAGATCATCTGCATACACTATCCCGCAATAGTCTTCGTCGTGCTCCCTGCGCAACAGCCGATCGATCTCATCGACAAAGCGCAAAAGATCGTCGGACGTCGCAACCGCCCCGGGTGGCTGTTCACCGATTGCGTAAACGAACCAGCCTGCAGGCTGCGTGCGCACCTGCCGCCAAAGTTCGTCCAGCTGCGGCCATCGCAGGGTCGAGGTGAAACTGCCGCGAAATGCGGTCAGGTAGGCGTCGTCGGCTGGTGTGGATTGGGTCACTTTGTCGGGTCCGTCGCGGTCAGGAGTCTGCACGATAAGATGCCATCAAGCGTGACCGGACGCTATACTTGCACGCTTCCCAGGCATACGGGCGAGACATGAGCGCGCTGCACCATTCCGAGCTTTCCGGACTCAAGCTGATCAATCGCGGCAAGGTCCGCGATATCTATGAAATCGACGAACAGCACCTGCTGATCGTCGCCAGCGACCGCCTGTCGGCGTTCGATGTCGTACTGCCGCAACCCATTCCGGGCAAGGGCGAAGTACTTACCCGGGTGGCCAATTTCTGGTTTGCACGGACCCGAGGCATCATCCCGAATCACCTCAGCGCGCGCTCTCTGTCGGAGGTAGTGCCTGACCCGGCGGAGCGCGCACGACTCGGCGATCGCGCGATTGTAGTCAAGCGACTCAAACCACTGCCGGTCGAGGCGATCGTGCGTGGCTACCTGATCGGATCCGGATGGAAGGACTATCAGGCCAATGGCAGCGTCTGCGGCATCCCCCTGCCGCGCGGACTGCGCATGGCCGACAAGCTGCCGCAACCGATCTTCACGCCCTCAACCAAGGCCGCTGCCGGTGGCCACGATGAGAACATCGATTTTGGACACACCGAGGATCTGCTGGGGCCGGCAATGGCCGCACAGGTGCGTGACGCTAGCCTGCAGATATACACCGAGTGCGCCGCCTACGCACTTGAACGCGGCATCATTATCGCCGATACCAAGTTCGAGTTTGGTCTCGACAGCGACGGAAGTCTGCATCTGATCGACGAGATCCTGACACCGGACTCCTCGCGTTTCTGGCCCGCCGATCAGTATCAGCCAGGCTCCAGCCCGCCGAGTTTCGACAAGCAGTTCGTGCGCGACTATCTCGAGACCCTGGACTGGGACAAGACCCCTCCCGGGCCGGAGCTGCCGCAGCAGGTGATCGACAAAACCGCGGAAAAATACCGCGAGGCGGAGACCCGGCTTACCGGCCATTGAATATCATCGCTCCCGGCCCACCGCACGGATCGTCCGTGCGCTGTATGATCAGGCAGGGAAGCTATCATGAAGACGATGCGCATTACGCTATACAGCACTCGCAACTGCCCGTATTGCCGGCAGGCGAGACAGTATCTGCAGAGCAAGGGGATACGGTTCCAGGAGTTCGACATCCAAAAGAATATTCGTGCCCAAAAGACCCTTGCCGGGCTGGGCGCGCGTGCCGTCCCTGTCATCATGATCGGTGACACCCGGGTGGATGGATTTGACCGCAAACGCCTGGACGGTCTGCTGAAACAGATCGGCGCAGTTTGAGTCACCCTTACGAACACCTCACGCCCGATCTGATTCTGGATGCCGTGGCCAGCACCGGACTGCAGCCCGACGGTCACCTGCTGGCACTCAACAGTTACGAAAACAGGGTATTGCAGGTCGGCATAGAAGATCAGCCGCCAATGATCGCCAAGTTCTACCGGCCGCTTCGCTGGAGCGACGAGGCCATCATCGAAGAGCACGAATTCTCCAGCGAATTGGCGACGGAAGAGATCCCGGTCGTCTCCCCGTTGCAGAGTAACGAGGCCGGCCCGCTGTTTAGCCACGAAGGGTTTCGCTTTGCCCTTTTTCCACGCCGCGGCGGCCGCGCTCCCGAACCCGGAGATCTCGACCAGTTGGAATGGATCGGACGCTTCATCGGGCGGATCCACCTGGCCGGTCAGGCCCGGCCGTTTGCGCATCGACCGTCGCTGGACACGGCATCCATGGGTTGGACTGCGCGTGACAGCGTTCTGAACAGCCCCCTGCTGCCACCACACGAACGCGAAGGCTATGCCGAGGCCAGCAAGGCACTGCTGAACGAGATACAGCGACGTTTCGACTCGGTCGGTGCAAACAAGATCCGTCTGCACGGCGACTGCCACCATGGCAACATCCTGTGGACGGACCAGGGTCCGCATTTTGTCGACCTGGACGATTGCCGCAACGGGCCGGCCGTGCAGGACCTGTGGATGCTGTTGAACGGTGACCGCACCGAGCGCACGGTACAACTGAGCGCAATGCTCGAGGGCTACAGCATGTTCCATGCGCTCGACCCACGCGAGCTGGCACTGATCGAACCCCTGCGCGGCCTGCGTATGGTCCATTACAGCGGCTGGCTCGCCAACCGTTGGCAGGACCCCGCCTTCCCCGCCGCGTTCACCTGGGTCGATTCGCCCCATTACTGGTCGCAGCACATCCAGGACCTGCGTCAGCAGCTGGATACCCTTGCAGAACCGCCGCTGCGGCTGTATTGAGTCAGGGGCTCAGCCGACCACCCGGCGCCAGTATGTCGAACGCCAATAATACAGCACGGTAGTATCTTCATAGGGGTAGGAATCGGCGTACTTCTGACCGCGCTGTGGCTCCTCGATATTGTCGCGGCCTACATCGATTGGCCGCCACTGCTCATCCCGCGGCTCACCCTCCAGTGGAGTGCGCGTCTGCCCACGATTGCGGCGCTCTGATGAACCGTGGTTCACGTAGTTCATTTGCGCCTCTACCAGGCTTACGTGGTTGGCACTGCCCGGCATGGTGGGAAACCGCAGTTGATCCAGGCTGTCCTCCCAACCACATATCGGGCACAGCTGGTTGAAGCCGGGCTGATGATCGAACACCCGATGGCCGCAGCAGGGACACGGAAACTTGTCAGAGTACACAGACTCTCCCGAACAGCTTTGCTTTCGACTATACAGCGACGAGTATACAGACGGGACGAAATCACTCACTTAAGGCAAAATCAAGGCTGGGAGCGGCTTAGCGGCACCCAGGCAACAGGGGACACGCAATTGCAGGATTCACAGCAGATCACGCCAAGGATCATGGTAACCACCGACTTCAGCCAGGAGAGTCGGGATGCATTCTTCCACGCACTGGCGTTTGCCGTGCGCAAACAGGCACGTCTTACGCTGCTGCATACCGGTTCAGAGAGTCGGCACTCTGTGCCCTGGGACCGTTTTCCCGGCATACGGGAAACGCTGGCTGGCTGGGGGCTGTTGCCACAGGACGCACCTCGCAGTGCTGTCGCGGACAGACTCAATCTCGGCGTTGCCAAGATGGCCATGCGTGACGATGATCCGCGCCAGGGCATCACCGAGTACCTGCGCCAACATCCAACCGATCTGCTGGTAATGGCAACAGAGGG
>CAZCDY010000008.1:0-649 GCA_964497145.1 uncultured Gammaproteobacteria bacterium
CCGGTCTTCTTGACGAAGTCTGCCGCCTCTTCCGGATCGGTCAGCAATTGGCTGTGATCCAGCACACCCTCGGCACCGATACCGTCTTCTTCACCGGCCATGCCGGTCTCCAGCGAACCCAGGCAGCCAAGCTCACCCTCGACAGAGACACCGCAGGCATGCGCCATCTCGACAGTCCGACGCGTCACGTCGACGTTGTAATCGTAGGACGCAGGGGTCTTACCGTCCTCGCCCAGCGAACCGTCCATCATGACGGAGCTGAAGCCGAGCTGGATCGACCGCTGGCAGACCGCTGGCGATGTGCCGTGGTCCTGGTGCATACAAACCGGAATGTGTGGGAATTCCTCGATCGCCGCGAGGATCAGGTGACGCAGGAAAGGCGCACCGGCGTAGCTGCGGGCCCCAGCCGAGGCCTGGACGATAACCGGTGAATCGGTCTCGTCTGCAGCCTCCATGATGGCGCGCATCTGTTCGAGGTTGTTCACGTTGAAAGCTGGTACGCCATAGCCGTTTTCGGCGGCGTGATCCAGCATTTGACGCAGGGAAATCAGTGCCATTGTCTGCTCCTTGTACTAGAGGTCTCAATCAAAATTAATTTGGCCGTCGGTCGGGAAATGCTCGCCCACGCGCAGGACCTTCATCACATTGG
>CAZCDY010000008.1:764-52872 GCA_964497145.1 uncultured Gammaproteobacteria bacterium
AGTCGATACCGGGCTCGAGGTCGAAACTGACAGGATATACCCCCCTGAACAGGGTCACTTTTCTACGCGTGGCCACCTGACTCGTCAAGGCATAGATCGGAATACCGGATGAAATGCGCGACATCCATTTGCAGGTGGAGCCGGATTCAGTCAGGGCCGCGATAGCCGCCACCCCGAGGTGATTCGCGGTATACATGGTCGACATCGCGATCGCTTCGTCGATCCGTCCGAACACCGAGTGCAGCCGGTGGTGCGACTGGCGTGTCTCGGATTGTTTTTCCGCCTCTTTACAGACCCGGTCCATGGCCTCGACGGCCTTGACCGGGTACTTGCCGGCAGCCGATTCGGCCGACAACATCACCGCGTCGGTGCCATCCATGACCGCATTGGCCACGTCAAAAACCTCGGCCCGGGTGGGAATCGGGTTCTGGATCATCGATTCCATCATCTGGGTGGCCGTGATCACCACGCAGTTCATCTGGCGCGCGGTGCTGATCAGGTGTTTTTGCGCTGCCGGCAATTCGGCGTCGCCGATCTCAACACCAAGATCACCGCGTGCGACCATGATGACGTCCGAGGCATCGACGATCTCCTCAATGCAGTGCATGGCCTCGGCACGCTCGATCTTGGACACGATGTCCCCATGGCCACCTGCCTCGCGCAACAGCTGCCGCGCAATATTGACGTCTTCCGCCGCGCGCACGAAGGAAACGGCCAGATAATCGGCCTCGATGCGGGCGGCAAACTCGATGTCCTCTTTGTCTTTATCGGTCAATGCCGGTGCGGAGAGGCCGCCGCCCAGTTTATTGATGCCCTTGCTGTCGGACAGGGTGCCGCCAACCACTACCTTGCAGCGTACTTCCCTGCCCTGGACCTCATCGACCCACAGCACGATATGGCCGTCGTTCAGCAGCAGTGAGTCTCCGCGCGCCACTTCTTCATGCAGGGTCGGATAGGTGACACCGACCCGCTCCCCATTGCCCTGGTCGATGTCCCAGCCGGTATCCAGCACGAAGCGGTCGTCGGGGGCGAGGTCTATCTTTCCATCGACGAATTTGCCGCAGCGGATCTTGGGTCCCTGAAGATCGATCAGGACACCCACCTGTCGGCCACTTGCGCGCGCACGATTGCGCACCCATTCGGCACGCCGCTCGTGGTCTTCATGAGTGCCATGCGACATATTCAGTCGAACGACATCCACGCCGGCGGCAATCACCTCGTCCAGCACCTTGGGGTCATCGGTAGCCGGACCCATGGTGGCAACGATCTTTGTGCGTCTAAGCATCTGCCCTTCTTTGGGGCGGCCCGAAGGCCTCCCACTTGTTTATTTACTTGCCTGCCGCTTCTTCCAGCATGGCGACCGCCGGCAGGGTCTTGCCCTCCAGATACTCGAGGAAGGCGCCACCCGCGGTAGAGATGTAGGACACCTTGTCGTAGATATCGTACTTCTGGATCGCCGCGATGGTGTCGCCACCACCCGCGAGGCTGAAGCCGTTGGCATTGGCGATCGCCATGGAGACAGTCTTGGTGCCCTCGCCGAACTGGTCGAACTCAAACACGCCGACGGGCCCGTTCCAGACAATGGTGCCGGCGTGGGCGATGATGTCAGCCAGTTCCTTCGCCGAGTCCGGGCCGATGTCGAAGATCATGTCGTCGTCTTCCACATCACCGGCCGCCTTCAGGGTCGCCTCTGCGGTCTCACTGAACTCCTTGCCGCAGACCACGTCGGTCGCGATAGGGATACTGGCACCGCGCGCTTTCATTTTCTCGACCAGCGCTTTGGCTGTGTCGACCAGATCATCTTCGCACAGCGATTTACCGACATTGTTACCCATCGCTTTGAGGAAGGTATTGGCGATACCGCCACCGACCACCAGCTGATCGACCTTCTCCGACAGCGCTTCGAGCACGGTCAACTTGGTCGAGACCTTGGAACCACCGACAATGGCGACCATCGGTCGAGCAGGCTCGGCCAGCGCCTTGGCCAGACTGTCGAGTTCCTCCGACAGCAGCAGGCCGGCACAGGCAACGGGCGCAAACTTACCGGCGCCATGGGTCGAGGCCTGAGCACGGTGTGCGGTACCAAAGGCGTCCATTACGAACACATCACAAAGCGCAGCGTACTTTTTTGACAGCTCTTCGCTGTCTTTCTTTTCACCGGCATTGAAGCGAACGTTTTCAAGCAGAACAACTTCACCATCGGCAAGGTCGAACCCGCCATCCAGGTAATCCTTGACCAGACGAACCTCCCGGCCCAGCTTGGCCGACATGTCTTCGGCGATAGGCTGCATGGAGTTTTCTTCGTCCACCTTGCCCTCTTCCGGGCGACCACGGTGTGACATGACCATGACCTTCGCACCCGCCTCAAGACAATGCTCAACAGTCGGCATGGAGGCGGTAATACGGGCGTCAGAGGTGACTTTGCCATCTTTAACCGGCACGTTGAGATCGGCGCGGATCAGTACGCGTTTGCCGGCAAGGTCCAGATCGGTCAGCTTGATGAAAGCCATGATGAAGTACTCCGTTAGTGTCTCTAAGAGATATTTGAAAAGACGCGTGTCTTTGCGAATGCCTCTGAATTCGAGTGCGAGCCCCGGGAGAACTCCCGGGGCCCGAGCCGATCAGGCGGCTACATGCTTGGCAAAACGCAGCATGTTGCAGGTGTAGCCGTACTCGTTGTCATACCAGGCAACGACCTTGACGAAGGTGCCGTCCAGCGCGATGCCTGCACCGGCATCGAAGATCGACGAGTTGCTGTTACCACGGAAGTCGGTCGCAACGACCTTGTCTTCAGTGTAGGCCAGGGTCTCACCGATACCAGCAGACTCCGAAGCAGCCTTCATGGCCGCACAGATCTCGTCGTAGGAAGCCTCTTTATCCAGCTCCACGGTCAGATCGACCACCGAGACGTCAGAGGTCGGCACGCGGAAGGCCATACCGGTCAGCTTGCCATTCAGCTCAGGCAGTACCACGCCGACAGCCTTGGCTGCACCGGTGGATGACGGGATGATGTTTTCCAGGATACCGCGGCCGCCGCGCCAGTCTTTTTTGGAGGGGCCGTCGACGGTCTTCTGAGTGGCGGTAGCGGCGTGCACGGTGGTCATCAGGCCACGCTTGATACCCCAGTTGTCATGCAGAACCTTGGCGACCGGTGCCAGGCAGTTGGTGGTGCAGGACGCAGCCGAGCTGATGGCCTGTCCAGCGTAGGTCTCGTGGTTGACGCCATAGACAAACATCGGGCTGCCGTCTTTCGAAGGCGCCGACATGACAACCTTCTTGGCGCCAGCATCGATGTGCTTCTGGCAGGTCTCTTCGGTGAGGAAGAAGCCGGTGCACTCCAGTACCAGATCGACACCTACGTCGCTCCAGGCCAGATTGGCCGGATCGGTCTCAGCGGTCAGACGAATGTTCTTGCCGTCGACCTTCATGCCATTGCCTTCGGCGCTGACTTCACCTTTGAAGTTACCGTGTACCGAGTCGTACTTGAGCATGTAAGCCAGGTAATCGGCGTCCAGCAGGTCGTTGATCGCGACGACTTCGAAATCGTTGGAAAAGTCCTGCGCGATAGCGCGGAATGCCATACGGCCGATACGACCAAAACCGTTGATACCTACTTTGATAGCCATTTCAAAATTCTCCTCAGAGCGTTATGCAATTCGTGGATGAGTCGAGATGGCCGGTTCACGCAGAATGCGAAACCGGCCATCTGATTCGATCGGGTCAGGCCGAGACTTCGTCGATCGCCTTGCCGACGTTCTCGGCCGTGAAACCGAACAGTTTGAACAGTTCGCCGGCCGGGGCAGACTCGCCAAAGGTATCGATACCGACGACCTTGCCGTTGCTGCCGACGTACTTCCACCAGCCGTCTGTGACAGCGGCTTCGACCGCCACGCGGGCCGTGACGGACGCAGGCAGGACAGATTCCTTGTACTCGGCGTCCTGCGCATCGAACACACTGGTACAGGGCATGGAGACGACCCGCACCTGCTTGCTGCTGGCCTCGGCTGCTTCAACCGCAATGCCGATCTCGGAGCCCGTCGCGATCACGATCACGTCCGGGGTGCCGTCACAATCCCGCAGCACGTAGCCGCCACGCGAGATATTGGCGATCTGGGCCGCATCGCGGGCCTGGAAAGGCAGGCCCTGGCGCGAGAAGACCAGGCAACTCGGGCCATCGTTCTTCTCGACCGCGGCACGCCAGGCGATCGCACTCTCGACGGTGTCACAGGGACGCCATACATCCATGCGCGGGATCAGGCGCAGGGTCGGAATCTGCTCGACTGCCTGGTGGGTTGGGCCGTCTTCGCCCAGGCCGATCGAATCATGCGTATACACGAAGATCGACTGAATCTTCATCAGAGCAGCCATACGCAGGGCATTACGTGCGTACTCCGAGAACATCAGGAAGGTCGCGCCGAAAGGAATGAAACCACCGTGCAGGGCGACGCCGTTCATGATGGCCGACATGCCGAACTCACGCACGCCGTAGTTGATATAGTTTGCTGCAGGGATGTCTGCACGCATCGGCTTGTAACCGGACCACTCGGTCAGGTTTGAGCAACCGAGGTCGGCAGAACCACCGAACAGTTCCGGCAGTGCAGCCGCGTAAGCTTCTATCGATGCAAGCGAGGCCTGGCGGGTAGCCGGCGACTTGGCTTCTTCATTGCACTGGGCGACGAAGGCATCGGCCTTGTCAGACCAGTCGGCAGGCAGATCGCCGGCCATACGGCGCTTGAACTCGGCTGCCAGCTCAGGATGCGCGACCTCATAGGCGGCGAATTTTTCGTTCCAGGCCGCCTCTGCCGCAGCGCCTTTTTCTTTGGCGTCCCAGCCCCGGTAGACCTCGGAAGGAACCTCGAAGGCGTCATGATCCCAGCCCAGCGCAGCCTTGGTAAGGTTGATCTCCTCCTCGCCCAGCGGCGCGCCATGACAGGCATGGCTGCCGGCCTTGTTGGGAGAACCGAAACCGATGGTGGTCTTGCAGCAGATCATGGTCGGCTTGTCGGTCATGGCCTTGGCGAATTCCAGGGCCTTGGCGATGGCCTCCGGATCATGGCCGTCGACATCCGGGATCACGTGCCAACCGTAAGACTCGAAGCGCTTCGGGGTGTCGTCCGAGAACCAACCCTCGACGTGACCGTCGATCGAGATCCCGTTGTCGTCCCAGAAGCAGACCAGTTTGCCCAGACCCAGGGTGCCGGCCAGCGAGCAAGCCTCGTGCGAGATGCCTTCCATCAGACAGCCGTCGCCCAGGAATACGTAGGTATGGTGGTCAACGACGGTGTGACCGTCCTTGTTGAATTCAGCCGCCAGCGCGCGCTCGGCGATCGCCATGCCAACCGCATTGGTAATACCCTGGCCCAGCGGGCCGGTGGTGGTCTCAACGCCGGGCGCATAACCATATTCGGGGTGACCAGGGGTCTTGGAATGCAGCTGACGGAAGTTCTTGAGATCGTCGATGCTCAATTCGTAGCCGGTCAGGTGCAGGAGCGAATAAATCAACATGGAGCCGTGACCGTTCGACAGCACGAAGCGGTCGCGATCCGCCCATTGCGGATTGGTCGGGTTGTGCTTCATGTGATCGTTCCACAGCACCTCGGCGATGTCCGCCATACCCATCGGGGCACCCGGGTGACCGGAATTGGCTTTCTGAACGGCATCCATACTCAACGCGCGAACGGCGTTGGCAAGCTCTCTGCGTGAGGACATGAGTCCCTCCTGTCAAAGACAAAGAATTTTTCGTCCCCCGGGTGGATACCCGGAAGCGAACTGAATTCGTGTTGTGGCGGGTTTACCTCAGTCGCAGCGGGGCGACTGGTGGCGGTGCGCTGCACCTATGCGAGGGAATCGCTCTGCCTACGACCCTATCCTCTACCCGGTGGCCATTATTAAGGGCGTGTATTCTCACCCACTCATATAAACGGGGGCAATAAGTATATCCCCGAATATTCAAATACACCTATAAATGTAGAGAATCGAACCCGCACAATTCTTCAATTAACTGTTTTTAAAGGTTTTTATCTGGACTCAGCCGATCCACTTGATGGAGCAGCCCATGCTGGGGATCTGCTCCTGGGGGCCCTGACCGGTCTCCGCCACCTTTTTCATGGCCTCAAAAAGGTCGCGCCGGACATCTGCCGGCGCCGCATCCTTGCGGCTTTCATCAAGCCGGCCGCGGTATTGCAGCCCCCCGGAAGCGTTGTAACCGAAGAAGTCCGGGGTACAGACCGCACCATAGGCCTTGGCGACAGCCTGAGACTCGTCCAGCAGGTAGGGAAACGGAAACCCATTGCGCTCCGCCACGATCCGCATGTTGTCGAACGAGTCTTCGGGATAATCCGTGGGGTCGTTGGACATGATGGCGACAGCATTCAATCCCAGGGCCTTCAGCTCCGTGGCGTCGCGCACGATGCGATCCAGTACCGCCTTGACATACGGACAGTGGTTGCAGATGAACATCACCAGCAGTCCCCGCTCCCCCATGCACTGGTCGCGGGTCCAGCGGCGCCCGTCGACGCCGGGGAGATCAAAATCCGGCGCAGGCTTGTCAAACTCACAAACGGGTGTCTGCAAAGAAACCATCAACGACCCTCGCCGCGCAATCCATCGAGGCTTTTCATTCTTCCAGAATGCGCCAAGCCGCTCAAGCATGTAGAATCGCGCGCCGAACGGTGCACGCTTGTGCAGCCGCTGAATTTTCATATCTGCTTGGGAGTTGGCGATGGCTCGTGATTTTATCTTTACCTCGGAATCGGTCTCTGAGGGACACCCGGACAAGATGTCCGATCAGGTCTCGGACGCAGTCCTGGATGCCATCCTCGCCGAGGACCCTCACGCCCACGTCGCCTGCGAGACGCTTTTCAAGACCGGCATGGTCATCATCGCCGGCGAAATCACCACCACCGCAAAGCCCGATTACGAGCGCATCATCCGCCAGACCATCAACGAAATCGGTTACACCAGCTCGGAGATGGGATTCGACGGCGGCAGCTGTGCGGTAATCTCCGCGATCGGTGTGCAGTCGCCGGATATCAACCAGGGCGTGAACCGCGCCAAGCCGGAAGACCAGGGTGCCGGTGATCAGGGTTTGATGTTCGGTTATGCCACCAATGAGACCGATGTACTCATGCCGGCCCCGATCCAGTTCGCCCATCGCCTGGTCGAGCGTCAGGCGGATGTGCGCAAGAAAGGGATTCTGCCGCTGCTGCGCCCGGACGCCAAATCCCAGGTCAGCCTCAAGTATGCGGATGGCAGGCCGGTCGCAATCGATGCCGTTGTGCTGTCGACCCAGCATGCGGCGGAGTTTGCCGGCGCCACCCTGGAGGAGGCGGTGATGGACGAGATCATCAAGCCGATCCTCGATCCGACCGGTCTGCTGACCCATGAAACCCGTTACCACATCAACCCGACCGGCAGTTTCGTGATCGGCGGTCCGATGGGTGACGCCGGCCTGACCGGCCGCAAGATCATCGTCGACACCTACGGCGGGGCTGCACGCCATGGTGGTGGCGCCTTCTCCGGCAAGGACCCATCCAAAGTCGACCGCTCCGCTGCCTATGCCGGGCGTTACGTCGCCAAGAACATCGTCGCCGCCGGGCTGGCGGACAAGTGTGAGATCCAGGTCTCCTACGCGATCGGGGTCGCCCAGCCCACCTCGATCATGGTTGAGACCTTCGGCACCGGAAACGTGACCGACGAACGCATCACCGAACTGGTGCGCGAGCACTTCGACCTGCGTCCTTACGGTATCCTGCGCATGCTGGACCTGCTGAATGCGGAAAAGATCAAATACCTCAAGACCGCCGCCTATGGCCACTTTGGCCGCGAGAACGAAGGTTTCAGCTGGGAGAACAAGGACAAGGCCGACGAGTTGAGAGAAGCGGCCGGGCTGTAGACGACAACAGCCCCAAACAACAAAAAGCCAACCCGACCGGGTTGGCTTTTTTTCGTTTACGGGCTCGATACCCGCTCACCGGCTTTAAAGCCGTATACAGCTTACTCCGTTATCTTCACCGTCTCCCGATAGGCATGCCAGGTGGCATGGCCGATCAGTGGCAGCACAATTATCAGGCCGATGTACGCGCTCGCGAACCCGATCAGCACCAGACCGGCGATGATCATTGCCCAAAGGGCCATGACAGCCTTGTTGTTGAGTACCGCAGCGACGCTCGTCAGCGCACTGGTTATGGCATCAGCGTTGCGGTCAAGCATCATCGGCAACGCGACGACACTTGCTGAAAACACGATGGTCGCGAATATCGAGCCTACCGCACTGCCGACAGCCAGGAACTCGATCCATCCCAACAGGCCGAGTTCCTCCCCCACCGGAAAGAACACATGCACCATTGAAGCCGCGCGCGCCCACACCAGCAGCACGACCAGCACCACGAGTGCGAACAACATCTCGTTGCGCAAATGGTTACGACTCTCTCTCCAGCAGATCCCCAAGCGCGGTACGCGCCCCTGCTCCAACTGTCGACTTATCGAATAAAGCCCGAAAGCCAACACCGGCCCGGCGAGGATAAATGCCACGGCCAGCGAGAACAACGCCACCACGTTGCCTCCGATCAAAGCGAGCGCGGTAACCAGGTAAGCGAACGCCACAAGCCCGATACCATAGGTAAGGCTTTGAGCGCGGGCACGGTTCAGATCGCGCCAGCCCAGTCTCAGCCAGCGCAAAGGGGCATCGAACCCAAGCTCGTTGCAGGGGTATAACAGCGGTTCAATTTCGGGGTCGACCTCATCCGGGCGGACCACGGTGGGCTCAGCCATTCCATTCTCCTTTTGACTATTCAACGCCCCGTTTGCCGGGGTCTGTTTTCTGCCGCCTTGGCGACCATTGTTGTGAAAAATAGCGCAAATAATTGTTAAGTACAGCGTTTTCTCAATACTCTGCATTGATGCTGCACCGCACAATCATACCGGAGCACCGAAAAGTCCCCGGTAATTAGGGTGTTTAACGCGAAAATACCGCCCAAATGTGTAAAATCGCGATGCCTTGCGGATGCACGTAACCGGACCTGATCAGGTCCGGCGGTGATTCAGAGGCAATACAACTCCACCCCGAGGGGCGCTGCGACCTGATGAACATCAGGCCAGGCTTGGTGACGGATACAGACTTTGCACAACGGCGCTCACTCACGTTTATTGAAGCTGGAGTCAACAACCATGAGTGAGTTCACCGACTACAAAGTAGCCGACATGTCATTGGCCGACTGGGGCCGCAAGGAGATGCGTATTGCCGAGACCGAAATGCCCGGTCTGATGGCCCTGCGCAAAAAATACGGTAGCACCAAGCCCCTCAGCGGGGCCCGCATCACCGGCTCGCTGCACATGACCATCCAGACCGCCGTACTGATCGAGACCCTGGTCGAACTCGGCGCCCAGGTACGCTGGTGTTCGTGCAACATCTTTTCGACCCAGGATCATGCCGCTGCGGCCATCGCCGCCGCCGGCGTTCCCGTTTACGCCTGGAAAGGCGAGACCCTTGAAGAATACTGGTGGTGTACCGAACAGGTCCTGAACTGGCCGAACGGTGAGCAGCCCAACATGATCCTGGATGATGGCGGCGATGCGACGCTGCTGGTACACAAAGGTGTCGAGTACTCGAACGCCGGCGCGGTTCCCGAGCCGCAGGACAGCGACGCGGAGGAATGGAAGGTGATTCTGGGCGTGCTGAAACGCAGCCTGGACGAAGACCCCAAGCGCTACCACAAGATGGCAGAGTCGATCCGCGGCGTGACCGAGGAGACCACCACCGGGGTGCACCGCCTTTACGAGATGCTGGACAAGGGCGAACTGTTGTTCCCTGCAATGAACGTCAATGACTCGGTCACCAAGTCCAAGTTCGACAATCTGTACGGCTGCCGCGAATCACTCGTCGACGGTATCAAGCGTGCCACCGATGTGATGATCGCCGGCAAGATTGCGGTGGTCTGCGGCTACGGCGATGTCGGCAAGGGTTCCGCGCAGTCACTGCGCGGTCTCGGCGCGACTGTCTGGATCACCGAGATTGACCCGATCTGCGCCTTGCAGGCAGCCATGGAGGGTTTCCGCGTGGTCACAATGGACGATGCTGCGGGCCTGGCCGATATTTATGTCACCACTACCGGCAACAAGGACATCATCACCCACGACCACATGGCAGCGATGAAAGATCAGGCCATCGTCTGCAACATCGGTCACTTCGACAACGAAATCGATATCGCCGGCGTAAACAAGTACGAGTGGGAAAACATCAAGCCTCAGGTCGATCACATCATCTTCCCGGATGGCAAACGCATCATCATGCTGGCCGAGGGCAGACTGGTGAACCTGGGCTGTGCCACCGGCCACCCCAGTTTCGTCATGTCCAACTCCTTCACCAATCAGGTGCTGGCGCAGATCGAGATTTTCACCAAGCCGGATGACTACCCGGTCGGCGTCTACATTCTGCCAAAGCAGCTGGACGAGGAAGTGGCACGTCTGCACCTGGAAAAGATCGGCGCCAAACTGACCGTGTTGACCCAGGATCAGGCCGACTATATCGGTGTACCGGTGGAAGGGCCGTACAAGCCGGAACACTATCGCTACTGACGTCCGGGTTACAGAGCGCAAACGGCGCAGGGACACAGAGATCGCAGAGTCGGCTCAAGGGGAATGACGCAGTGTCGTGCACCGGCATCCTTCACCTTCACGTACTTTGCGGCTCTGTGCCCTTCGCGTTGACTACTCGATCGTAAATTAACGGGCTGATCAGATGACCACCAACAAACCCATTTTCAGTTTCGAACTCTTTCCACCCAAGACCGACAAGGGCATCGCCAAGCTGCACGAAACCGTCACCACGCTGAACGCACGCCATCCGGCATTCTTTTCAGTGACCTACGGCGCCGGCGGCTCGACCCAGAGCAATACCTTCGCCACTGTCGACTGGGTCAGGGATCAGGGCATCCGAATTGCCCCGCACGTGTCGTGCGTCGGCAGCACGCGTGAAGAGATTGTCCAGATACTCAAGCGCTACGAGGCCCAGGGGATAGACCGGATCGTCGCCCTGCGCGGCGACCTGCCCTCGGGTGCCGGCACCGGCTCCATGGGCGACCTCAACCATGCCAACGAACTGGTCAGTCTGATTCGCGAGCGTTTTGACGAGACCTTCCACATCGAGGTGGCCGCCTACCCCGAGATGCATCCACAGGCGGCGAATTTCGACAAGGACCTGGAGAACTTCAAGCGCAAGGTCGATGCGGGCGCGAATTCGGCGATCACGCAGTATTTCTACAACGCCGATGCCTATGCCAACTTTATCGACGGCTGTGAACAGCATGGCATCGACATACCGATCGTACCCGGCATCATGCCGATAACCAACTTCAGCAATCTGGTGCGCTTCTCTGATGCCTGCGGCGCAGAGATTCCCCGCTGGCTGCGCAAACGCCTCGAGGCCTATGGCGACGACATCGACAGCATTCGCAGACTGGGGACCGAGGTGGTCACCAAGCTGTGTCAACAGCTGCTCGACATGGGCGCGCCCGGACTGCATTTCTACACCATGAACCAGGCCGAACCGACACTCGCAATCTGGGACAGGCTCGGACTCGACGACCCTGCCTGAGATAGCCCGGCAAAGGTATAGTGAGACGGTCTCTGGCGACCGGAACTGCAACAATTGCTATGCGCGTATCGCGTTTCTTTATCGACCAGGAGCTGCTGCCTGGCAGCGACATCACGCTGGACGAGCCTGTCTGCCGCTACATCAGCCAGGTGCTGCGCATGCGCGTCGGACAGCGGTTCACGCTCTTCGATGGCGGCGGCTCTGATTTCGAGGCCGAGCTGAAGACGGCTGACCGTCGAGGCTGCAGCGCGCGGGTCATCCGGGAAACATCACGCGAACCACCACCACGATTGAAACTGCATCTGGGGATAGGCATCTCACGCGGCGAACGCATGGACTTCGCAATCCAGAAATCGGTCGAACTCGGCGTTGCTGCGATCACACCTCTGTTTACCGCCCGCAGCATGGTGCAACTCAAAGCGGATCGTCGGGACAAGCGCCTGGTACATTGGCAGGGCGTTATAAGGAGTGCCTGCGAGCAGAGCGGCCGAAGCCTGATCCCGCAGCTGCACCCGCCGACGGGCCTGCCGGAATGGCTGACCGCTTACCCCGGGGGTCTGATGCTCCACCATAAGGCAAAGGATACACTGGCGACGAGACCGCCCCCCGGGACCGACCTGAACCTTTTGATCGGACCGGAAGGGGGACTCAGCGAGGCTGAACGGATGCTGGCGGTCGCTAGCGGGTTCACCGGTGTACGGCTGGGACCACGGGTGCTGAGAACCGAGACCGCGCCTATCGCCGCGCTGGCCGCAATCCAGGTTTTATGGGGCGATTTTCGCTGAGCGCAGAGGCGCCCGATTCAGGCCGCGGGCAGCTGTGCATGCAGGTAGTCAAGGTCCGGGACCAGCAAAGACTCACCAGCAACCGAGAGCGTCATCCGTACCGGTGACTCACCGGGCGTACCAGCATCCGCTGATTCGATAGCCTGACGACTGACCCGCAGCAGGCGCGGTATACCCTGTGCGACGATGCCCAGCATCGGCCTTTCCGCATCCAGATTCAGCGCATAACAGACAGCGATTCTCTGGCGGATACCTCCCCCCCTTTCCGGCCGACCCAGCATGCGTTCGAAATCGACCACAGGGATATCACGCTGCCGCCAGCTGACTTTGCCCTGCAGCCAGTCGGCACCATTTACGACCGGGTCGGGGTCGCGATAACCGATGACCTCTGCAACCGCCGCGTTCGGCAGCAGCAGGCGCCCCTCGTGCAAGGGGATCAGCATGCAGCGAATTTCGTTCTGAGTCTCACTCACAATGCCGAGTCCGCAAGGACGGTATAGATATTCTCAAGCAGGTCAGCTTCCTGGTAAGGCTTGCCCAGATAGCGTCGTACGCCCAGTTCCTGCGCCCGTTTACGATGCTTGTCACCGGTGCGAGAGGTGATCATGATGATCGGGATATCGCTGAGTTCCGGCGTGCTGCGCATGTGCCGTGCCAACTCGTAACCGTCCATCCTTGGCATCTCGATGTCCAACAACATCACATCAGGGTGATTTTCCTGCAACAGGGTCACTGCATCCACGCCGTCTTTTGCCGTCACCACCTGCATGTTGTGACGTTCCAGGAGCCGGCTTGTGACCTTGCGTACCGTGATGGAATCGTCGACCACCATCACCGAGACCCCCTTGCTTACAGGGGCCGGGGCCGATGACGCGGTTATCGGCTGGGCTGCACTGTCCATCCGCACCAGGCTGTTTACATCGAGGATCAACGCAATCTGGCCATCGGCAAGAATGGTGCCGCCGGTAAACCAGCGTACAGTGCTCAGCTGGGCACCGATGGACTTGACCACGATCTGCCGGTTTCCTAAAAGGCCGTCCACCTGGATCGCCACACGATGCTCACCCGAGCGCACCAGCAGCAGCGGCAGCCACTTCATGGCCTCATTCAGGTGCGGCACCTCGGTGCCCAGCATCGAACCCAGATAACGCACATTGTAATCGCGGTCACCGTAACGGAAGACCTCCTGATCACCGGCATAGATGGCACGCAATTCGTCCAACGAGATGCGAACCACGCCATCCATGCTGCTGTGTGGCACCGCATAGATCTCGTCGCCCTGCGTCACCAGCAGCGAATCGGTGATTGCCAGGGTGAACGGCAGGCGGATGGTAAAACCGGTGCCATACCCAGGCTGGGAGTCGATCTCCAGGGTACCGCCGAGCTGTTTGACCTCGGTCAGCACAACATCCATTCCGACACCACGACCGGACAGCTGCGACAATTCCTCCGCAGTCGAGAATCCCGGCTGCAGAATCAGCTGATAGAGATCATCGTCGTCTATCGGGGCATCAGCCTCGATCAGCCCGCGTTCGACCGCCTTTGAGCGAATCCGGGCGCGGTCCAGGCCGGCCCCATTGTCCGAAAGAGTGAGCACGACATCCGCGCCTTCGCGCGCGAGATGCAGGGTGATAACCCCCTGCGGCGATTTGCCGTTTGCCAGACGGGTATTGGTATCTTCTATACCGTGGGATACGGCGTTTCGCAGTAGATGCTCGAGCGGGCTCATCATGCGTTCGAGGATCGCCCGGTCCATATCCTCCTCACCGCCGATCACATCCAGATTGGCCTGCTTGCCGACGCTGTGACTGGTCTGCCGCACGACACGCTCCAGGCGCGGTACACGGCTGGAAAACTTGACCATCCGTGTGCGCAGCAGGCTGTCCTGCAGGTCCGTGGTGACGCGTGCCTGTTGCATCAAAAGGGTATCGGTATCCCGGCTGAGCTCAATCAGAGACTGACCGAGGTTGGACAGGTCCTCCACGGTCTCGGAAAGAGCCCTCGACAGTTGCTGCATGGTCGAGTAGCGATCCATCTCGAGTGGATCAAAATCCGCTCGCGTCTCGCCTTCGCGTTCATGGCGCGAGTGAATCTGCGCCTCGGTCTCCAGCTCGAGATCCCGCAACTGGCTCCGCAGACGATCCGTCGTCTGTTGCAGCTCACCAAGGTTAAACGCTGCGGAGCTGTTCTGCTGCTCCAACCGGGCGCGGTAGATGCTTACCTCGCCCGCATTGTTAACCATCTGATCCAGCGCTTCAGAAGAGACACGAACCCGCTCGTGCCCCACCGCCGGGGTGGGCTCTTCTTCGGGAAAGGGACGGCGGGCCACGAAGCCCTCGCCCTCCTCACCTATGCGCTCCTCAGCTCCCGGGAACTGCACAACAGTCGAATCCTTTTCGACCACCTCGCCCACGGGGGCAGCCTCCGCCACAGCGGCAAACTGCTCAGGCAGGAAACCGGAGTCGGTCAACAGCTCTGAATCGGTCAGCAACTGCGAATCAGCAAGCAATTCAGAATCCGCGTCGGGCTCGGGGCTCTCAAACAGCTGTGTCTCGATCAGGCTCTCCGGCGCGGCGGACAGTTGTGATTCCGGCTCGGGAGACTCCTCGGGCTCGACATCGACAACAAACTTCTCGGCAGGCGGGATGGCGGCCTCGATCGCCGCGACATCGTCCCACTCAAGCCCTTTGGCTGCCGCTTCCAGGCGCGTGATCATTGCAGGATGCGAGCCGGGCACGACGCCTTGAAACAACTGTTCGATGCACTGGGCCAGAGCATCCGCTGCATGACGCACAAGTCCGCTCAACCGTTCGCTGGGGACCACACGCCGTTCTGTGACGCTCTCGAATACCGACTCCATGGCATGACTCAGATCACCGACAGCTGCAACGCCGGTCAGACGGGCGCCGCCCTTGATTGTGTGCAGCGTACGTTGCAGTTTTGCCACGGCAGATGGGTTGTCGACTGCAGCTTCCCAGTCCGAAAGCTCGCTTTCGAGGGCATCCAGAAGCTCTTTGGCCTCCTCGAGAAATATCTCCAGCAGTTCCGGATCCAACTCCTCCTGCGGTGCAGGGGTCACCTGCGGTTCAGAAGTCTCGTGAGTCAACTCAGATACCAGCACACTGATCTGATCACGCAGCGATTCCCAGTCAGGAATGACTGCATGCGGCTGTTCGACCGTCTCCGCAAGTCCCAGCAGCATCTTATGGCTGCGATCCAGCAGATCGAGCGAACTCGGATCCGTATGCCGGTGCTGGCTATGCATGACATTGGTGAAATCTTCCAGGGCCGCAGCGAGTTCCGCCATCGAGGGCACCCCGGCGGCCCGCGAACTGCCCCGCAGGGTGTGCATGGCACGTCGCAGGTCTGCGTCAAAATCGATTCCGACGGACTTGCTCCGGCTGCGTTCGATAAATTCGGCAAGTACCGCCAGGTGACCACCGGTCTCATTGAGGAAAACCGAATTCAGGCTGGAGTCGGCAACGCCCAGAGTGGTTGACTCAAACTGGGAAAACTCTGAGTCTTGTGCCTCGCCGTCGCTCAGTATCGATTCGTCTGCCGATTCGGCCTGAACGACCATCGACTCTTGCCCGGCCTCGTCTGTAACGGGCTCGAAGGAGATGTCCGGCGACCCGCGCAGACCCGGCTCCCCGGCGCCGAGCGAAACAGTTGCAAGCTCTGCTGACACCGAATCTCCATCCAGGCCGAAGACAGGCTGCTGATAAGCACCACCCGCACTGGCGACTGCAAGATCATCGGCTTCCTCTGGCAACTCGGAAGCTGCCACCTCGTCAACGGCAACAACGCCGGCCGGCTCTGCAACCATCTCGATGGGGGCTTCCTCCGGCGAGGTTGGCTCAGGTCCTGCCGCCGGCCCAGTGGCCTCAGCCGTCTCGACCACGGTCTCGCCCGACGCCAGCGCGAAAGCACGTTCGGAAAGGCGCGACACATCGGTACCCGCTTCATCCAGGCGCTGACATTCCTCGACCAGCTGCGGCAAAGCCGCAACTACCTCATCCATCAACTGCAAGATCTCCGACGACCGTTGCACGGTGCCATCGATCACCCGATTGAGCAGGTTCTCGACCGCCCAGGAAAACTCCCCAATATTGTTTGCACCGACAATTCTTCCACTGCCTTTCAGGGTATGGAAAGAACGTCGCATGGTCTGCAGCGATTCACTGTCATCCGGTTCACTGCGCCACTTGGGATAGCAGGCCTGTATAGACTCCAGCTCTTCGTTTGCCTCTTCGCCAAAGATCTCGAGGATTTCTGAGTCGACTGTCTCTACATCCCCAGCCTCCGCGGCTGCCTCTTCCGGCAATTCGGCGACGACCTGTTCTGATAACCCTCCTGATACTTCTTCCGGCACCATTTCCGATGCTTCTGCGGGAGGCTCTTGCGCTGAGGGCTCCGCAATGACTTCGGCCAGCTCGCTCGATTCCTCGGCGACCATCTCTGGCTGTACTTCCGGGGCGGCGCCGCGCAGCCCCAGGCGTTCGAGTGCGGCACCCGCATACGACAGCAGCCTCGCCCGGTCCTCGCCAGGTTCGATCGCTGTCTGCATGTAACATTCCGCACTGATAACGACATCGGCCAAGGCATCGCGCTGGTCTGCGTCCGGCGCTGCTTCATCGCCACTGGCGAGACCCGCGATAAAGGGCTTCAGCTCACCCAGCAGACGGGCAGCCTCGGGCAGGTCGAGCATCTGCAAGACACCGGAAACCCGGTGCAGATGCGACGGGACTTCATCGAGCAGCTCCCTCTGTGCCGGTTTTTCCAGGTACTCCAGGATCGCATCCTTGGTTTTGGCCAACTCGACCTGGGCCTCGTCGATTGCGGTGCGAACATGCTGCTGCATCTCGCCTTCCGACAGTGACTGTGAAGCCGTACCCTCCATTGGCTGGTCAAAATCGACTGCCATCTCCGCAGTGGACGAAAGGCTGGCCAGTGAAGACTCGACGAACAACAGATCACTTGCCAACGCCATAAGGCCTTCATCAGGCACCGGCTCGCCCGATTGCTCAGCAGCCCGCAGTTCGTCACCACGATGTTTTAACCGTGTTCGCAGTTCACCACGCCCGACCATACCGAGGGTATCGCCGATGCGCTGAATCGGTTGCGCAAGTTCCGTAAGGCGACTCAGCTGAGTGCGATCGCTGCGCATGTACAGGTCAAGATGATCCTTCACATCGCGCAGGTCCTGGGCCAACGCCTCACCAACCGCCTCGAACAATTCACGATCAGGACCACCAAGGGCCCCAACCGCTTGTCCACCCTGTGTGTCCTCAGGAAAATTATTGGCAAGATCGGCCGCCTGTTTTACTGCCAGGACGCCCGCATCCTTCGAATTCGAACGCGCGATGTAGTACAGGATGTTCTTCAGCAGATCGACGGGGAAATCGAGCATTGCTGCCTCTTCCCCCTGATCGATGACCCGCTTGAACACCCGATCCAGTTTGCCGAACAGCGGCTTCACCGCAAGCGCGGGAGCCTCTTCATCCTCAAGCAGGGCCGTTGCGAGCGCCTGACCGGCATCCAGCAGACGACGGAAACGTGCGGTGCCGGCAGAACTGTTGAGCACATCCAGCACGTCGCGGATCTGCGCCAGTGCGACAGGCACATCTTGTCCTCGAATCCAGTTCAGCAGGCCGCGATGATAATGGCTGCGCTGCAGGTGGATCAGATGCGGCATCTCACGATTGCCTGAACCTGGCCGCACGGTCTCCGCCGCAATCACAGCATTCAACTTGGGCGCGAACAGAGAAGTCTCGGATACCAGAGGGGCGTCGCGCGCTGCACGCAGATCGTTCATCAGGGGAAGCAGAACCAGCGGGATATCAGCCCCGCCGCTCTCGATCTTTTCCAGATAGGCCGGCAGCTGAACCATGCCGAGCATCAGCGCCTCGGCGGCCGTCTCTGCCCGCTTCGTCTGCCCCTGCGACATAGCCAAGGCAAGATGTTCCATCTCGTCAGCCAACATCGCTCCGCCATAGACCTGGACCATCTCCAATGCACCGTGTGCATGGTGTAGCTGATCGAGGCATAACTGGAGCCGTTCCGGCTGCCCATCGACGAAATCCTCGAGTGCATTGCGTGCTTCACGCAACGTCTGATCGAGTTCTCCACGGATCCAACGGAGCGCACTCCGGTCCTGACGCAATTCTGGCATCATTAGGCAATCATCCTTCCTTAACCCACCAGCGCTTCATCATCCGGCAACTTGAATCGCGCCACCGTCTGGCGCAGTTGCTCGGCCATTTGAGCGAGGGTTTCAATGGATTGTGTCGTCTGCTCGGTGCCTTCCGAAGTCTGACTGGTAATCCCCTGCACCACGCTCATCGTTTCATTGATTGAGCCGGCCTCCTTGGATTGCTGCTGCAGCCTGCCCGCGATTGTCTGGGTGGCGCTCGCGATTTCCTGAGATACCTGTTCGATCCTCTGCAGAGCCTCACCCGCATCCTCTGCCAGCTTGGCACCACCCACCACCTCTGAGGTACTCGCCTCCATGGAACTGACGGCCTCGTTGGTATCGGCCTGAATGGTCTTTACCAGAGCGTCGATCTGCTTCGTCGCGTTGGCCGAGCGTTCAGCAAGACGCTGCACCTCATCCGCAACGACCGCGAAACCACGCCCCGATTCACCAGCCATGGCCGCTTGCATTGCCGCATTGAGCGCGAGGATGTTGGTCTGATCTGCAATGTCCTCTATCAGCTCCACGATGTTGCCGATCTCCTGAGAACTTTCTCCAAGTCGCTTGATGCGCTTGGACGTCTCCTGGATCTGTTCGCGGATATTGTCCATACCCGAGATCGTGCGACGGACAGTACTGCCACCAGCGGCCGCAATATCAACCGACTGCTGGGCTATCTCTGCCGATTTGATCGATTCGTCGGCCATCTGGCGCATCGCATCCGACATGGCCTTTACCGTATCGGATGCCTTCTCAATCTGATTTCGCTGGTGGTCGGAGGCCTCTTCCAGGCGCAAGGCCGTACCACGCGTTTCCTGAGCCGACGCGGATACCCGCACCGAAGTCTCGTTGATGGTTGTTACCAGGGTGCGCATCTCCTCGACCGCCTGGTTGACGGAATCCGCAATGGCACCGGTGATATCCTCGGTGACGGTAGCCTCGATAGTCAGGTCACCGTCTGAGAGATCGACCATTTCATCCAGCAAACGACGAATGGCCGCCTGATTTCTCAGGTTCTGCTGGTCTGCCTGCTGCGCGCGGCTTCGGGCCCCACGCAACAGTGCAAAAACGAGCATCAACAGCAGTGCGACGGTCAGCAGACCCAACACCGAGACCAGTGTAGGGCCCAGTTTGACCGGGCCCAGCCTGCTCGCGTACTGATCGCTGTTGAATGCCGCCGCCAGGTCGCTGGTGGCTGCATCCAGGGCGTCGGACGCCGCCGTCACTTCACCAGTGGCCTCCATTGCCGGAAGCACGCCGGGGGCCGCTTCGATTATCTCGACGACATGATCATTGATCGACCGGAACAGCTTGGCAGCCTCTTCGAGTCTGCTTTTTGCCTCGGCGTTGGTGATTCGCGCAACATTGAGCCCGCTGTCACCCGTCAACATCCCGTTCAGTACCCGGCCGAACCGCTCCGCATCCTGGCTGAACTGGTCGATGGCGGCAGCTGTCTGGGTACCGCCGGCAAGTACCCGGCTGACGTTGTCACTTAAACGCTGGGCAAGCATCAGTTGGCGCGTGGCGACGTAAACCTGTTGCTGGTCGGCCTTGGAACGAACCAGGATAAGGACAACCTCATCGGAAATCTGCTGCAGACGCGGAACCGCTTTATTGATCACGTCAACGAACTCACGAATCGACAGGATCGCGCCCTGATTGACCAGGATCTCGTCGGCATGGGCGCGCAGGGCAAGCCAGCGGTTCTCAACATTGCGCAGCGGCTCGGCCATTGATTCGGGGGAGGCGGGTAAATCCACCTCCGGAGCGCCGGTCTTCAATTCCTCCATCAGGGTGATGAAGCGGTCACGATTGACGCGCAGACTTTCGAAGGACGACGGGTCGCCCGCCGCCGCCTCGAGCGCATACTTTGCGACCTTCTGACTGAGCACCTGTTGCTCCGATACCTTTTGCAGATACTGTTCCCCTTGCCTTTCGACGCGGGAAAGAGCGGCAAAAGCGACGATGGTCCCTATAACCGTCAACAGGACCAGCGCGGTAAGCAGCGGGATCGAGCGATTGCCGGTGACAGAAGTTTTGGTGGTACTTTTCATGGACGCTTTCCTGAGACACTAAGCTTAACGCTACGATTTTCCTTTGCAGTGACCAAACATCGGCGGCCTGAGGGTATATCTCTCTGTTCCATGCTCCATCCTCATCCGGCTGCTGATCGAAATTCCGGGTCTGCCGACAAAGCGGACATACTGAACACCGGCCACACTTCGTCTCCAAGGCTGAATGCCTCATAGACATAGGCACCCAAAGCGCCCTTCATTCGGGCATTGGATAGACGGTCGCTGAGATTAAAATGGCGCATGCCCTGCACTGACGGCACCAGAAGGCCAGCAACCAGACCTCGAAGGCGCAATACCAGAATCCGGGACGCCTTCGACGGGACCAGCGCCTTGGCACCAAGATAGACCTGCAGATCGATGACCGGCAGCAGGCTCCCGCGCACATTGGCCAGGCCGAGCATCCATGGCTTCGCGCCGGGGACGCGCGTGATCGTTTCCGGGTAAGCCAGCATCTCGCTAACCTCGTTCATCGCAGCAGTCACGCGAACGCCAGCGACACTGAAAACCAGGCCATCCCAGAAATCGCGCGCCCCCTCTGTCTGGGGCAACTGCAGTGCCGCCACCAGGCTCCGTCTTTCTATATCTTCCAGGGAAGCCATCGCTTCGGAAGCCGATAGGGTGTTTTTTGCGAGTTCCAGCGTAATCATCAGCCCAACAACTCAGCGATCTTTTGCAAGAGCTCGCGACCATCGACCGGTTTGACCAGATAGCCCTTGGCACCCTGGCGCATTCCCCATTCCTTGTCCGTATCCTGGTCCTTGGTGGTTACCATTAAGACTGGAATCTGTTGTGTCTTCGGGTCGCGGCTGAGCTTCCGCGTCGCCTGAAAACCATTGATCCCCGGCATCACGACATCCATCAGAATCACGTCTGGCGCCTGCGACTTGGCCGCAGCGATCCCGGCCTCTCCGTCAGATGCAGTCAAGGCTTCATGCCCACCGTGCTGCAAAATCTTGGCCAGCACATGCAGTTCGGTGGGCGAATCATCGACAATCAGAATCTTAGCCATGTTTCTCGCGTCATCAGTTCAGCTTGAGCAGACGCCGTCAGGCGGCCTTGGCGGCGTGTTTCTTTATCGCGCCGAGTAGCTCGTCACGGGTAAATGGCTTGGTGAGATACTGCTCAGAGCCGACGATACGTCCGCGTGCACGGTCGAACAGACCATCCTTGCTGGACAGCATAATCACCGGAATACTGCTGTAGAGTTCGTTGTGCTTGATCAGCGCACAGGTCTGATATCCGTCCAGACGAGGCATCATGATATCTACGAATATCAGGTCCGGATGGTTGTCCGCGATAATCGAGAGGGCCTCAAAACCATCCGTGGCGGTCAGCACTTCACAGCCCGCCTTTTTCAAGAGAGTTTCTGCGGTGCGACGAATCGTCTTGCTGTCATCGATCACCATGACTTTCAAACCACCGATATTCATTGCGTCCTCACTGCTCACGCCTTGCCCCCTGTGTACTCATAAACGCCCCGTTCACTGGCGCGGCACGACCGTGGTCAGCCCCCAGAGCTGCCACATCTGCATTCCGCCACGGTAATACATGATCTTGTCGCCGGGATAACCGGCATCCAGCAGGCCCCGGATAGCGCGCGGAGACTGTCCGCACGCCGGCCCATTGCACCAGAGCACCAGATCCTTGGCCGTGGCGAAATCCCAATCCTCGGTCTTATGGCGGGCATCAGCCCACCCCCAATCCTCCAACAGGCGCTCCGTCGCACCGACATCACCACGTTCCCGTGCACCAAAGCTCTTGAGTGCCGCGACCATTTCCGGGTCATCCTTTTCCTTGGTGAAAAGGGTGAACGGATAGTTCACCGACCCGGGGATCGTCCCCTTGCGATACCAGGAGTTCGTCCGGGCGTCGATAAGCACACCGGTGCCATCACGCAGTTGGGTTTCCATAAAGTCGAACAACTCGACCTCGCTGATGGTCGCGACCGACGGGTCCGGCGTCACCGACTGGATGCAGAATGGTGGGCATTTGCGTCCGGTCTTGGCGAAATAGCCCTTCAACTCGTAATCGGGATCCTGCACTCGCTGCACCTTCACCGAACGCCCTTCGTGAACGACATGCAGGTAGGGCTTGCCTTCCACCAGCGGTATGAACTGCGCGGCCTCACCGACCTTCACCTGGTCGGCGGCATGGACGCCACTGGTCGGGCACAGGCCCAAAAGCAACAGTATCCAGACATGTCGGAGGAGCCAATCCATCTTTTTCCCTATGCCACAGCAAACAGTGGCGTCAGTTTCCGCTTTCACGGATGCAAATATCTGTCGACGACCTTTTCGCGCAATGCCTCCATCGAGGCGCCATTCGCGTAATCGACGAAAATCTCTTCGCGGCTGCGCTCGGGCAACCTGCGGTAAAAACTGTAAGTCCCCACATGCTGCTGCCGGAGCTGGGTCTCAAATCGCTCGCGCGAGGGCGCTACCTGCGCTTGTCCCTTCGCACCGGCCTTGGCTGGCCGGGTAACACCATCTCCCACTGTATCGGTCGAAACCGACTCGACCTTAGTCACCTCTTCGTCAAGCTGATGCAGATAACGGTCGTCTGCTGAATGTGATACCGGCAACATCGTGCTGACGAACAAAACTGCACCGGCCATGTGGCTGAAACACCTGGGTAAATGCGTCTTGCCACATCGAGTAGTGCTGAAGTGGATCATCGTCACTCCGTTCTCAACTTCTGGCGCCGCTGTTCCCGCGTTTTCTTTTTCCAGAAGAGAAGAGGCATTTAATTCTGGTCAAAATAGCAAGCGCATTGGGGGTCTGCAAGAATACCTCGGCGTTACCCGGTCAACCTTTAGCTGAAGTGTGTGAGACTGTGCGCCTTCAGCATCGCAGGAGGTACATGAGCAATGACGTTCTCACTCGGCGTCGTGATGGATCCGATCTCGACCATAAAGGTAAACAAAGACAGCACCTTCGCCATGCTGCTCGAAGGCCAGCGGCGAGGCAGCGCCCTCTGGTATATGGAGCAGAAGGACCTTGGCCTGTATGACGGCCGCTGCATGGCAAGCATGCGCCCGCTGGAAGTCAGGGATGACCCTCACAATTGGTTTTCGCTGGGTGAGCCGCAAATGCGAAAACTGGATGCGCTCGATGTGGTGTTGATGCGCAAGGACCCGCCATTCGACATGGAATACGTTTACACCACCTACCTTCTCGAACAGGCACAGGCACGTGGCAGCCTGATCGTCAATCGCCCGAGCGCCCTGCGGGACGCCAACGAAAAATTGTATACGGCCTGGTTTCCCGAGGTCTGTTCCCCAACCCTGGTCAGCCGCAATCATGCTCAATTCGACGAGTTCATCGATACTCACCAAGACGTCATCCTGAAACCACTCGACGGAATGGGCGGCGCCTCGATCTTCCGGGTGCAGGCCGACGATCCCAACAGAAACGTCATAATCGAGACGCTCACGGCAAACGGATCGCGCTTTACCATGGGGCAGAAATTCATCCCTGAGATTCGCGACGGTGACAAAAGAATTCTCGTAATCGACGGCGAGCCGGTGCCCTACGCCCTGGCGCGGATCCCAAGTGCAGGTGACAACCGCGGCAACTTGGCGGCCGGCGGCCGCGGCGTCGGTGTCGCCCTGAGTGACAAAGACCGCGAGATCGTGGAGACTGTCGGCCCGCGTTTACGTGAACAGGGGATCCTTTTCGCCGGCCTTGATGTGATCGGGGACTTCCTGACCGAGGTGAATGTGACCAGCCCCACATGCATACGCGAACTGGACCAGTTATACGACCTGAACATCAGCGCTATCCTGATGGATTGCATCGAGCAGAAACTCGCAGTATGAGAATGCTTGCCCTACCGAGAATCAGCGGCCCCCTGATCGGATTGCTGGCTTTGTGTGCCGCTTTCGCCGGCTGTGAAGCCAAGGATCCGGTCTCGCGGGCGCGGATCAATGCCTTCGGATCCTCGATGGAGGTCACTCTGATCGGGGTGGACCGCCGGCGGGCGGGCGAGATCACCCGGGTCCTGGAGAAAGACCTGCAGTTGATGGGGGCGGCTTGGCACGCCTGGGAACCCGGCCCGCTTTCGCATTTGAATACCCTGATCAACCAGGGCAGCAAGCCGTTTGCGGCGCCGCCCTCGATACTGCCCCTGTTGCGACTGTCGAAGGTACTCTCGGAGCAGAGTGACGACCTGTTCAACCCAGCGATCGGCCACCTGATCAGAGCGTGGGGTTTCCAGGGCCTTGCGGTCGAATGCCTGCAGCCGCCGCCCGAGGACATTATCAATCTGGTCGTCGCTGCCCAGCCCAGCATGCGTGACATCGAGATCGATGGTTTTCGGGTGTCGTCCGCGAAAGACATCGTCAAACTGGATTTCCGCCACATTCAGACAGGTTTTGCGATCGACCAGGCGATAGCACGGCTGCAGGAGTTCGGGGTCCAAAACGCAAGCGTCAACGCGTCCGGTGACCTGCGCGCCATCGGGTCGCGCGGCGGCAACCCCTGGAGCGTCGCAATCCGGGGTCCGCGAAGCGGCGGGGTGTTTGCCACCCTGCAGATCTCGGGCAATGAGGCCGCCTTCACCACCGGATGGTACAAGCAGAACTTCACCTGGAAGGGCGAGGTTTACCATGACATCATTGACCCGCGTACCGGGTATCCGGCGCTCGGCACCGCATCTGTGACCGTGCTTCATGACAATGCCTCGACTGCCGACGCGGCTGCCACAGCCCTGTTCATCGCCGGCCCGAAAGACTGGCATCGGGTAGCAAAGAAAATGGGCATACGCTACGTCATGTTGACGGACAGCGAGGGGCGGGTACATATGAACCCCGCCATGCAGGCGCGCGTCAAGCTCCAGAGGCGCAACCACGAGGTGATCATCAGCGAGCCTTTGGTATAACGACAACCGTTGGGGTGTTAATATTCCAACGCTGTTTTCAGCTCATTCATGTACTCATGCGGGCCCGGACCTGTCAGTAAGAAAACCTTTGGACATCAACGGCAATCTGGCGTTAAAGCGTTCAAACGAGCCCTTGGGAATGGCCCTGGTCGCTGCGCTGGCCGTTCACGCTTTCCTCATCCTCAGCATCAGCTTCGACGTCTCGCGCGAAAGCCCTCCCCCACCGGAGCGGACACTCGATATCACCCTCGTTCAGCCAAAGGTGAAACCGAAGCTCACCGAGAACCCCGATTTTCTGGCACAACAGAGCCAGGAAGGCGGCGGAGAAGAAACCATCAAGGAGCGCGAGACCAGTCCTCTCGGAAATCCGAACGCAACCCCGATACCCAAGCCAGCCCTGGAACTGGAGCGTTCCGGCGCCCCCGAGCCAGAACCAGCCCCGAAACCCGAGATAATCGCAGCGCAAAAGGCGCCGCGTGCCGAGCCGACACCACCGCCGAAACCCAGCGTAAAGGCCAAGCCAAAGGCCAAACTCAGTCAACTGCTCGCCAGCACCCAGCTGGAAATCGACCGCCTGACCGCGGAACTGGACCGGCGCAGCCTCTCGGCCTCCCGCCAGGACCGCCGCAAGGCAATCAACGCAAGCACGCAGGAATATCAGTACGCAGCCTATCTGGAGGCATGGCGCAGCAAGGTGGAGAAGATCGGAAACCTGAACTACCCGGATGAGGCCAAGCGCAACAAACTCTACGGCAACCTGCTGATGCACGTGGCCGTTCGTGCCGATGGCAGCGTTGAGCGTATCCGGATCGTGCGTTCCTCCGGGCACAAGTTGCTGGACGACGCGGCGGTGCGCATCGTGCGCATGTCCGCCCCTTTCTCGCCCTTCCCTCCCGAGATCAGGAAGCACGTGGATGTACTGGACATCACCCGCACCTGGCAGTTCCTCGACGGCGACACCCTTTTTTCTTCTCAATGACCACCCCTTGCCGCGTCGGTTCCGGCGCAGGATACTGTGGCTATGACTCAGACAGCCACGTTGAAAAACCAGTTGCTGATCGCGATGCCAAGTCTGGAAGATCCGAACTTCTCGCGCACAGTGACCTATATCTGCGAGCATGGTGAACAGGGCGCCATGGGCATCGTGCTCAATCGCCCGACTGAGCTGTGCCTGGCCGACGTATTGAAGCACATGGATATCGGGGGAGACCTCGGCGATGCGGGCGAGCAGATCGTGTTCCTCGGTGGCCCGGTGGAGGAAGAGCGCGGGTTCGTCCTGCACAGTCACACCGCCCCCTGGGACTCGACACTGGCGGTGAACGAGAAGTTGAGCGTCACGACCTCACGCGACATCCTCGAAGCCATGGCGCGCGGCGACGGCCCTGCTCACACACTGGTGGCACTGGGTTATGCGGGCTGGGGAGCCGGACAACTCGAACGTGAGATCCAGGACAATGCCTGGCTCAGCGGGCCGGCCGACCAGTCCATCCTGTTCGACCTGCCGCCGGACCAACGCTGGAAGGCCGCTGCACGGCTGCTTGGCGTCGACGTCAACCTGCTGAGCAGCGAGGCCGGACACGCCTGATGGAGGTACTGCTCGGCTTCGATTACGGCACACACAAGATCGGTGTGGCCGTAGGACAGCCCCTAACCGGAACCGCCTCGCCGCTCGAAACACTGGGCCTGGTCAACCGCAAACCGGACTGGCAGAAAATTGCCCGACTGGTGGAAGAGTGGCGGCCCCAGGCCCTGGTCGTCGGCCACCCCTTTGAGATGACCGATCGTGAGGCCAACAATGCCGAAGAGGCCAAAGCTTTCGCACGCCAGTTGCACGGCCGCTTCCACCTGCCTGTGCACATGGCGGACGAGAGACTGACCAGTCGCGAGGCCTGGGCACAACTCGGCAGAGAGGCGGGCAAGGACCCAACCAAGGTAGACTCCTACGCTGCGAAGCTGATCCTGGAAACCTGGCTCAATGAGTGAAAGCACCCTGTTCATGAAGCACGACGCCATTCTCGATTTGATCGCGGGCATGGCACAGTTGCTGCAGCATCGAATGGCCGACCGCCACCTGGACAACCCCGCCATGATCGGGATTCACACCGGTGGGGCCTGGGTGGCGCAACACCTGAATACCCTGCTGGCATTGGATGAGCCCAGCGGCCTTCTGGACATCAGCTTTTATCGCGACGATTTCACCCAGATCGGAGTCAACCCGCAGGTCAAACCGTCGCAGATCCACTTCGACCTCGAAAATCGCAACATCATCCTGGTCGACGACGTGCTGCATACGGGGCGCACGATCCGCGCAGCGATGAATGAGATCTTCGATTTTGGCCGCCCCGCCTCGATCACCCTGGTCACTCTGATCGAACGCAGCGGCCGTGAACTGCCAATCCAGCCGGATGTCATTGGCCTGAGCCCCCCGCTTGGACTCGACGACCGCATCAAGCTGACCGGCCCCAACCCACTCAGCCTGGAAATCCTCCACGGTCCGCGGACAGGAACATAAACGAGGCGTTAGACTACAGCGCGATGCCAAGTCAGCAATCCGACAAACTGCAACTCAACGAACATGGCCGTCTGCGCCATTTCCTGACTATCGAGGGGCTCAGCCGTGATCTGCTTCTGCAGATCCTGGATACTGCAGAATCCTTCGCCACCTTGCCGGGCCGGCCGGTGAAGAAGGTCCCGCTGTTGCGCGGACGTATCATCACCAACCTGTTTTTCGAAAACAGCACCCGCACGCGCACCACATTTGAACTGGCGGCCAAACTGCTGTCTGCCGACGTGATCAATTTCAATATCAGCACCTCGGCGACGTCGAAGGGTGAGACTCTGCTCGATACCCTGCGCAATATCGAGGCCATGCACTCGGATATGTTCGTCGTGCGGCATGCGCAATCCGGCGCGGCACACTTCATCGCCCAGCACGCCGCACCCCGGGTGAGTGTGATAAACGCCGGCGACGGCCGCCACGCCCACCCCACCCAGGCCATGCTGGACATGTTCACCATCCGCAAGCACAAGGGTGACTTCACCCCCTTGCGCGTCGCCATCGTGGGCGACGTCCTGCACTCGCGGGTGGCCCGCTCTCAGATCCTCGCACTCAATACCCTCGGTGTCAGCGAGGTCCGTATCGTCGGCCCACGCACCCTGCTGCCGACCGAGACACGGGCGCTTGGGGTGCACGCCTTTCACGACCTGGAGGAGGGCATCCGCGACGTCGACGTGGTGATCATGCTACGCCTGCAGAACGAGCGTATGGACGGCTCACTGCTGCCCAACGAGCACGAATATTTCCGCCTCTACGGCCTGACCGATGAGCGCCTGGAGAACGCCAAGCCGGATGCGATCGTGATGCATCCGGGGCCAATCAACCGCGGCATCGAGATGGACTCGGCAGTGGCCGACGGGCCGAGGTCGGTGGTACTGCAACAGGTTAGCTACGGTATCGCGGTGCGCATGGCCGTGCTGTCCATGGCGATGCAGTCGCAGGCCGATCTTGGGGGTGAGGCATGAGCGTCAGCATCATCAATGGCCGCCTGATCGACCCGGCGCACGGCATCGACGACGTGCTGGATCTGCATATCGACGGCGACGTGGTGGTCGCAATCGGTGACGCGCCAGCCGAATTTGCGGCCGACGAGTTAATCGATGCCCGCGACTGCGTAGTTTGCCCTGGACTGATCGACCTTGCCGCCAGCCTGCGCGAGCCCGGCTACGAACACAAAGCCACGCTGGCCAGCGAGACCGCCGCGGCGGCGCGCGGCGGCATCACCACCCTGCTCTGCACGCCCGACACCAACCCGGTAATCGACAACTCGGCGGTGGTCGAACTGGTACACCGCATGGCAAAGAAACTGGGTCAGGCAAGGATCCTGACCACGGGCGCCCTGACGCGCGGGCTTGGGGGTGAGCATCTGTCGGAGATGGCCGCGCTGAAAGAGGCGGGCTGTGTAGCGCTGAGCAACGCCAGCCAACCGCTGGCCTCGACCCTGGTCGAGCGGCGCGCGCTGGAATATTCCGCCACATTCGGCATCCCCGTCTTCCTGCGTTCCGAGGACCGCCATCTGCGTGCCGGCGGTTGCGTTCATGAAGGCGCAGTATCGACCCGCCTCGGCCTGCCCGCTATCCCGTCTGCGGCAGAGAGCGTGGCTGTCGCGCGAGACCTGGCCCTGGCCGAGCATACCCAGGCGCAGGTACATTTCCGCAACCTGTCGACCCAGACCGCCGCACGCATGATCAAGGAGGCGCAGGCAGCGGGCCTTTCGGTAACGGCCGACGTCGCGGTACACCAACTCCACCTGACAGAGATGGATGTCGACGGCTTTGTTGCCGAATGCCACGTGTCACCGCCGTTCCGCACGCTCAGTGATCGCGATGCCCTACGCCGCGCAGTGGCCGAAGGGACTATTTCGGCCATCTGCTCCGACCATCAGCCGCACGAACCCGACGCCAAGCAACGCCCATTCCCGGAAACCGAACCCGGCATCTCCGGACTCGAGACCCTGCTCGGCTTGACACTGCGACTGGTCGAGGAAAAGGTGCTTGATCTACCCGCGGCCCTGGCCCGTGTCACCAGCGGCCCGGCAGATATTCTGGGACTTCCCTACGGCAGGCTCGGCATCGGCTCGCCGGCGGACGTCTGCGTGTTCGACCCGGACCAGGACTGGACCCTGGAACTCGACGAGATGCGGAGCGACGGCCGCAACACACCCTTCGCCGGCTGGGACTTCCCCGCCCGCATCACCCACACGCTGTTCAACGGACGCGTGGTATACCGCGCAACGGACGAAGACTGATGGAAAGACCGCACCGCGACACGATCCTGGTCGAAGTAGCCGAGATAATCAGTCACGAGGCCTACGACGGTGACCAATACGTGATGAGGGTGAACGCACCCGGCTGCGCGGCGCGCGCCCTGCCCGGCCAGTTTGCACACCTCACCGTCGATCCCCAGCGACCCATGCGTCGCCCGATCTCAATTATGCGTACCTCCCCGGCCGAAGGCTGGGTGGATTTTCTCTACAAGGCGCTTGGCGAGGGCACACACCTGCTCGCGCTGCGCCAGCCGGGTGAGCACATCAGCGTGCTCGGGCCTATAGGGATTCCGTTTGAAATCAAGGAGAACCGCCCACTGCTGATTGGCGGCGGCGTAGGCATGCCGCCGATGATCTTTATCGCAGAGTCACTGCGCAATACCGACAAAAAACCCTTCGTGGTACTGGGTTCGGAGGTACCGTTTCCATTCTCACCCAGACCTTCGCAGTTCATGCTCAAGGGCCTGCCGGAAGGCGTCATCGGCGCGATGCCGTTGTTGGAAGACTGGGGCGTACCCAGCCGGCTCGCCAGCCTGAAAAGCTACGCGGGCTGCCACCAAGGCTATGTCACCGACCTGAGCCGACATTGGCTCGATGGCCTTGGCGATGAGGAACGCGCCGAGGTCGGCATATACGCCTGTGGCCCGCACCCTATGCTGGAGGCAGTCGTCCATCTTGCGCGAGATTACGGGCTACCTGTCCAAGTATCGCTGGAAGAGTTCATGGCCTGTGCCGTCGGCGGTTGTGCCGGTTGCGTGGTCGAAGTTGCCACACCCGAAGGTCCGGCGATGAAGCGCGTGTGTGTCGATGGGCCGGTGTTTGACGGATACACGGTATTCTGACCGCCACGATGCTGACTTCGAGTGGGTGGCAGACAACCACGAGCGGCAACATTGGTGAGCCAGGTTATCCGATTGTGTGATGAACCCCAAACCCAACTCGTGGTTCAACAGACTACCTTGTCACTTGGCGCTGCAGGCTGATCTTTTGTCATAAAACGCTGGATCGTGGCAACCAGTTCGTCCGGCATCACCGGCTTTACCAATTGTTCGTTCATCCCGCAGGCCAAAGACTTATCGCGCTCTTCACGCGACACGTATGCAGTCAAGCCAATGACAGGCAAAAACGGCTCCGATACCCTGATCCTGCGTGTCGCTTGGCGGCCATCCATCTCTGGCATCTGTAAATCCATCAACACGACATCAAAGGGCTCTCCGTCTCGGCAAAGAATTGCATCCAATGCCTCGGCACCGTTGGCAACCAATGTTACAACCGCCCCTTCGGCCTCGAGCAATGACTCCACTATGGTTCGATTGATAGGGACATCATCGGCGACCAAGACCCGTATTCCGGCCAGACTCTGCTCGCCAGGCGCCTGTTTTGCAACGATCTCGCGACCTGCCTTCGGAACTTCCGGTGGAGCCCTCAGCGGTAACCGCAATATAAACTCACTACCGACACTGGGCGTACTACGCACTCGGATACTCCCCCCCATCAATACCGCAAGTGTATTGCTGATACTCAAACCAAGGCCTGTACCCTCATGTTTTCTGGTCAATGAGTTCTCTATCTGGTGGAAGGGGGTAAAGAGTCGCCCGACTTGATCAGGGGACATGCCAACCCCCGTATCCTTCACGGTAAAAATGCAGTCTCTCGATTCGCGATAAACGTTAAGCACGATAGAGCCCCGCTCCGTAAACTTTGTAGCGTTCCCTAACAGATTGATCAAAATCTGCTGCACGCGAAAGCTGTCACCGACAACCCATTCCGGCAGATCTTCAGCAACGTTCGACTCTATAAGCAAAGACTTCGCCTGTGCACGCTGCTTAAGCATATCGATACAGACCGCTACCACTTTCCTCGGTTCAAAGGGTGTATTTTCTACGGTCAGTTTGCCGGCTTCTAGCTTCGACAAATCCAACACATCGTTGACGACATGCAAAAGATGCTCGCCGGCCCCCACAATCTGCTCAAATGTCTCCGCAATCTTGCGATTACGGCTCTGACGCATACCCATTTGAGACAGTCCAAGCACAGCACTCATCGGGGTTCGGATCTCATGGCTCATATTGGCCAGGAAATTAGTCTTGTTCTGCGCGAGTCGCTCTGCCCGATTGCGGGCGGTCACCAGTTCAGCGGTTCGTTCATTTACTTCTTCTTCAAGGCGGTCACGATGGCTGCGCAAAGCGCGCTGCGCCTCACGCATATCGCTGATGTCCTGCATCATGCCTGCGGCGCGCAAGATCCGCCGCGAACCAACGATTCCGAACTCAGCCATCACATGCAGATCAATGTGTCTCCCGCTGGCTATAAGCCGAAATTCGACGTCCATGAAGCTACCTGCGCGCCCGCGCCGCCAGGCTATCCTTAGGTTGCTGCGGTCATCTGGATGCACCAGGGCCAGGAAGTCCGTCCAGGTTTCGACACGCTCTAGTGCACCGTCAATTCGATCAGCACCCTGACCCAAGCTGAAACCACCTTCCAATGGATAACCTACCCAACTAACGACTTTTGCCATGGATTGCGCCAACTGAAGACTCTGCTCACTCTTACGCAATGCGTGCTCAGCCACAGAGCGCGCCTCGTCCAGGGTCTCAATCTCCTTCGACACCTCGCGGATGACATTCACCATCACGTCGATTTCGTCTCGTGGACAACTGTCAGCGGGCAACGAGGGTAGCTCAGAACGCAGACTGGAAAATGATTTCTCTGCCAGCAACGGAAGAGCGTAGACCACATCCTGGATACGCTGCATCGGCCCCCACATCAACAACAAAAGAATCAACTCCGATAGGACCAATCCCGTAAGCCCCAAAATCAAGCTGTCCCTCGTCGCAGTCCGAATCGCCGTGACCTGGTCCGTTACTCTATTGACCACCAACAAGATCAAATCAGGATGTTCATGCGCAGCTGGCATCGCAAATACTTCGTACCATTCCGACATAATTTCAATGCGCTGGGCTTCAGCAAGGACCTCAGCCAAAATAACTTGCTGGGCCAAGCCATGAAGGATGGGAAGCACCCTTTTTTCATTCGTAACAACCGGGGTACCTCGTGACCATTGGGGCAACTGACGCTGCTCAGAGAATGCTTGATTACCTAACACATCGAGTATTGCCAAGTCTGCACCAGACAACAGATGAAACTCCTTGAGGCTATCGACTATGGAGCGTTCAACTACCAGATAACCGCTAGTCTTGCCGTGCTGCAGTAATGGCAGGGTGACAACCTGATAACAATGGACATCGCAAGCCAGCTGCCCTCTAGGCACTTCGTCACGTCGAACCAGCTGCAGAGATTTTGTGACTGGAGGAAGGGGCCGGCCTTCGGGCCAGGAAACAATTGGCACACCGGGCTCCTCGACACCAAAGTAATGGATACCCTCCACTCCCCATTCCACCGCAAGCATGAGGCCATGCTCCGAAACCACAGCAGAAATCAGATCAGCAAACTTGTCCGAGTCTGTAGGAATTTCATGCGCCGAGAGTAAAGGTATGAAAGACGAAAAGGTCGATATTGAATCCAGCCCCTTGGATAGAACCACGTTGAGCTCGCGTACCTGTACAAGCCGCCTGTCATTCTGCTCAGTTTCGAACTGGCGAGTGGTCTTACGGAAAACCAGGTAAGCGAGACTCGCATTGACCATAACCAGCACTAAACTGAGGACGAAAACTGACTTCCACTTGAGACTCAGGAAAGTCTGCATTGCATTGAAGTGCTCGTCTGTAATGATAGTCATCGCTGTCGGTTAGAATCGGTAGGAAATTGACAAGGAGAACATATCCCAATCTTCTTTGGTAAGATCTGGTCGTGGATTTTCCTTGTTACTTAGTATCAAGGTACCGTTATTGCGCTGGTATTCAGCCCTGAACATAACATTGGGACTGAGGTCCCAGCGTGCACCAAAAGCTAGTGCTTTTAGATATCTGGAATGCGCTGGCAAACCAGTTTCTGCGTGAAACTCGCTACCGTCTCGATCCGATTTATCTATGAAACCTTCTTCATATCGAACCATTAAATCTATATCACTAAAAAGATGCCAGTCGATCTGAGCGTAGTATCCTTCTAAAGTCGGACTCTGTTCATTAAAGAAAGTGCCTTCGAAACCGTCATAGTCAATAGGCTCAATGACATATTCTGCGGAAACACTCCAATCTTCGGCTACAAACTGACCGGAAGCGATCATGTATAGGATATCCGTACTGCCCTCCGTCATCTTGTCGCCGGGTTTCGGTTCGAAGCTTAGTGATGTCGAAGCTGCACTGAGAGCAAAACGCCACCGCTCATTGGGCGTTTCGAACATCATTCGCCCAACCCAGGAGAACCCATCAGGTTCAAAATCCCCCCGAAACCCATCTCCCAAGTACGCATACTCAACGTTTTCATCGACGTAAGGCTCTCCAAACCCCAGCTGTACTTCAAAATTCCCGATATTTGTAAAGCGGTTTACTCTTGCGGCAAGTCCATCGGAAGACAATGCTAAGGAACGAACGCTTTGAAAATATACAGTCTGCGGCAAAAATATTGCTGGTCGCGTGAATGCTACGTCTCTTGTGTCATTAAACAGTCCAAGCGGATTCTTTACGCGCCCGGCCATAATGTTGAGCTTCGCCGACGGCGAGCTATGCAGAGAAAAATCTGCTAAAGCAAAATCAACTTTCGGCGACCCGGACGACATCTTTCCTGCTCGTCGCGACAAAAGCTGCCCGGATAGTCGAACACTCGCTGATGGCTCAACCGTGGCGTTTACACCGAGCTCCGTGAATTCGAAGCTGCCGTTCTCACTGTCGCCGAAAAAACTGTTTTCGCTGGTCTTGATGAAACCCTGAGTTGCGAAGCCGTGCACCTCGAGATCGTCAAATACATCAGCCCCGGCAAAGCAGGGGCAGAGCCCGAAAAAGAGCGCTCCCAAGAGTCGCCTTTGAAAGCATTTCCTACTTGACATGGATGACCCTCACCGCCTCGTTGGCGACCCCGTCAGGGAGATACCCGATCGCTCCTGGTGTTTCTCCGACGCGCTTCAACATTTCATCAACTGAACTCACTGATACCGGAACGGCGCCAGAACCGGAGAACAGGTGTCGATCCCAAACTCTCCTCAATTGACGCGGGTAGAGTCCCAACGACTGTTTTGCAAACTGGCGATGAAGGGGTTCCGAGTCGGGAAGCACGAAAACGCGTACGCGAGTGCCGTCAGGCCAGCGCAGGAGTCTCATCGTAAACAGGAGGCGGGCTGCGCCGATCGTCAACTCTTGTTGACTCAGCGCGCGATGCACAACAATCTCTGCCGCACCCAAGCGGCTCGAGAGTGTTGCCATAGAAGCAAGTAAAACCAAATACAGGAAACGGGTCACGCGGCGTTTCGTCCCTAAAACATTCTGGACTCCCGCTGAGTCCACGCAACGAATACGCCAGCCTCAAGGCTTCGTACAGCAACGTTGCGATCGCGCAATTCTAACAGATAGCAAAGGGCGCCTTGGCCCTGATAAACAACAAAAACAGGATTTAAAATACTGAATTCATCTTGTCAAGCAGAGTGCGAATTGAAAGCGAACCGTTTCCACCAGGCACTCGCCGTCAGTCGCTAAGGCCCACCGTACCCATATCCCGGTTGAGCGCATTGGGACTGGTGTCACCAAGCTTTATCATCAACCTGACTTCGTTCGTTGAATCAGCATGACGCAGAGCATCCTCCTGCGTAATTTCACCACGCCGGAATGCATCATAAAGGGCCTGATCGAAGGTAATCATGCCGTGCTCGGTAGAACGCTTCATGAGTTCCTTGAGTTTGGGTATGTCACCCTTGAGTATGAGGTCGGCGACCAACGGAGTGTTCAAGAGTATCTCCACGATGGCGCGTCGGCCATTACCGTCCGGGCGACGCACCAGTTGTTGTGCAACGATTCCCTTAAGGTTCATGGACAGGTCCATCAGGATCTGATCATGCTGTTCCTCGGGGAAGAAATGCAGCATGCGGTCGAGCGCCTGGTTGGCATTGTTCGCATGCAGCGTCGTCAGCACCAGGTGCCCGGTTTCGGCGAAGGTGATCGCATGTTCCATCGCTTCGCGCGTGCGGATCTCACCGATGAGGATCACATCCGGGGCCTGTCGCAGGGTGTTCTTTAGCGCCACTTCGTAGGATTCGGTGTCGATGCCGACTTCACGTTGGGTAACGATGCAGCCGGCATGACTGTGCAGAAACTCGATCGGATCCTCGATACTGATTATGTGGCCGGTACTGTTCTGGTTACGATAGCCCACCATGGCCGCCAGGGAAGTCGATTTTCCGGTACCCGTTGCGCCAACGAAGAACACGATCCCGCGGTTCGACATACCAAGCTCCTGCAGCGTGTGCGGCAGGCCCAGCCGCTCGAAGGTGGGGATGCGAGTCTCAATCCGGCGCAGCACCATACCAACAGCGTCACGCTGCACGAAAGCACTCACGCGAAATCGTCCGATCTTCTTGGCAGTGAATGCAAAATTGCATTCCTTGGTGTGCAGGAATTCATCTCGCTGCTCAGGCGTCATGAGAGACAATGTCAGTTCGCGGGTCTGTGAAGCATCCAGCTTGGTCTTGGAAACCGGGATGATCCGGCCATGCACCTTGATGCTCGGCGGAATATCAGCGGTTATGAAAAGGTCGGATGCGTTCTTCTGGATGACCGTTTCCAGGATGTCGTTAAAATCCATGCATGCCTCCCCCGGCAATATTCCACCAGTCTGCCCCCCTATGGGCGGGCGTCCGGTTCAGATCAGCAAGCCTGACCACAGTCTTCCGATTGCGTCTAGGCAAAAAGTTCCTTGTTCACTGCACGTGCCATTGCATCCTGTTTGGAAATGAGGCCTTTGCGCAGCATATCCTGCATATTCTGATCCAGCGTCTGCATACCGTGTGCTTGTCCGGTCTGGATCGCTGAATACATCTGTGCGACTTTGTCCTCGCGAATCAGGTTACGGATGGCAGGCGTACCCACCATAATTTCGTGACAGGCAACACGCCCGCCACCGGTCTTCTTAAGCAGAGTCTGCGAGATGACAGCACGAAGTGACTCCGACAACATGGAGCGCACCATAGATTTTTCACCGGCCGGGAACACGTCGACGATACGATCGATGGTCTTTGCTGCCGAGCTGGTGTGCAGGGTCCCGAACACCAGATGACCGGTTTCGGCCGCGGTCATTGCCAGGCGAATAGTTTCAAGGTCACGCAATTCGCCGACCAGGATGATGTCTGGGTCTTCACGCAGCGCCGATCGCAGGGCCTCGGCAAACCCGAGGGTGTCACGATGCACCTCGCGCTGGTTGATCAGGCACTTCTTGCTTTGGTGAACAAATTCTATCGGGTCCTCGATGGTGAGGATGTGTCCGTACTCGCTGTCATTCTTGTAGTCCATCATCGCAGCAAGCGTGGTGGACTTACCTGAACCAGTCGGCCCTGTCACCAACACCAAGCCGCGAGGATTGTCACAAATATCCTTGAACACTGAAGGGCAGTTTAATTCTTCAAGACTGAGCACCTTGGACGGAATGGTACGGAATACAGCCGCCGCACCACGGTCCTGGTTGAAGGCGTTGACACGAAAGCGGGCCAGGCCGGGGATCTCGAAAGAAAAATCGACCTCGAAGAATTCTTCGTAGTCCTTGCGTTGCTTGTCGTTCATGATGTCATAAACAAGCTCATGAACGGTCTTGTGATCTAGGACCGGCACGTTGATACGCCGGATGTCACCATCCACACGAATCATCGGGGGCAGTCCCGCAGACAGGTGCAAATCAGACGCATCGTGCTTGACGCTAAAGGCAAGGAGCTCAGCAATATCCATAATGTTCCTGCAACAGCCAGAAAAAGAGTTTAATTTGTCAGCCGGTTATAGTTAGCGACAGCATTTGGAATGAGTTAAGCCAAGAATGCCTGTGTCCGAACCACTCAACCCGACTTTAATAGTAACCAGTAGATGAACCAAATTCCTGAGAAATTGATTCAGATACGCGAACGGATCAGGCGGGCCGCCAGAGCCTGCGGTCGTTCTCCAGACGAAATCACCCTGCTCGCGGTCAGCAAGACCAAACCCGCCAGCGATGTGCTGGCGGCCTATAAAGCCGGCCAAAGAGAGTTTGGAGAGAACTACCTGCAGGATGCCCTGCCGAAGATTCAGGCGATCTGCGAACCGGGCATCGAGTGGCACTTCATCGGGCGCGTACAGAGCAACAAGACCGCTGAGATCAGCAGGCATTTTTCCTGGGTGCATGGACTCGACCGCCTCAAGCATGCCGAGCGCCTCAGCACGCAGCGGCCGACAGAACTGGCGCCGTTGCAGGTGTGCCTGCAGGTCAACCTGAGCGCCGAGGCCAGTAAGGGGGGCGTCAAACCTGAAGATCTGCCTGCGCTGGCAGCAGCGGTTTCGCGCCTGCCAGGGTTGAAACTGCGTGGCCTGATGACAATGCCGAATCCGGACACTGAATCAGCAGCACAACGTGCGGTATTTGCCCGACTGCGTCTGCTGCTGCAAGACCTGTGCGCCAGGGGGCTCGATCTCGATACACTTTCCATGGGCATGAGCGCCGACATGGAGGCCGCAATCGCCGAGGGCTCGACCATGGTGCGGATTGGAACCGACATCTTCGGCGCCAGACCCTGACGCCGATCGGCTGCAAAGGCACCCCATACATCGACGCATCCGGATAGACTAGGGCCAACAGAGGAATTAACGGATCCAAACAGACATGACTGATCAAATCGCGTTTATCGGTGCCGGCAACATGGCGGGCGCCCTGATCGCCGGCCTGATCGCCGACGGCACTTCACCGGAGCGACTCATTGCCACAGACCCCAGCATTGAAAAATGTCAGGCGCTCAGCGCGGCAACAGGCATCCGCACGCTGCAGGACAATCGTGAGGCAGCCGCCGTGGCGGACATTCTCGTCCTGGCGGTCAAACCTCAAATGCTCAAGCAGGTCGCCCAAGAACTCGCGGAGCAGATCCAGGACCGGCGCCCATTGGTGATATCGATCGCGGCCGGTGTGCGCTGTGACAGCCTGCAGACCTGGCTTGGTGGCGACGTGCCTTTGGTTCGCACCATGCCGAATACCCCCGCAATGATCCAGGCCGGGGCCACGGTACTTTACGCCACCCCCATGGTCTCAGAGTCACAGCGCGGTCAGGCCGAGTCCTTGATGCGTGCGGTGGGGCTCACCCAATGGATTGCCGACGAGGTACTCATGGATGCGGTCACGGCACTGTCCGGCAGCGGCCCCGCCTATCACTTCCTGATCATGGAGGCGATGGAAACCGCGGCGCGGGAACTTGGACTCTCGGCAGAGACGGCACACCTTCTTACTTTGCAGACCGCCTTCGGCGCAGCAAGAATGGCCTTGGAGAGCAGTGAACCGCCCGAGTCGCTGCGTGCGCGGGTCACCTCCCCCGGCGGGACCACGGAAAGGGCGGTGCGTGCACTGGAGGAAGGGGGCATTCGCGACCTGTTCAGAAACGCTCTCGAGGCCGCGCGCGACCGCTCCATAGAACTCTCTGTTGATATGGGGAAAGCATGATGGGTGCAGGTTACCTCGCTCAACCGGCAATATTCCTGGTCAAGGTCCTGTTTGGCCTTTATGCAACGCTCGTGGTGCTGCGCTTTCTCCTGCAGCTTACACGCGCGGATTTCTACAATCCCCTGTCGCAATTCATCGTCAAGGCCACGAAGCCGCTGCTCAATCCGCTGCGCCGGGTGATACCCGGCATCTCCGGAATCGACGTTGCCTCGCTGGTACTGGCCTGGTTCGTGCTCACCCTGGAACAGACGGCAATCCTTGCGCTGGCAGGAGCGGGACTGCAGATTGCGGGGGCCGCACTGCTGGCGATACCCGAGCTCATCACCCTTTTCATCAACATATTCCTGTTCGCAATCCTCATTCAGGTGATCATCAGCTGGATAAATCCCGGCAGCTACAACCCGGCGATCGGCCTGATCCACGGCCTAACCGAACCGCTGCTGGCACCGGTTCGAAGTCGCCTGCCCAATATGGGCGGCCTGGACCTTTCACCGATGGTGGTGATGCTCGGCCTGGTGCTGCTGGAGATGCTGCTGATCCCGCCGATCAAAGACCTTATCGGCGGCCTGCTCTGACCGTGAGGGATTGGTACCGCTGGGGACCCATTGCCTGGGGGTATTTGCGGCAGCTGACCTGACCTATACTGCTGCGTTGATATCGGCCGACAGTCAGCGGGTGGCGCGGGTAGATCCAGCAACTCGCTACAGGGTGTCCCGACACCGTCCGGGTACCCATGAGCAACATGCCAGAAACAAATCTGATTGATCAACTGTGCCAATTCCAAACCTGGAAGCAGGTCCGGTCACGGCTGCTGATTCAACTGCCGCCATGGTTGGAAAAGCAGGGTCTTTTCACCAGCGAGGCAAGGAGTGCGATAGAACGCGCCTTGCGAGCCCTGCAAGCTGATCATGTCACGGTCGCCGTTGCCGGCGAATTTTCGCGAGGAAAGACAGAACTCATCAACGCCCTGTTTTTTGCCAACCACGGGCGTCGACTGCTGCCCACAGATGCCGGCCGGACCACCATGTGTCCAACCGAGATCCTGAGTGACCCCGAGCGACCACCGCAGTTGTGCCTGCTACCCATCGAAACCCGCCGCGAAGAGTACTCACTGAGCGCGCTGCGTCATGACACTGACCTTTGGGAGGTTTTCGAGCTCGATCTGGACGACCCGGAATCCCTCGCCGAACGATTGCAGATGCTGACTGAAAATAAACTGGTCAGCAAACGGGAGGCGGCCGAACTCGGTTTGTTTCAGGAACAGGACGGCGTGGATCCAGGGCATGTCAGCGTTCCCCGCTGGCGTCTTGCCCAACTCAACATCCGACACCCGCTGTTGGCCCAGGGCCTGCGCATCCTTGACACCCCGGGCCTCAATGCGATCGGCAGCGAGCCCGAACTGACCTACGAGATGCTGCCCGCCGCTCACGCCGTGCTTTTCGTGCTGGCCGCGGATACCGGTGTGACCCGGTCTGATCTGGAGATATGGCAAAAGTATATTCAACGTCCAAACCACCAGGAGCGACGCGGGGTAATCGTCGTTCTCAACAAGACCGATACGCTGTGGGACGAGTTGAGGTCTTCCCGGCATATCGCTGAAAGCATCATCAAACAGTGCCGTGAAGTCTCAAAAACGCTTGAGGTCGATCCCCAGCAGATCTTCGCCACCTCGGCCCAAAAGGCCCTGTTGTCTCGAGTGCAGCAGGACCCGGCACTGGAACAACGCAGTGGTATTGCGAGTCTGGAGCGGCACCTGGGTGAAGCCGTGATAACCAACCGCATGCGGCTCATTCAGGACGAACACACCCACATGGTGACTGAGGCAATCGAAGCCCTTCAGGTCATCATCAGGGGTCGCCAGGAGCGAAACGAGCACCAGCGACAAAGCCTGCTCGACCTTGCCGGACAAAGCGATTCAGCGATCGAACGGATGCTGGTAGCTACCCAGAACGACTATGCGCATTACCAGGCCAGTATCGATGCCTACCAACAGGGCTTGGTCGCATTCAGACAACACGCTCATGTCCTGCTTGAGGCTTTGAATATCCATACCCTGGATAAGACCCTGGATGATATCCACGGGATGATGACTGGTGCGTGGACAACCTATGGGTTGAAAGACGCCATGCTGAAACTGTTTGAAGATATCAACTCGAGGATCGAGGTCGCCGCAAGACAGACCCAATCGATGCGACGACTGCTGCGCAACGTCCATCGCCGTTTTTTGAACGAACACTATTTCAAACTACCCCCGCCACCCATGTTTTCGATCGTCAAGCACCAGGTGGAACTGAGCCTGCTCGATCGGGAGGCGGACATCTTCAGAAACAGTGCGCGCACGGCATTGATGGAGCAGCACTTCGTCACAAAACGCTATTTCAGCACCATCGTCACGCGTGCAAAGCGAATCATCCAGGTGGCCCACGACGATGCGCTGCACTGGCACGATACGGCCTTGTTGCCACTCGCCATGGAGGTCAAGGAATACCGGAGTACGCTTGCACAACAGATCCGTGATCTGCGCAGGGCCGGTGATTCCCGTCAGACGGTTCAACAAAGAATCGTCGCGCTCAAACGCGACAACGCCAGGCTGCGCGCGCAGATGACATCCCTCGGCAAGATTCACGCATTACTCACCAAACCAGTCCCTGCACCCTTATCCAGGCCAGGCAGCAAGCCGGAACATCATCCCTTGCCCGCATCAGACCGTTGAAACAATCAGCGCTGCACACTGGTCTATATTGATTGGTTAAGAAAGGATACCGAAAACAACAATCCATCTGGAGGATAAGTCCATGAAATTCCTGGCATATACCCTTGGCTTGGCGTTAATGCTGCCGCTGTCTGCTTCTGCGGAAAACAGCACCCGTACCGGCGGTTACACCATCCACCACAATGCTTTGACCACAGACAGCCTGCCGGTCCAGGTCGCCAGCGCTTATGGCATACAACGCAGCAAAAGCAGGGCACTGTTGAACGTCAGTGTTATTCGCGACCAGCCCGGGACCACGGGCACGCCGGTGCACGCTCAGATTCGTGCCGTGGGCAAGACCCTTTACGGTCAGATCCGCCCGATTGAGATGCGCGAGATCGTGGAAGACCAGGCGATCTACTACATTGCCGACTTCCCCGTAGCCCACCGCGAGATGCTGCACTTCGAGTTCGAGGTTCTGCCCGCAGACGGGCGCTATCCGCTGCGCGCGAGCATGCATCAGGAGTTCTATACCGACTAGTGCTGACCAGATCCGTGTCGGCTGTCAGCGTCCCCAGGCGTCGAGCAGCAACAACACGCCGAACCCCATCACCAGCGTGCCGGCGATACGTCTCACCGCGGGTTTTCTGACCCAACGGTTGAGTTGCGCCGCAGCAACACCCATAAGCAACAGATTGGGCAGGGTGCCAAGACCGAATGCCAGCATCAGCATCGCGCCCTCCAGCGCCCCGCCGGCAGATACGGTCCATACGAGGGCGCTGTAAACCAGTCCGCAAGGCAACCAGCCCCATAACAGGCCGAGCAAAAGGCCCTGTCGTACCGTGCGCACGGGCAAGAGCCCTCGGCCAAGTGGCTCGATTCTGCGCCAAAGCACGCCGCCGGCCCGCTCTATACGGGACAAGGCGTTCCACCATCCAGCCAGATAAAGCCCCATGAGGACCAGAAACAGCCCGGCAAAGCTCAACAGCACCCGTTGCGCCGCCTGCACCGGCAACAGGCCGGAAAAGTAAAAACCGAGAGCACCCATCAGGGCGCCGGCCACCGTATAGCTGCTGATCCGACCGAAATTGTAGGCAAGCAGGATGGGCAGATTGCGATCGCCCGGAAGTCCGAACGACAACGCACCCACGATGCCGCCACACATACCGACGCAGTGCACACCGCCCAGCAAGCCAACGACGAAGGCACTGAGCAGATCCACGGACCCCATCAGGCCAGCCCATGCGGTCGCTCATCCGAACCGCGACCGTGCAACCAGCGCAACAGCATCAGGCCCGGCAAGGCGATCAACGCGCAGAAGACAAAAAATGTCGACCAACCCAGGGAATCGGCCAGGTAGCCGGTGGGCGCCGCAGCGATCACCCTCGGCACCCCCATAAGACTGGACAGCAAAGCATATTGAGTAGCCGTGAACTTCTTGTTGGTCAGGCTTGCCATGTACGCAATATAGGCCGCAGTACCCATCCCGCCCGACAGATTCTCGAACGTAATCACGGCGGCCAGCCCGGGCAGACTGGCACCCATCTGCGCCAATACCGCGAACCCGGCTGTCGACACCCCCTGCAGTATCCCGAAGATCCAAAGGGCTCGGAAGATACCGATCCGCATGATCAGCAGCCCGCCGATCAGGCCACCGGCGATGGTCGCCCAGAATCCGAAAAGCTTCACCACGGTCCCAATCTCAGTTTTGCTGAACCCGATATCCAGGTAGAAAGGCGTGGTCATATGCGAGGCCATGGTGTCGCCGATCTTGTACAGCAGGATAAACGCCAGGATCATCACCGCATCACGCCGCAGGAAGTATTCAACGAACGGCTGCACCACGGCTTCACGCAGTGTGCTCGGCACACCTTCAGCGGGCGCAGGCTCAGGTGCGAACAGTGTCGTCGCGACACCGACAAACATGAACATCGCCATCAACTGGTATACCTGACCGAAACTCATGTGGTCCGCCAGGATCAGACCGCCACCCGAGGCCAGCAGCATACCGATGCGATAACCGTTCACATACAGCGAGGCTCCCAGACCCTGCTCGTCATCGGCCAGGGCCTCGCGTCGGTAGGCATCGATCACGATATCCTGACTCGCAGAGAAGAAGGTCACCAGCAGTGCGGCAACCGCCAGCCACCAGGGTTCGATCGCAGGCTGCGCCAGAGACAGAAACAGCAGCGAGGCGATCAGGAGCAGTTGGAATATCAGCAGCCAGCCGCGTCGCCGCCCGAGCCCGTTGGGAGTAAAGCGGTCCATCAACGGCGCCCATAGAAACTTGAGCGTATACGGCAAACCAACCAGCGCAAACAACCCGATGGTGCCCAGATCCACGCCCTCTTCTTTCATCCAGGCCTGCAATACCGAACCCGTAAGCAGCAGGGGAAGCCCGGAGGCAAAGCCCATGAAGGCGGCAACCAGCATGCGCCACGACAGGGCTGCGCGCACGATTTCAGCGGTCGAATGCCTGCGTTCAGGGTTCAATATCGTAATCCACGATCAGAGGCGCATGATCTGAAAAGCGCTTTTCACGGTAGATCCTCGCATCGCTGATGCGAGCCCGCAGGCCGGGCGTCACCACCTGGTAATCGATACGCCAACCGACATTCTTGGCCCAGGCCTGCCCGCGGTTGGACCACCAGGTGTATTCGTCGGCATCCTGATTGACCAAGCGGAACGCATCCACCCAGCCCATCGGACCAAACAGCCGATCCAGCCAGGCCCGCTCTTCCGGAAGAAAGCCGGAATTCTTCTGATTGCCGCGCCAGTTCTTGATATCGGCCTTGGTGTGCGCAATGTTCCAGTCGCCGCAGATGATGTATTCACGCCCATCGCGTCGCAGTTTCTCAAGGTAGGGCGTCAGACGCGCCATGACCTCGAACTTCACCTCCTGGCGGAGTTCACTCGATGAACCCGATGGCAGATACAACGAGACGACGCTCAGATCGCCGAACCTGGCCTCCAGCCAGCGCCCCTCGGCGTCGAAATCCGGCCAGCCAAGGCCCTCGACAACCTCGTCGGGTTCACGCCGCGCATACAGTGCGACGCCGCTGTAGCCCTTCTTCTGTGCCGGATGGTAATAACACTGAAAACTCGGCGGCCAGAACTGGCGGTCGTTCAGCTGGTCGACCTGGGCCTTGATCTCCTGCAGACAGACCACATCGGCACGCTGCCGGCGCAGCCAGGCATAAAATCCCTTGCGCGCAGCGGCCCGTATACCGTTCAAGTTGAGACTGATTACGCGCATCCGGCGCATTATAGGGAAAGCCGTGTCGCTCTGCCCTTGTCAGTTCCGCAGCGCTTGCGCAAAATGCGCACCTCCTCCAAGGGGTATACGATGCAAGATTATCAGCAGGAATTTCTCGACTTTGCCCTCGACCTTGGCGTCCTTCGCTTTGGCGAGTTCACCCTCAAGTCAGGGCGTGTCAGTCCATACTTCTTCAACGCCGGCCTGTTCAACACCGGTGCATCACTGGCAAGGCTCGGACGCTTCTATGCCCAGGCGATCGTTGACTCCGGGATAAAATTCGACGTGCTTTACGGCCCGGCCTACAAGGGCATACCCCTGGCCGCGGTGACGGCTGCCGCGCTTTACGATCGGCATGGCCTGGATATCCCTTATGCCTTCAACCGCAAAGAGGCCAAAAGCCATGGTGAAGGAGGCAGTATTGTCGGCCACCCGCTGGAAGGCGACATCCTGATCATCGATGACGTCATCACCGCCGGCACCGCCATTCGCGAGTCCATGGACATCATCCGTGGGGAAGGTGCGAGGCCGGCGGGCGTGGTGATCGCTCTCGACCGCCAGGAACGCGGCAAGGGCGAGCGTTCGGCGATCCAGGAAGTCGAATCGGACTACGGCCTGTCGGTGGCAGCCATCGTGCGCCTGCAGGAACTCATCGACTTTGTCGGCCAACGTGGGGATGCTGCCGGGCATCTCGACAACATCGTTGCGTATCGGCGCGAATACGGCGTCTGATCAGCCGACGATCAATTTGATCCCGACCAGCAGGGTGACCGCCTCGAAGGCACGCTTGATCCAGCGATTTCCCTTGAGGATAGCCAGGTGTGCGCCGGCGAATCCGCCCAGCAGCGAACCGGCAAGAAGTGCCGGCAGCCAAATCCACTGGACCTCGCCAAGTATCCCCAGGGCGACAGCACCGGTACCGTTCCAGAACACACCAACCAGGACCAGTGTGTAAGCGACCGCTTGCCGGTATTCAGCACCGAACCAACGTACCAGCCACAGGGTCACGAACAGGCCGGTGCCCGAGGTCAGTGATCCGTTGAGAATACCGATCCCAAAAAGCCCCAATCCACCCAGCCAGAGCCCACGCCCCTCCCTGTTGCGGGGCTGCTCTGAAAGGCCCATCTCACCCTTGGCCACCGAGTACACGCCTAGCCCCAGGGTCAGCGCCCCCAAAGCAATCTCTGCATAACGCCCGGGAACTTGCAGTATCAGACTGGCACCCAACAGGACACCGGGGACGCCGGTGGCGAGAACGAACAACACGAACCTGCGGCGCAGACCGCCCTCGCGCAGGTGGCGGATGGTCGCGCCCACGCCCAGCGCAACCGAAGCGATCTTGTGGGTCGCCAGAGCGACCCCGAACGGCAGTCCGAGGAATATCAATACCGGTAACTGCAGCAGACCGGCACCGCCGCCGGCAAAGGCGGAAAACATGTTTGCCACCAGGGAAATCAAAAAAAGTATGAACTGTTCCACTAATTGGCCGTTAACCGGTGCTGAGGACTCATTATAATGGCAGCCTGAGCGTCAGCCGCTTGCGAGTAACTATGAAGTCAGTATTCCGTCTATTGATCATCAACTCGATCGTTTTGCTGATCACCCAACTGCCCGCGCATGCAGGCGGCATCAAGAAATGGGTGGATGAAAACGGCATCACGCACTACGGCACCTCGATTCCCCCGCAATACAGGGACCGTGCCCACAGCGAACTCAACCAGCACGGTATCGAGGTCAAAAGGCATGATCGTGCGAGGACCCCTGAAGAGATCGAACGTGACAAGGCCTTGGCCGCGCTGCGTGCCGAGCAGCAGAAATTGCTGCAGGAGCAGCAGGCGCGAGACCGCATCCTGTTGAACCTATACCGCAACGAAGACGACCTGGTCATGGCCCGGGATGGAAAACTCGCACAGCTCGACGGCCAGATTAAGCTCAAGCACAAAGAGATTCGGCGCCTCAAGGGCCGCCTGTCCGATTTCCAGATCACCGCCGCCTCGGCCGAACGCGGAGGCAAAACGTTGACGGCGAAGCAACTGACCAATCTGCAGAGCACCCAGCGATCGATCGAAAAGTCGTACGCAATGATCCTCAGCCAGGAAGACGAAAAGCGCGCCACGCTTGAGCGTTACAACTACGATCTGGCGCGTTTTCGCAAACTCCGCCAGGGCGGGGCCAGAGCCGCCAACGCGGACGTTATCGCCCAGTCGGACATCCCGGATCTGGTCGATACAGCCGTGCGCTGCGAGAAAGGCGCAGAGTGCTCACGCCTGTGGGAAATCGCCCAGGAATACGCCCGCAAACATGCGACAACACCTGTCGACCTGACAGCGGACAGGATACTGGTGACGGCACCACCACGTGATCTGAAAGATGTCAGCATTACCGTCTCACGCCTGGACGAAAAACAGACCGGCGGTGAACGGATCTTCATGGACGTACAGTGCGTAAGCTTTACCGAAGGCAGAGAATTCTGCCGTGGTCCCAAGGTCACGGAGATCCGCAACCAATTCCGCGCCGCGCTTGGTTACAAAAAGTACGAGTGAACGCGGGCCAGACCCTCAGGCCGGATCGAACAGGCCGTGACTGAGCACACTCCAATCGGCCTCCCAGGCAGACAAGGAAGTTTCCGTAAAGCGGGAACGCAGGAACTGCTGCATCCTGCCCTCGACGAATGCGGTCAGAAGGGCCGCGGCTGCCTCCGGCGTCGCGCGCAGGCTGGCATCCTCGCGCAATTCCGCCTCGCGCAGAATCTGACGTAGCTGCAGATCGATACGCTCGAAGAACTGCTGTACCCGCTCGTGCAGGCGCTCCCTTTCACCGACGAGCGCATCACCGAGCAGGATTCGGGTGATCCCCGGATTGCGATCGGCAAACCCGAGCAACAGGTAAATGACTTTGGCAACTCGCACCTGTGTGTTTTTCTCGTCACCCAGGATCTGATTGATCCGCGCAAACACTGTCTCTTCCGCAAAACCGATCAGGCCTTCGAACATGCGGGCCTTGCTCGGAAAATGTCGGTACAGGGCGGCCTCTGACACACCCACGGCACGCGCCAGTGCAGCCGTGGTTATGCGATCGCCAGGATGCTGCTCCAACTCGTTGGCCAGGGCCTCGAGGATTGCCTGTTTGCGCGATGGCCGCGGCATGAAATCTGGCTACCGGCGGCGAATCAGGGTGCCGACACCCTGGTCGGTGAACAACTCGACCAGTACCGCATGCGGCACCCGGCCATCGACAATGTGGGCAGCATTCACACCAGCACGCACTGCATCCACCGCGCAGCCGATCTTGGGCAGCATGCCACCGGTGATGGTACCGTCCTCGATCAGACCGTCCACGGACTCCAGGGTAAGCCCGGTCAACAGGGAACCTTGTTTGTCGAGCAGTCCCTCGGTGTTGGTGAGCAGCATGAGCTTCTCAGCATTGAGCACCTCTGCCATTTTCCCCGCCACCAGGTCGGCGTTGATATTGTAGGAACGACCGTCGCGGCCGACACCGATCGGCGCAACCACAGGGATGAAATTGCCATGCACCAGCATGTCCACCACCGATGCATCGATGCTCTCGACCTCGCCGACATGACCTATGTCGATGATCTCGGGCGCCTGGGCCTCCGGGTTGGCGCGGGTGAGATTGAGCTTGCGGGCATGGATCAGGTCACCGTCCTTGCCGGTCAGGCCGACCGCTGACCCGCCGTGCCGGTTGATCAGACTGACGATCTCTTTGTTGACCAGACCACCGAGCACCATCTCAACGACGTCCATGGTCTCCGCATCGGTGACCCGCATACCCTGGACGAACTCACTCTGCTTGCCCAGGCGTTTGAGCAGGCTGCCGATCTGCGGCCCGCCGCCATGCACCACGACAGGGTTGATACCAACGAGTTTCATCAGCACGACGTCACGTGCGAACCCCGCCTTCAGGTCTTCGTCGACCATGGCGTTGCCACCGTACTTGATCACGATCGTCTTACCGCCAAAGCGCTGGATGTAGGGCAGCGCCTCGGAGAGTACGTGGGCAACATTGCCCGCCGCTTCCGCCGTCAAACTCATGTCGATTCCGTCAGATTCTTAGAATGGTGCCTGCATGTCCGGCGCGACCCGACGCAACAGGTCCCGGAAACGCGCCTTTATCTCTTCCAATGCGCCGACATCATCCGCCTCAAAGCGGAAAGTCAGCGACGGCATTGTATTCGATGGCCGGATCAGACCCCAGCCATTCGCAAACTCGACCCGCAGACCGTCAAGTTCGACCAGGCGTGCATCGTCGAATACCTTGTGCGCGTCCAGCGCCCGCATCAGATCGCGACTCTGTCCCTCTTCTAGCGGCAACTGATACTCAGGCGTGGAAGGGCTGGAGGGCAGATCGGAAAACAGTTCGTTGGCCGTGCGCGGCTCGAGCGCCATGATCTCTAGGACGCGCGCGGCGGCATAGATGGCATCATCGAAACCAAACCAGCGCTCTTTGATGAAAACATGACCCGAGAACTCTCCGCCGAGCAGGGCCCCGGTCTCGAGCATCTTCTCGCGCATGCGCGAATGTCCGGATTTCCACATGATCGGGCGTCCGCCATGTGCCAGGATGAAACTCGCGAGGTGGCGCGAGGACTTGACGTCGTAAATGATATCGACCCCCGGATGACGCCCGAGCACATCACCGGCAAGCAGCATCAATACCGTATCGGGCCAGATACTGACCCCGGTGTTGTCGATCAGGCCGATACGGTCCCCATCGCCATCGAACGCAATCCCGAGGTCGGCCTCCTGCGCCTGCACCTCCAGCATGAGCGATGCCAGATTCTCCGGATTTCCGGGATCGGGATGATGGTTCGGGAAGCTGCCGTCCGGTTCGCAGAATAATGGTATGACCTCACAACCAAGTGCCTCGAAAGTGGCAATAGCCGTATCCCCGGCAACCCCGTTTCCGGCGTCCACAACCACTTTCAACGGCCTCGCCAGCTGCACCTCCTGCATCACCGCTTCGATGTATTCGCCGACGAGATCAGCCTGTTCGACCGCACCACTGCCCTGGCTGAATGCACCGTCCAGCATGCGTTGGCGAAGCGAAAGCAGTTCATCTCCGTCCAATACCCGATCACCGACAACGATCTTGAAACCGTTGTAATTCGGCGGATTGTGGCTGGCAGTCACCATCACAGCCGCCTGCACCGCCTGCGTATGCATCGCGAAATAGAGCAAGGGTGTCGGCGCCAGGCCCATATCGAGCACGTCGCAACCCCCGGCGGCGAGGCCCTGGACCAGGGCCGAGGACAGCTCCGGGCTCGACAGCCGCGCATCACGTGCCACCGCAACCCGCTGACCGCCCTGCTCCTGCACCAGGGTCGCAACGGCACGGCCGAGCAGCTGAGCCACCTGCGCATTCAACGTCTCTCCCACCACCCCGCGCAGGTCGTAGGCGCGGAACAGGCTCTCGGCAATATCGACCTGGGGACGGCCAGCGCCACTGCCGGCAAGAAACTCGGCTGGATCATTGTCGAGCTCCTCGACCTCCAGACCCGTGTACGCGCCTTCGCCGGCCGCGAGCGACTCGGATGGCCGCCCAGTTGCAGGCGACCCGTTGGAGGCAGTTGCCGCTGCAACACCGCCACCCCGTGATTCACGCGCATACTGCGTAAGCAGTGCAATTGCATCGCTGGCTCCGGACAACAGGGCCTGGCGTGCCGGCGATCCCTCACGACGCAAAATCGCCTCGCCCAGATTGACCACCGTACTCATGTCGGCACGAAGGTCGCGCGAGAGCACCCGCCACTGCAGAAAAACAGTCAGAAAAAGCACCAGCCCACCACCGGCGGCCAATGCCGCCAGGGTCATGTGGTCAGCCATGCCCGAGGCCTCTGGCGCCACTCCGAAAGAGACCCTCCAGATACTGCCGGGAACCTCTACCTCACCGTAGCTGAGTGGGCCTTCGAGCCGCCCCGGGCCCTTGGCCAGGACGTAGCCCGAAGAGCCGCTACCCTGGGTCAGTTGCAGTCGCCCTGGAAATTCGGGGGAGTTCTCCACCAGGGCAACCAGAAAGCGCAGATCCCAGGCCATAAACAGGGCACCCACGCTGCGCCCCTGGTCACTGACCGGCAACGCCAGCGCGAGGTATGGTCGATCGCTCTTGATCTGATGCACTTCCGCAGCCGGTTGCGCAGATTCAACCGCGCGCCTAAGCATATCCAGTCCGGCGTAACCCATCGGTGCAGGGCCGGAGGTATCCGGCTGACCGGCCTCGCGCGACAGCAGCCTTACCTGAATCACT
>CAZCDY010000008.1:52936-55708 GCA_964497145.1 uncultured Gammaproteobacteria bacterium
AGCGCGAGGAGATCGCGCCGGGCGGTGATCGCGCCCTCTATCCTCGCCGCAACGGCTGATGCAACACTCCGTGCCGTCGTGCGCGCCGTATCCATGGCCGAGCTGTGCATGCTCTGCAGCGCAAAAAAGCCTACCACCACGATCAGCAGCAGGGACACCAGCACGACCGGCAGAAAATACCGCAACAGCGACCTTCCGCTCCCAGCGGCACGCCCGGGTGCCGTTTCCGTTTTTTTTCTCAACAGTCGCACGGTCGCCTAATGCCTTCCAGAGTGTCCAAATCCGCCCGCCCCCCGATCGCTGTCATCGAATTCCTCAACCTGCTCAAATACCGCGCGCACCACCGGGACCAGCACCAATTGTGCAATCCGCTCACCAACCTCGATGCGAAAGGAGGCACTGCCACGGTTCCAGCAAGACACATAGAGCTGGCCCTGATAGTCGGAATCGATCAGGCCGACCAGATTGCCCAGCACGATCCCATGCTTGTGACCCAAACCTGAACGCGGAAGTATCATCGCGGCCAGGGAAGGATCGGCGATATGGATGGCAATCCCGGTTGCGATCAACTCGGTCTCACCCGGTCCCAGTTCCAACGGCCTGTCCAGCATGGCCCTGAGGTCCATCCCGGCCGAGCCCTCAGTCGCATAATCGGGCAGGGGAAAGGCATCACCCAGGCGCTTATCAAGAATTTTCAGTTGCAATCTATGCATCGAAGCGATCCGCAATCAAATTGACCAGTTGCTCGGCAAGTACCGCCTTCGGCTGCTTCGCCAGCGCCTGCCGGCCGCCGTCCCATAGCACCAGCAGGGCGTTGTCGTCGGCCTCGAAGCCCTGCAGTGCGCCAACCTGGTTAGCGGCAATCATATCCAGCCCCTTAGCCCGCCGCTTGGCATCGGCATAGACCTCCACATCATTGGTCTCGGCGGCAAACCCCACGCAGAAGGGGCGACCCGGCGATAGTGACACTTCGCTGAGGATGTCCGGATTTCGGATCAACTCAAGGGTGAGCGTCTCATCGGTCTTCTTTATCTTCTGCGCAACAACCTTTGCCGGACGGAAATCGGCCACCGCCGCACAAGCAACAAAAATGGCAGCCCCCGGCAGGGATGTAAAGACAGCGTCGCGCATCTGCTGTGCACTCTCGACGTCGACCCGCTTCACGCCGCTCGGTGTGGGCAAAGACACCGGGCCAGTAATCAGGGTTACTTCTGCGCCCTGCGCAACCAGCGCTGCGGCAATAGCAAAACCCATCTTTCCGGAACTGCGGTTTCCGAGAAAGCGGACCGGATCGAGCGCCTCGCGCGTCGGCCCTGCCGTCAATACGACACGCCGGCCGCTCAGGCGGCCTGACACGAAATGATCACGCACGGCCGCAGCAATGGACTCCGGCTCAAGCATCCGCCCGGGTCCGCTGTCACCGCAGGCCTGCACCCCTGCATCCGGACCCAGTATGAATACGCCGCGGGACTGCAGCAGCTCGACATTCGACCGCGTCGCCACATGTCCCCACATGGCCTGATTCATCGCTGGCGCAACCAACAGTGGCGCGGTCGAGGCAAGACACAGCGTACTGAGCAGATCACCCGCCATACCGGCCGCGGCCCGGGCAAGAAAGTCGGCGGTAGCCGGTGCCACCAGGACCACATCGGCCCAGCGCGCCAGTTCGATATGCCCCATCGCCGCCTCGTGCTGCGGGTCGAACAGGGCCTCGCGCACCGGCCTGCCGGTAATCGCCTGCAGCGTCATGGCACCAATGAATTCGGATGCCGAACGGGTCATCACCACCTGCACCTCGGCACCGTCCTTGACCAGCAGCCGCGCCAGTTCCGCCGCCTTGTAGGCAGCGATACCGGCAGTAATGCCGAGCAATACGCGACGTCCGTTCAGTGCCTGCATCAAGCGGAGCATCCCCTGGGTTGAGTGTGCAAGTACCGCGCAAGGGTAACCGACCGGCCCATTCTGGCAAAGCAAACCTTTGCCTGCCAGTGCCTGCTCGGTTAGGCTCCACCAACTTCACGGACGAAGGACAGACATGGCGATCAAGGACTGGCCGGCGGGCGAGAGGCCGCGCGAACGATTATTGAAGCATGGCGCGCGGAGCCTCAGTGACGCCGAACTTCTGGCTATATTTTTGCGCATCGGGGTGAGAGGCAAGAGCGCCGTCGACCTGGCGCGCGAACTGCTCGAGCGTTTCGGTAGCCTGCGTCAGCTGCTCGCGGCGGAACGCGACACATTCTGCGAGGCACCAGGCCTCGGCGAGGCAAAATTCGCCCAGTTGCAGGCGGTGCTGGAGATAGGCCGCCGCCACCTGGCCGAGCAGTTTGAACGTGGCAGCCCGCTGCTCAACCCCGGGCACACCGCGCAGTATTTGCGATCGCGGCTGCGCGACTATCCTTATGAGGTATTCGCGGTCCTGTTTCTGGATAATCGTCACCGGGTGATTGCGTTCGAGGAGCTTTTCCGCGGCACCATCGACGGCGCCAGCGTGCACCCGCGCGAGGTCGTCAGGCGCGCCCTGGCACTGAACGCCGCAGCGGTTATCCTCAGCCACAACCATCCCTCCGGGGTCGCCGAACCCAGCGAGGCGGACCAGCGGATCACCACCAGGCTGCGGGAAGCGCTGTCCCTGGTCGACGTACGCGTGCTCGACCACCTGGTTATCGGAGACGGGGGCTGCTGTTCACTGGCAGAGCGCGGGCTGCTCTAAACGGCAGGTTTTGTCCCGCCCAGGCTTGACCGCAAGACCCTGTTCCGGTATAAATTGCCGCC
>CAZCDY010000009.1:0-50511 GCA_964497145.1 uncultured Gammaproteobacteria bacterium
GGGGGTAACCCCGCCTCCTACTCGATCGCGGTACAACGGGGGGCTCAGGGGTTATGGCTTGGAGGGGAGTGATCGACCGACCTTGTCCCTGAAACTGATGGTCTCCTGTTTCCCCCCGCTCGGACCTGCGGCGCTTGAGGCCGTCTGCGTGCGGCGGATTCCGATCTGTGGGCGCCCTTCTACCTGTCGCTTGCCGGCTGCTATCAGCTCCTGGTGCAGATCCTTGCGATAGGCGAGGTGATGTACGCGCGGCTGATCGCTGTCGCCGCCATGTACCCACAATAGAATCTGCCCGGCCCGCTCGGTCTTTGGATCAGGCTCGCTGATGTCAAACGCGAGCAAGCGGAACTGTTGCGGCAGAGGGGCGCTGCTGGGCCAACCCTGTATCTGTTGCAGCAAGAGGTAATGGCCCATGTAGAACGCCGGCAGGGCCAGCAGAACTGCCGTTAGCAGCCAGGGTGCTTGCGGGCGGCGCTGTGCGGTCAGCAACAGCGCGACAAGTGCCACCGGGATCAGGTACAACAGGGTAACCGCGACTGTCAGGATGGCATTCATCGCTCGGGCCCAAACTCCAGCTCGAAGGGGGTCAGCCTTTTCTGCAGTTGGTTGATCCCGGCAATGTCGCCGCTGCGGTCAAGGCTGAACCGGACCACGGTCAGTTCATCGTCCTGTCGTTTCAGCGCCAACTTCTGCACATACACCGTCTGCAGACTGGGGTTCACCTTCTCCACCTTCACGAGGGCCTCGACCGGCCCGGGCTGGGCCGAGGTGTAGTAATAAAGATTGACGATGTACTCCCCTGGGATGATCCCGCGGATGGTCACCACCTCCTGGTTGATCGGGTACACCAGCTCCTTGCCGTCGATGATGATGGTGTCGTTGACTTCACCGCGGTCGTCCCGGTCCAGGTGCAGCCAGCCGGCGTCCTTGCGCAGATAGGAGACGGTTTCACCGATCGGATCTTGTACCCAGATATCGATATCGTCCGCCAGCTGATCCGGCCAGGTCACGGAGATGATGTATTCAGCCTTGAGGTCGATACGTCCCTTGCGGGCCTCGGGGTTCATGAACATCACCGAGACCAGGAACAGAAAGGTGAATCCGAGCAGTGCATTGAACAGCAGGTCGATGAACGGATCGGTGGAGCGAAACTGTCTCGATCTGCGGCGTCGCATGGTCGGACTCAGGGTGTCGTCAGCTGGCGCAGCTGAGAGGTGATGTGCACCTCGGACAGTTCGATGATCTCGGCCATCAGGCGGTCTACCGCCTGGTCCAGCAGCCGGTACTGGAATCCCAGCAGTATCCCGGTGCCCAGGCCGGTCAGGGTCGTGTACAGCGCGATCCGCATCCCGCCGCTCATATTGGTCAGCAACTGCTGCAGGGCATGAATGTCGACGCTCGATACCTGTGCCACCGAACCCAACATGAAGATAAAACCGATCACGGTGCCGAGCAGGCCCAGACGGATCATCAGGTCGGCCAGAAACCAGCCGGTTTCGTGGCCACGCCCGAGTGCGTTTTCCAGTCGCTCGAGCAAAAGGTCCTGATTGCAGAGACTTCCATGCTGGAAGGTCTTGTTGGCGAGAAGAAGCAGATGGTGGTGGGCGTAGGATGACGTTTGCTGCTCCTGTCTGAACGTCACGCCCGTTTCCGCATCGTTGGCGAACATGGGTTCACCACGCTGGATGCGGCTGGAGATGTCCATCGCGGTGCACAGCTCGGTGCCGAGGTGGCGCGCGCGCCGTCCGGCATCCAGGCTGGTTAGCAGGAACAGCAAAAGTATGGTGCCCGAGAGATAGCTGTCATCAGACCGCAACAGTTGTCCGAGGAGATCGTTGCTCAGTGCAACAAAACCGCCGAATACGAGGATTCCGAAAAAGGTCAACCAGCGGTAAAAGGTGGTGTAGGCGCCTGTGCAATGGGTCATGTCAAGCGGGCTACCGGGTGGCTGGACGGATCGTCGCAGTATAAACAAAAGCGGTAATGCTAAGACCACGGTCGTCACGCAGGCCGATCAGGACGCGCTTCGGGAGTCGGGGAAGAGGCAATCCCTTGCCATTGGGGGTTTCAGCGAGAGGGTGATCCGTTCAGGCGGTGAAGGCGAGTGCGGCAAGGTAGCCGGCGACGGCCACGAAAAAGACGCTGATCTCAAGAACGGAACGTGAACGGCTGCGGCGAAGGGCGACATTGAAGTTCATGATGCTGTCCACCTTGTGGCCGTTCAGGTCGCGCATGAAGTAGGGGTTTTGTTGCATGATTCGATCCTCGGTCGGTGTTCTCTGTAGGTTCTCTCCAATATAGCAGGAATAGAGAACAAGGCAAGAACGAATTGCGGGATTGCAGAGGGCGGCAGGTGAAAGCATCGGTATATACGGGTATACTGTTGCAGCTACATTTCAGGGAGACCTGCCTTGAATCACCGACTCGTCGAGCAGTGTGTAGAAAAAATGTGTCACAAGGGCTGTCGTGCCGTCTGGTCTGATATTGACGCGCTGGAGGCCGGCAAGCGCCTTGCCGAAGTCGAGGGCCTGTCCAAGGCCGAGGTGCATGCGGTGATCGCCGAGCTCAAGTCCATCATGGCGGTCTATCAGGGGACCTGTGCCGCCGTCTGAGTCCCCTTGTAGCCCCGGTCAGTGGCGTTCAGACCACCGGCTTGGATTCAACCAGCGATTCCAGTCATGCGTGTAGCTTTGCGTGTCGAGGTCAATTCCCTGCGTGGTCTGCGCCAGGGGATCCCGAACCTCATGCGACTGTTCAGTGATTATCAGGTTCGTGCCAGTTTCTTCTTTCCCATGGGCCATGACTGTGCGGGCCGAAGCCCGATCCGGACCTGGCGTGAACGCCGTCGGCTGGGGTTGTCGGCTCTGGCGTACGGCACCCTGGTACCGGCCCCCCCGTTAGGTTCCGAGGCCAAGGATCTGATGGCTGCAGCACGCGCCAACGGGCACGAGGTGGGTCTGTTCGGGCTGTCGCCTCAGCCCTGGTTACGCCGGCTCGCACATGCGGACAGGACCTGGGTCGCGCAGCAGTGTGAGGCCCTGTGGTCGTCTTACCTCGAGTTGGGGGGCGAGGCTCCAGCGGCTCTGGCGACGCCGGGTTGGCAGATCAATCCGGCCCTGCTGCCTGAACTGTCAGTAGCGAGGTATCGCTATTCATCTCTGACCCGCGGCAAGCTGCCCTATCATCCCGTGTTGCAGGGTGAACGCTCTGCTGTCCCGGAGATCCCCACCACGCTGCCGACGGTAACCGAACTGCTGAACCAGCCAGGTGTCTCGGTCAGCAATGTGCATGAGTATCTGTACGCGGAGAGTCGGCATCTGTTGCCTGCGGGACATGTGTTTGCGGCGAGCGCCGAACGCGAAGGGATAGACCTGCTTGGCCTGATGGAGAATCTGTTGGTCATGTGGAAAGGCCAGGACGGTTCAGTGCGTGCATTGGGTGATGTTCTTAAGGAAATCGATCCGGCGACACTGCCGCATCACCAGGTGGGTTGGGGGAATCCGGACGGAAACCCGGACCCGGTGGCCATGCAAAGCCTTCAGGTACCGGCATGATCGATAGCGAACGTCTGACCAACCGGCAGCTGAAGACCGTGGTCTATGCCGCGACCTCTGGGATTCACGGAACCGGGCTCTTTGCGTCGCGGGATATCGACGAGGGCGAATACATAGGCACCTTTGCCGGGCCCGAAGCGCGTAGGGACGGAGTCTATGTGCTTTGGGTATATGAATCGGAAGACAGGGCGGTCGGTCGCAGTGGCAGGAACGTGCTGCGCTATGTGAATCATGCATTGCCCTGCAATGCAAAGTTCGATGGCTTCGAACTGTATGCGGTCTGCGCCATAGACTGCGACGAAGAGATCACCATCGACTACGGGGGTGCGCTTTGACCCCTGCCTGCGCATTTGTGACTTGGCTGCCAGATACATGCGGATAATCGATAGCGCACGCATCCTTCGGCTGCTGGAAGCCGAAGGCCTGAGCCGCTGGGCCGATGTGGTCGGGCAGCAGTTGGATGCCTTCTTCCATCATTCGCCGCACGGCGACTGGGTCCGTTGGCAGCAGGCACTGGAGCAACTGCCCGCGCTGAGTCAGGGTGTCGTGGAATGTGACGATGGCGCACTCTATATCCGGCCGGACAGGCCCCTGCAGGCCGGCGAACATGCGGCCCTGGCGGCCGGCCTGAAGGCCTTGCACCCATGGCGCAAGGGTCCCTACCGTGTCGCCGATGTCCGGATCGATACGGAGTGGCGTTCGGACTGGAAATGGGACCGGGTATTCCCGCATCTGCAGCCCTTGTCGGACCGCCTGGTACTGGATGTCGGTTGCGGCAACGGTTATCACTGCTGGCGCATGGCCCTTGCCGGGGCGCGACGTGTGATCGGTATCGATCCGACCGCCGTGTTCCTGGCACAGTTCCTCGCGATACGCGGACTGCTGACGCCGATGGCACCGGATCTGGCACAACGGGTCGACGTGCTGCCGCTGGGTATCGAGTCCGTGCCGGCCAATCTGGCGCGATTCGACACGGTGTTCTCCATGGGTGTGCTCTATCATCGGCGTTCACCGCTCGATCATCTGCTTGAACTGCGGGGGACACTGCGTCGCGGCGGGCAGCTGGTGTTGGAGACCCTGGTAATCGAGGGCGCCGACGATCAGGTGCTGGTGCCGCAGGGGCGTTATGCCAAGATGCGCAACGTCTGGTTCATACCCACCCCAGCCATGCTGGTCAACTGGCTGCAGCGTTGCGGATTCAACGCCATCAGGACAGTCGATGTGACGCCGACCAGCCCGGATGAGCAGCGCTCTACCGAGTGGATGACCTTCGAATCATTTGCAGATTTTCTGGACCCGGCCGATAGCAGATTTACGATCGAAGGTTACCCCGCGCCAAGGCGTGCGGTTTTGATTGCCGAGGTCTGATGAAGCTGTGGTGGAGAGTGAGACAATGACGCCGAAATTGAAGTTTTTCGTTGGACAGATCGTTCATCACAACCGCTTCAACTATCGTGGTGTGATTGTCGATGTCGATGCGACCTTCCAGGGGTCCGAAGCGTGGTATGAGCACGTCGCCCGTTCCCGGCCACCGAAGGAACAGCCGTGGTACCGCGTGCTGGTCGATGGTGGTGAGCATGAGACTTACGTGGCCGAACGTCACCTGGAGGTGGCGCCGGACAATGCGCCGGTATCACACCCTGCGCTGTCGCAGCTGTTCAGCTGCTACAAAGACGGCACCTACCAGTTACAGACCCACTGAATCCCCCTGTTTTTTCTGGTCCCGGTTCAGCGGCCGTTCAGGCGGCCTGTGCTATCCTGCCCCGACGTTTTTCTGACAGCGATTGCTGAAGCGGGCAAAGGTGTTTTTCGACGTTAGGATTTCCGCTGTTGCTGTGTTTGCGCTGATGCTGCTGACGCTGTTCGTACTGAGCGCCTGTTCCAGCAGCGCCAAACGCCCGGTGTTTTATCCCAACAGCCACATGAAGCAGGTTGGCCATAGCCAGGCTCAACGTGATGCCGACGAATGCATGGCGCTGGCCGATAGCTACAGTGTGAGTCGCACTAAGGACGGTGAGGTGGCTACCAAGGCGACCTCCGGGGCGTTGATCGGTGGTGTCGGTGCCGGCGCCTGGGGGATCGTGCGAGGCGATGCCGGTGAGCGTGCCCTGGCGGGTGCACTGGCGGGTGGATCTGCCGGTGCGGTCAAAGGCGGTGTCGACTCAACCCGCCTGAGTCCGACTTTCCAGCGGTTCGTCAATCAGTGTCTGCAGGAGCGCGGCTACCAGGTGATCGGTTGGGAATAGGCGGCTTTGCCTGGCTGAAATCGAAAGCGCCCGTTGGCCCCGCCGGCCTCTATTCGCCGTTTTCTTTCAAACCCGACCATCTTGGTTTATGGGGAATTTAGCCGCCCGACGGCTGTCTACTGGTGGTGCGTCCGGTGAGTGGTCCAAAGCAGGTGCAGCGGTCGACGCAGCAGGGTGGCTGCGGATAGCCGAGGCCTCAGGCCCCGATAGAGGGCGCAGCACGGGTTTCTTATACCTCTGCCAGCCGTATTAAGATGGTCTCACGCCTGTTGGAGGCATTCGGGTGACACGATGAGGCATTTCAGTCTTTTGATCATGGCAGGTCTGTTGTTCGCCGGTGGTCTATCGGCGGCGGAACAGGCACCGCAACTCGACCGCCTGCGTATCAATCATGCCGCTATGGTCTCCTCCGAGCAGGATTTTCATGCTCGGCAAAGCCGCGGCAGTCTTAGCGGCACGGAGGCGGCCGACTATGCGGCCTATATCGCGCGACTGCACCGGCTGGTTGCCGAGGATTGTGCGGCCTTGGTCCTGGCCGGGGTGTCACTGCCCCCGGAACTCGGTTGCCCCTTGCTGACCCCGGGTCTGCTTGCCCCGGCACCGATCGATCAGTCAGCGGAGCAGACCCTGGATGAGCAACTGGCGGTGCTCGACGCGGAGCTGATGGGTGGGCTTGGTGACTTCGACGAGATGCTGTTGCGCGAGCAGGAGCGCGTCAGGGCCCAGACACCCCGGAGCGATAGTGCAGCGGCTGGTGGCGCCGGTTCGGGTGCCGGGGAGGCTGGTGGCGCTGAGGGGTCCGGAGAAGCCGGGGGTTCCGACGGCGAAGCAGGCGGATCCGGCGAGGGCACGGAGGCGTTCGAAGGTGAAGGTGACGGCAGTACGGGCATGGGTGGCCGTGCGGGCTCCCAGTCGCAGGGCGGTAGCCGGGGCAAGGGGGTGCCGAGCGACATACCGGACGGCGACGATGATGATGTCGTGGCGCGGCAGTTGCGGGAGGCTGCCGAGAAGGAAACCTCACCCGAACTCAAGGCGAAGTTGTGGGAGGAATACCGCAACTACAAGAAAGGCACACGCTGAGGAACACCATGCTTTCGCGATTTTACAGGCTGATACCGCTTTTGCTTATGCTGGCCGTCGTGCAGGGCTGCAGCACCCTGGGACCGACACGTGATGTCGATGATGTCGTGCCGCTCGACAAGACGGTGGTCGAACTGCCGGAAGATCAACTGCTGGATGTCTGGGTAGAGCTTTTCGAGCCGGGTGAACTGCCGGAAGACGAGGACGATGCCATGGGGCTTTCCATGGACATCCGCGAGGCCGAGGCGCGCTATCTGCCGGAACAACTGCGCGCGACCATGGAAAGCAGCGGTTACTGGGGTGCGGTGCGCCTGGTGCCGCGGAATACCGCCGGTAGCGAACTGCTGGTCAGTGGCACCATCCTCGAGTCTGACGGCGAAAGCCTGGTGTTGGAGATAAGTGCGCAGGATGCTACCGGCAAGGAATGGTTCAAGCGCACGTACAGCGAAGAAATCGAATACACGCAGTACAGGCAGAGAGGCCAGGACGAGATCGATCCCTTTCAGCCCTTATACAACACAATAGCCAATGATCTCGCGGAATTGCGCGCGAAACTTGAGCCGCACGAAACGATGGGGATCCGTCGCGTTGCCTCTATGCGTTTTGCCTCGGACCTGGCGCCCGATGCCTTTGGCGGTTATCTGAAAGCGGATGGCGATCGATTCGACCTGGTACGCCTGCCTGCGGTAGACGATCCCATGTATCGTCGCGTGCAGGCGATTCGCGATAGGGATTTCCTGCTGATCGATACGCTCAACGGGCATTTCGACAATTTCGCCCGCGAGATGGAACAACCTTATACGGAATGGCGCAAGGCACGCAGTCAAGAGGCTGCGGCATTGCGCAAACTCGAACGCGACGCGTTGCAGCGCAAGTTGCTCGGTGTGGCCGCGATCATCGGTGCCATAGCCCTGGAGGCCACGGGCAACGGCAGCGGCGCCAGTTCCAGTGTGCTGCGGGATTCTCTGGTGCTGGGTGGCGCCTATGCCTTCAAGACCGGGATGGACAAGTCGTCGGAAACCAGCATCCATCGCGATGCCATTGTCGAACTGGATGAATCCTTCTCTATCGAGGCGCGTCCCATGGTGGTGGAGGTGGAAGGCGAGACCCACGAGCTGACCGGTTCGGCAGAAATGCAATATGTGAAGTGGCGTGCACTGCTGAAACGCATCTATGAATCCGAGACCGGCCTAGCCGGTTCCTGAGCGAGGGCAAGGCAGGATGGACGCCCCGCAACGGCCTGGAGTAAACCCCCCGACTGAGCTGCAGCCACCGGGCCAGGTTCTCGATGATGCGGCGGCTGCGAGCCGGGGCAGTCTGTGGATCTGGCTCCTGCTCGGTGTTTTGCTGGTGCTGGCAGTGGTGGTGGTGTTTGCCCTGCCGTCCATGCTCGGCTCGGCTCAGCAGGTCGACAATCCCCATGTCGCAGCCCCAACCGCGCCGCCGGCCGGCGATAACACGGCGTTGCGCGATCAGGCGCAACAGGCGCTGCAGAGCTATCTGCAACTGCGTGCGAGACTGGATCTGCTCAATGCCGACGCCTGGGGCGAGCCGGACTGGAGCGACTCGGCGGCGCGGGCGTCCGTCGGCGACCGTTATTTCGCACAGCTGCAGTTTGCAGCGGCTGGTCAGGAGTACAACGATGCACTTGGGCAGCTGCAGCGGCTGGAAGCCAGGCGCGAGGTCATGTTGGCAAGCGCGCTGGAGGAGGGTGCGCGAGCGCTTGCTGCCGATGACGTGGTCAACGCGGTCGCCCGCTTTGAGGCCGCACGGCGGATCGAGCCGGAGCACCCGGATGCGATCAGCGGCATCGCCAGGGCCCGCAGTCGCAGCACGGCTATCGAACAGATGAACCTTGGGCGTGCGGCAGAGGCGAACGGTGACCTGGATGCGGCGCTCGTGGCCTACCAGCAGGCGGTAAAACTGGATGCGGATTACGCGGCTGCGCAGTCTGCATCGCAGCGGGTCAGTGCAGACATCAATGCGCGCGATTTCACTGCGGCCATGTCCCGGGCGCTGAATGCGCTGGATGCGGGTCAGATGGCCGCAGCAGGCGAGGCACTGGAAGAGGCAGAGCGTCTCAAACCGGGTGACCCTGCGGTGCAGGACGCGCGCCAGCGCCTTCAGGGCATGCGCGCACAGGCGGGATTAAGCCGCTTGCGTCAGCAGGCGTCCGAGAGGGTCAAGGCCGAAGACTGGCAGGGCGCGATTGCCGCGTATCGCAAGGCGCTGAGGATTGATTCCGCAGCCGCCTTCGCGCGTACCGGTCTGCGTCGCGCCGAGGAGCGGGTCAAATTGCACGAACAGTTCGACCACTACATCGACAAGCCGTCACGACTCTATTCTGCCGTGCCGCTCGCCAACGCGGAAACATTGCTTGCGGCGACTAGCGATGCGCCAAGGGATGAGCCGCGGCTGGCAAAGAAGATGACGCAGCTGCGCCGGCTGGTCGCAGCCGCCGGCACGCCGGTCAGTGTGACTCTTGACTCGGATGGTGAGACCAGCGTGGTGGTCTATCGTGTTGCCCGCCTCGGAAAATTTGATCGTCATCAGCTCGATCTGCGGCCGGGTGACTACACCGTGGTCGGCAGTCGGCCGGGCTATCGTGACGTGCGCAAGGTGATCAGGGTGCGGCCGGGCGCATCCCTGCCGCCTGTGCTGGTCCGCTGCGAGGAGGCGATTTGAGCCGCGTCTATTTTATTCACGACGCGCAGGGTGAGCGTCAGCTGGGCGAACAGGAGATGCCATTGCCTGTCGGCGGTGCGCAGCATGGCGGCATCGTCGTGCCCGGGCTGTCCGATGGCGAGGTCGTGGCATACATCGGGCTGGCCGAGGGCCATGCTTTCATACAGCCGGCGGAAACTGCTACCCAGCTGTTTCACAATCACGAGCACATGAGCGCCTCCAGGTGGTTGAAATCCGTGTGCGCCCGCGTGTGGCCTCCCCGGTGCTGGAACCACCGGCCTCACCGCCGCCAATGAACAGTCGGGCCCTGCCGGAAGTGCCGCAGGCACCCACGCCAGTCCGCGGCAGACGCTTTGTGCGGCCGCTGTTGTTGGCGATGTTTGTGCTGCTGCTGTCTGCGGTGGCGTTCGTGCTGCTGGCCACACCGGTCTCGGTTCGGATCACTCCGGAGCCACAACGCCAGTCGCTCGAAGGATTCCCCCCTCCTGTTCCGTTTGGCGGGCGTCAACTGGTCCTGCCCGGACGCTACACGGTCGCGGCGGAAAGCCCGGGCTACTATCCGTTGCAGGAGGCTGTCGAGGTCCCCTCGGCCGGCTTTCAGCTGCTCGAGTTTCAGCTCGAGGAACTGCCCGGCCAGGTCAGCATAGAGCTGCAGCCGGATGTGGCGTTCAAGCTGTTCGTGAACGATGTCGCGTTGCCGGTCGATGCCGGGCGGCCCGCCGAGATCGGCGCCGGTGCACAACGCCTGCGCATCGAGACCGAGCGCTACCTGCCGATGGAGGCAACCCTCAACGTGCTCGGCAAGGGACAGGCGCAGCAGGTGAATTACGTCTTGCAGCCGGCCTGGGCCGATGTGCACATCGACAGCGCGCCAAGGGGCGCTACGCTGCTGGTGGATGGCGAGACCATCGGTCAGACCCCGTTGCAGATCGAGATCCTGCAGGGTGTGCGCGAGTTGGTGCTCAGGCTCGAACAGCACAAAGAGATTTCGCTACGGCAACAGGTTCAGGCCGGAACCGAGCTGCAACTCGGTCCGTTTGAACTGCAGACGCTCGATGGAAGGCTGAGTGTCAGCAGCGTGCCCGAGGCTGCCAGTCTGAGTGTGGACGGGGTGTTTCACGGCACCACGCCGCTGACCCTGCCGCTCACGTCAGGCGTCGAACATGAACTGCGCCTGAGCAAGCCGGGATTTGAACGCTTTGAGCAAAAGGTAAATCTGGGACCGGACCAGGAGCAGTCCATCGAGGCGCGGCTGCAGCCGCAGTACGGCATCGTGTTCGTGACTGCGCAGCCGGCAGATGCAAGCCTGCGGGTGGATGGCAGGGATGTCGGCAAGGCGACCCAGCGACTGCAGCTGACCACACGCAGCCACAAGCTGGAGTTCAGCAAGAGCGGCTATGTCTCAAAGACGGTCAACGTGACTCCGCGTGCGGGCAGCAGCAAGAATGTGGACGTTACCCTGGCCAGTGTGGCCGCGGCACGCAGCCGCAAGCAGGTGGCAGCCACGCCGGCCGTGAAAACCAGTCCGGGAGGACAGCAATTGCGCCTGGTACGCCCGGAAGGGGCTTTCCGCATGGGCGCATCCCGACGTGAGCAGGGGCGCCGGGCCAATGAGAGTGCGCGGCAGGTAAAGCTGGTCCGCCCCTTCTACCTGTCGGGCACCGAGGTAAGCAATGCCGAATATCGTAAGTTCAAACCGGCACACAGTTCCGGCTTTGCCGAGGGTCAGACCCTGGATGCCGACAAACAACCAGTGGTTGGCGTCAGCTGGGAGGATGCGGCCCTCTACGCTAACTGGCTGAGTCGTCGCGAGGGCCTGCCGCCGGCCTACAAAGAGGTCAATGGCCGATTGCAGGCCGTGCGGCCCATGACGACGGGTTATCGCCTGCCCAGCGAGGCCGAGTGGGCCTACGTCGCGCGCAGACACGGGCGGCCGTCGGAGCAGCGCTACCCGTGGAAGGGCAGCTTCCCTCCAACTTCGGTCACGGGTAATTTCGCCGATGCAAGTATCGCCGACACCTTGGCCAATACGGTTCCCGACTACAATGACGGACACCGCGTGTCGGCGCCGGTGGCGAGTTTTGCGGCGCGCCCCACGGGGTTCCACGACCTCGGTGGCAATGTGGCCGAGTGGATACATGATTTCTACGCGGTTTACCCGGGCGAAGCCGGAAAGCTGGTAAGCGACCCACTGGGACCGGCCGCAGGGGACCATCACGTGGTGCGCGATTCGAGCTGGCGGCAGGGGACCATTACCGAGCTGCGTCTGAGTTACCGTGACTACAGTCGTGCAGCACGTCCCGATCTTGGCTTCCGGGTTGCGCGTTATGCGAAGTAACACGCAGGCCCGGTGGCCGGCTGGCGGACCTTTGAAAGCCCGTCGTGTGTTTGAGTCTTGTCGCTGCTGGAGGATCTGCTGATGCGTTACCCGGTAATGGTATTGATATCGCTTTGCGTGGCTGGCGGCGGCTATCTGCACGCAGAGACGACGCAGGAACAAAAGGGTAAGACAACAGGGCCCCAGGCGAGCACCGCCAAACCCGGGTTGACGGATAAGAAGAGAGACCAACGATCGCAAAAATCGGCAACCACTTTCAAGCCCACGGAAAAGATCCGCGCCGACAGTGCGGTCTCCTTCCCGGTGGACATCTGAATACACAGCCCCATGAATACAGGAACCGAAGCATCATGAGGAGAGCCTTTCCCGTCGAGCTCGTATACCAGGTTTTCTCACTGTTGATCGCCTTTATCCTGGTGCATGCCCTGTATGTCAGTGTCATTCGGCCGCAGGCCAAGATCTTTCTGGAGCAGGAGGCGGTCCAGATGCGGGCTGACGCCGAGTATGTGCAGCAGCGATCGTTCTTTGTCGTTGTTAAGGACTACGAGCAGGAAGCCTGTTTCGTCCTGATGCTGTGGGCCTTTGCGATTCTGGGTTTCAAGGGAAGGGATGCCTATCTGCAGCAGAGGCTGCTCGACCAGGACCTGCTTCGATTGCCGGCAGAGTTGCCGATCGGACCGGAGGATACGCGTGATCTTGTCGGGCGCATCCAGTCGCTGCCGGCATCCATGCAGCACTACCTGTTGCCGCGTGCCCTGTTGACTGCAATCGAGCGCTTCTCTGCGACCCGTAACGTGCAGGATGTCTCCACCGCGGCGCGCGATATCTGTGATTCGGAAGGCGATCGGATGGAATCGGAGTTGTCCATCATCCGCTACATCGCCTGGGCGATTCCTTCGGTGGGCTTTATCGGGACCGTTCGCGGCATCGGTGATGCACTAGGCCAGGCACATCGCGCCGTCGAGGGCGATATCACCGGTGTCACGTCGAGCCTGGGGGTGGCGTTCAACTCGACCTTCATTGCGCTGGTAATCAGTATCGTGCTGATGTTTTTCATCCACCAGTTGCAGCTGATGCAGGAGCGGCTGGTGCTCGACAGCGAACGTTACGTCGATCACTGGTTCATCAGGCGCCTGCAGAGCTGACTGAAATGGCCCTGCTGATCGCACCATGAAGCGCCGCCCGGTATCCCCCTTCTCGCTGTCGTTCCTGGACATCATGTTCTGCGGTTTCGGTGCGGTGGTGCTGCTGGTCCTGATCCTCAACAACGACACGGTGCAGGCGCGCAACGCTGTGTTTGCCGATCTGCGATCCGAGGTGGTCCGACTCGAAAAGGAGGTCATCATCGGTCGCGATCAGATGGTGGACGCGCGCAACAGCCTGGATGCGGCGGATGATGAACTGGCGATTATGCAGGGCGAGGCCGCGCGGGTCTTGGACACGATCAAAAAGCTCGAGATCGAAATGGCGAGGATGGAGAACGAGACCCTTGCCAATGAGGAGCATGTCGATGCGCTGGTCTCTGATCTGAAGACTCTGGACGAGGAGCAGAAGCGGCTCGGTGCGCCGAAGGCCGATGATCGCGGCGACGGCAGCCAGGTCCGTCAGGTCAAGGGCGAGGGTGACCGCCAGTACCTGACGGGACTCAAGATGGGCGGCAAACGCGTGCTGATCCTTGTCGATGTCTCGGCCAGCATGCTCGATGAGACCATTATCAACGTGGTACGTCGGCGCAATATGGACTCGGCCAGCAAGCGTTCAGCGCCGAAGTGGCGGCGGGCGCTGAAAACAGCGGATTGGCTGGTAAGCAACCTGCCACCTTCAGCACGTTTTCAGCTCTACACCTTCAATACCCGGTCCCACGCTGCCATGAGCGGCACCGACGGTACCTGGCTGCAGGCGTCAAACCGCAAGGACGTGGATGGGGCCATCCGCGCTCTTCGCCAGATCGAGCCGAGTGGGGGGACCAGTCTTTACCATGCCTTCGAGGTAGCGGGGAAATTGTCGCCAAAGCCGGACAACATCCTTCTGGTTACCGATGGCCTGCCGACCCAGGGTCGCGGAAAACCCAAGCGGACCACGGTGTCGGCGGATGAACGTCTGCAGCATTTCGAGACTGCCGCTGCAAAGCTGCCGTCCGGTGTGCCGGTCAACACCGTACTGCTGCCGATGGAGGGCGACGCCTACGCGGCAGCAGCATTCTGGAAGCTCGCGCAGGAGACGCGCGGGTCCTTCCTGACTCCGGCCCGGGACTGGCCATGAGTCGTCGAAGCCGCCGCAGCATAGATATCTTCAACCTGTCTTTTCTGGACGTCGTCTCCTGTGGTTTCGGCGCCATCATCCTGTTGCTGGTGATCGTCAAGATCTCCGAGCCCCACGTCATCGAGCAGCTGGCAGTGGACCTCAGTGGGGTGGTGGTACGACTCGAGGCCGAGCTCCACGAGATCCGAGGTCAGACCACGGTGCTTAACCGTGAATTGACTGCCAGGCAGGAGCAGCTCTCCGAGGAGCGGGAAAAACTGGCGCGCCTCGAGGGCGACAGGTCTACGATCCGTGGTCGCTACGCGGCAACCCGCAATGAGCATGATGCGCAGACCATCATCAAGGATCAGCTGGCCAGTGCGAAACAGGATCTGTCCGAGGAGATGCGGCGTCTGCTCGGTGCCGGGTACCAGCGCAGGAAGCTGGCGGCCACCATCGGCGGTGTGCCGGTGGACAGCGAGTACATCATCTTCATCATCGATACCTCGGGCTCCATGCAGCAGAATGCCTGGAGACTGGTACAGAAGAAGGTCTCGGAGGTGCTGGACATCTATCCGCGGGTCAAGGGCATCCAGGTGATGAACGATATGGGTGACTACATGTTCTCGACCTATCAAGGCACGTGGATTCCTGACACGCCGGCGCGTCGCAAATCGATCATCAAGCGGCTCGCCAGCTGGCAGCCGTTTTCCAACTCGAGTCCGGTCGAGGGCATCGAGGCCGCGATCCGGCGATTTCACGCCAAGGACAAACGCATCAGCCTGTATGTATTTGGCGATGATTTCGCACGCGGCTCGATCCAGGCCGTGGTCGACACCGTGGCCAGCCTCAATCGTGCCGGCAGGTCGGGCCGTCGTCTGGTACGTATCCATACGGTGGGGTTTCCGGTGTTGTTTGGCATGGGCAACGGTATCCCGTTGAATGCAATGCGCTATGCGGCGCTGATGCGCAAGCTGGCGGAAACCAACGGGGGCAGTTTTGTCGGGCTGAACAGCACGCGCTAGGCCGCCACGTGGGGGCTAGGGCCGACCCTTGGCGGTGGTCATGCTGCTGCTGTCGGCGACCGGCCGTCAATTGCCTACTGATTGGATGGAATTTCATCGGCCTTCAATATCTCCGCCTCAGGTCAGGTACAATCGGGCGGATAACGAATACACATGCCGAATTACACCTGAAAACAACACGAGCCAAACAACAGGAGGAACCCCCAATGTGTCGTGCTCTCATCCTGGCATTTTTGCTTGTTGGACTGTCTCAGACAGCCGCAGCAGCCGACCCGGCATCTTTCGAGTGGACCAAGGAAAAATTTGATCTGGTGGCCACCGGAGACAGTGCGGAAGGCAAGAAGCTGGCGAAGAAATACAAGTGCAAGAAATGCCACAATGCAGACGGTATCAGTGATGACGAGGAGGTTCCCAGCATCGCCGGACAGCGGGCGACCTACGTCTATAAGCAGCTGCACGATTTCAAGGTGGGTGTCAGGGAAGACAGCGACATGAGGAAGGTGAGCAAGAAGCTGTCAGAGGAACAGATGATTCATATGGGTGCATGGTTCGCTTCGCTCGAGCGTCCGCCGATGGTGGGTGGAGATCCCCTGCTGCAAGTGAAGATCTGTGACAGTTGCCATGACAAGGATATCGTCGAGAAGGATGATCATATCGAGGTGGCGCCGGTCCTTACGGGTCAGATCAGGCAGTATCTCGAGGCGAGCATGATGGCGTTCAAGGAAGCGGGTCGCAGCAACGATCTGTATGACCGCATGCAGAGTGTGTCGCACAAGCTGACGGACGATGAGATAAAGCAGCTGGCGAGATATTACGGCGCCGCAGACCTCGTCGAAGAATAGAGAAAAAAGGGCGATCGCAAGGATCGCCCTTCTTCCTTAAGGCTTCGCTGCCTTTACTCTTCCGGCAGGACTTCCAGGGTATTCCCCTCCTGGCTGGAAAACCATGCTGCCAGATCCTTCATGTCCTGCTTGCTCAAATCAGCCACCATGTTGGCCATCAGCAGATCTTTGCGTCCGCCTGATTTGTACTGGGTCAGCGCCCGGTAAAGATAGGATTCATACTGCCCCGCCAGGCGCGGGTTTGCACCAATCGTGCTGTTGCCGTCGGCTCCGTGGCAGCCGGCGCACACCGCGGACTTCTCCTTGCCGGCTTGCGGGTCTCCCCCTGCAAGAACCGGGGAGGTGATGCATGCCGAGGCCAGCATTGCGATAAAAACGGATTTTTTCATTCTTGGCCCCCTTACTTGCCGGCAGTCGAGAAAAATGCGGCGATGTCGGCGATATCCTGATCGCTCAGACTGAGTGCGTTGCCGTTCATGGTTTCGTGATTCCTCGTCCCGCTGCGATAGGCAAGCAACGCCGAGATAATGTATGCCTCATTCTGTCCGCCGACCTTGGGAACATGGTAATTCGGATAGGCGTTCGAATAGGATGGAATCGCATGGCAACCCAGACAGCTATCGGCTTTTACTCTGCCACGCACCGGATCGCCCTCGAAAGCCTGGGCGGATGAAAAGGCAAGGACCGTCGACAACAGAATCGTATTGATTACGTGTCTAGATTCGACCGGCATAACTCCTCCTATGTTGGTTCTAATTTTGGAATTCGGAGTATAAGCGGAACGACCACGGTTTTCGCAAAGTTCCCTGCTGACTGTGCGGGAACGGTGAGATTCCACCCCGTGGGGCCGCTTCCGGCCGCCTGGGCTGCAGACTCAGATACCGACCGTACCGCCGCAGTCGCATATCTCGCCTAGACTGAGGTACAAGCGTTCGCCCGATGTCTGATCCATTCGCTGTCGGATGAGTCTGCTGTACATGGGGCTTTCTGTGACTTTGCTGAGGAGCAATTGACATGCGCAGAATCTATTTTCTGATCCCGGACCTCAAAACGGCCGACAAGGTGACCGATGAACTGCTGCTGGCGCGGGTGGACGAGCGCCATATCCACGTGATTGCACGTGAAGGCACAGCGTTGGGCGATCTGCCGAAGGCCTCTTTGCTGCAGACCAGTGACGTGATCCCCGCGGTCGAACGGGGGCTCGCCGTCGGTGGCGTCACCGGTATTCTGGCCGGTGTTGCCGCGGTCTCGTTTCCACCGGCGGGTCTGGTCCTTGGCGGCGGCGCCATTCTGGCGACGGCGCTCGCCGGTTCAGGTATCGGTGCCTGGCTTTCCAGCATGATCGGGGTAGACGTCATGAATTCCCAGATCAAGCAGTTTCAACATGCGATCGATAAAGGCGAGATCCTGTTCCTCGTGGACGTGGCCAAAGAACGCGTCAATGAGATAGAGGCGATGGTAAAAATGCATCATCCGGATGCAGACGTCGAGGGTACCGAACCGCATATCCCGGCGTTTCCGTAGACGCGCTCACCCACCGCCGGGGGCGTACAGCTCGTGCGTTGTAACTGGCGGACCGCCTCGCAAGGGGACGGTCACGCTTGGGGCTGTCGCTGTCTGCCCGCGGCATATCGTCTTTGTTGCAGTTCCGCCTGAATGTCAGATTTGTTTACATTCCGGATATGTCAACCGCGACGATATTGCACCATTGCCGGATAAGTTATTGAAAATACACCAATCTCCCTAACATGGCCTGCAATATGCTTGGCTCACAGCGATACTGTTGATATTCGGGAATCCTGTCGTTTCGCAGTCTGACGGTCAGGGCCAAGAGGTGGGGCATGTACAGAGAAAGCGTCTGCGTTCCAATCAATAGCCCGGCTTGGAAGCATTACCTTCGCGAAGGTTGGATCGAACTCTGGACGGAAGGGGTCTGGGTGACCATGTCTCACCCATGACAGGCGTTCTGCGTGCGACCGGTTTATTCTGGCGGTCGCTGATCCTTCGATTTCGATTGCCTGACGAATAAAAAATCGGCCGGCGAGGTGTTATGCGGCGCCGGTGTTTGCGCTCCGCCGCGGCTTGGGTGGCGGACTATTTCTCTTCCGGCTTTTCTGCCCGGTATTCCATCGATTTTCTCAACGCGAGCCGGGTCAGTACCGGTCCAAGCAATTCAAAAACCACCGTGGTGCTGATGACTACCGAAAGGATGATCTGATAGTACTCAGGGAATCTGTTGGCAGCGATCAGCGTCATGCCGATGGCCACCCCTGCCTGAGGCAGCAAGGCCAGACCCATCCAGCGTTCCACGGCGGTACCTGCGTGGCTGAGCCGGGCACCGATCCAGGCCCCCGATATCTTGCCGCCGGTCCGGGCAAGCAGATAAACCAGGCCGACCAGGCCTAGTTCCGTCAGCATGCCAATCTCGAGTGAGGCCCCGGCGAGCATGAAGAAGACCACCATGACAGGCCATTCGATGTTCTCGATTTCGTGGAACGGGTAGTCGTGGTGGGTGGCGAGGTTGGATATCACCGCACCCATGACCATTGCGGTGATCAGAAACGATACGTCCAGCCAGAGCGTCGCGCCACCACACAGAAAGGCAAGGCCGAGGGCCTCCGTGAGTATCGGTTGGCCGGGCTTCAGCCGCCCGGTGAGGTAGGCCGCGGGAAGGCCGATGGCACAACCCAGTGCAACGGCCCCAAAGATCTCGTGGCCGGCCTTCAACAGCGCCGCTTCCGCACCGCCGGCACCGTTGATCAGAGAAACCACTGCCAGCGCCAGGCTGAACAGAATCAGTGCCCACGCATCGTCGATCGCCACGATGGCGAGCAGAAGGCGGCCGAAGGGCCCCCTGTCGCCTGATTCGATCACCGTGTCGGCCGTAGCCGCCGGAGCGGTGGCTGCGGCAATGCAGCCGAGCAGGATCGCGATCCCGGTGGGCAGGCCGAACGCACCCAGGGCCAGGGTCACGATGACAACGCTTGCAAGACTGGCGGAGAAAGAGATCCAGAGCAGCGGCCGGCCCATCCCGCGCAGCGACTTGAGGGTCAACTGTCCGCCAAGCAGAAAACCGACCATCACGAGCGCCATGTTGGCGATGATCTCGAAGCGTTCGTTCAGGCCAGCCGGGATCAGGCCCAGCGCCTGGTCGCCGATCAGGATGCCAGCCAGCAGCAACAGGGTCACGCGTGGCAGCAAGGTGTGTCTGCCAAGGAAGTCAGCGGCCAGACCCAGCAGAAGTATGGCGCCAAGGGCGAACAGGAACTCGGCAGTTTGATGCATAGGGCTGGTCGATCCGGATGAATCCGAAGACTTACCGGCAAATCTACCACCGCAGCGGGCACTTTTGTTCGACGGAACCGGCACTTTGGCCCGGATCGGTTGCGGAGTCAGGCCAGATCCTCACCGACGGTCAGAAAACTGTCATGGTCGATTTTTGCCTTATTAAGCCATAATGGAAACGAGATGATGAAGGCACTCGATTTTCCGGTCTGTTGAGGGGCAGCCCTCGGGACTTGAGGGCGATATTCTTGGGCGTACGCATCAATATTCTGGAAGATGGCAGAGGCGTGGAGATTCTGGCCGAAGGGGTCGTTCACGGCCGGGAGGTCATCGATGCGCACAAAAGAATCTACGACGAGCGCTATCTGAAGCGTCAGCGTTATCAGATCGTCGATAAATCGGCTTGCACTGAATACGCCGTCACCGCGGACGACATCGATGCGATTGCGGAAATGGACAGGAGGGCATCGACTGTCAATCCCGACATCGTCATCGCGGTCGTGGAATCAAGTGGCCTGCAATTCAGCCTGACTGAACTCTGGCAGGCGCATCTCGCCGAATGTACGTTTTTGACCAAGTCGTTCGGGGATCGTCAATCGGCCATGCAGTGGATATCAGAGAATGCCAAAAAGCCCTGAGCCGGCGGCTTTGTCGCTGCAGGGTGCTTACCTCACGGTGATGTTGATCACCTCGGAGTAAATCGGCTGTTCATGCGGAAGATGCGCGTGGTCCCCAAGCAGTATCTGCAGCCTGTGTGAGCCCGGCGCCAGATCGACAGATGTCTGCGTCTGCCCGCCGCCAAAATGGCGATAGTTATCGTTTGCCGGAATTGGCTGGCTCAAGTCGGGCAAAGGTGCGTCAATGATCAGGTGATGATGGCCGGTGCCTTCCTTAACCGTCCCTGCCGGTGCCACCCCGAAACCTTTGAGGCCGAACACGACGACCACAGGGCTATCCACTGTGGCCCCGTCGACGGGACTGATGATATAGGCGCTGGGCATATCGGCCTCTGACAGTGCCAAGGGCGATACCGCGAGCAGGGCGGCGGTCAGTAGCGGTTTGAACATGGTGACTCTCCAGGTGGTTGTCACGGCGGCATTCAAACCATAGTTGATCCTGTGCCGTTAATGTCCGGCGAAATGCAGGGCTTTGGATGCACCGCAATCAAAACCGGGGTGTCAGGCCTCATCCCGAGCCAGGCGCGACACCGGAGAATCGTTACAGCAGCAGGGAAGCCGTCCGGCGGCGACGGGAATGGAGGTTAATGGTAGCGCCTCATCTGGCCAACCAGAACGCCCTGGATCTGGACCTGCTCGGGACTGAAATGCATCGCAGACAGGTTGCTGTTGGCCGGATGCAGAACGACCTCGTTCAAACGTTGTTCCAGTCGCTTGAGCGTCGCTTCTTCTCCGTCCACCAGTGCGACCACGATCTCGCCGTTGCGGGCCTGGTCGCGGTGTTCGATCACCACCCAGTCACCATCGAGGATGCCCTCCTCAATCATGGAGTCACCGCGGACCTCGAGCACGTAGCACGGATTGGGTGTGCGCAGCTGGGTGGGTACGTCGATACTTTCTGGATTGCTGATCGCCTCGATCGGGCTGCCTGCGGCAATGTAGCCGTACAGCGGGAGTGCATCGGTATCCGGGGCCGTTTCCGCTTCTTTCTCGACCAGACGTATTCCGCGACGCAGGTTGTGCATGGGTTCGACCAGTCCGGTCTCGATCAAGGCCTGAATCTGTTTGTGCAGAGAGCCGCGGGATTTGAGTCCCAGGGCATCGCACAACTCGTCCAGGGTCGGAGGATGCGGGAAGTCCTGAAGGTGTTCTCGCAGATAGTCATAGATTTCCTGCTGGCGCCGGGTAAGCGTCGGGGGGACCATGCTGTTCTCCCTGTGTTGTCTCAAGGTTCTTTATTTGTTCTATACTGCGTTTGATTATAGAACATCGAGAGAACTTTGCCATGTCTGCGTTTCCAGTAAGCGACTCCACCGGGCCGTCCGACCCGGTGGATCGCCTGTCGCGACAGCTGAAGGCCAAATATGCGGGCCGGATCTGCGCCGAGCTGACCCTGCCGGCAAAAGCGGCGCAGTCCGAAAGGCTGCCGGCGGAACTCGACCAACGGTTGTGCAGGGCCCTTCGGGCACGCGGTATCGAGCAACTGTATACGCATCAGGCAGAGGCCTGGCGGCTGGCTCAGCAGGGTCGACATTATGTCGTGGTGACGCCGACCGCCTCGGGCAAGACCCTTTGCTACAACCTGCCGGTACTGCAGTCCGTGTGCAGCGGGCAGGGCAAGGCGCTTTATCTTTTTCCGACCAAGGCCCTCGCACAGGATCAGGTGGCCGAGCTGCTTGAACTCAACAAGGCGGGTGAACTCGGCGTGCGGGCCTACACCTTTGACGGTGATACCCCGGGTGATGCGCGAAAGGCCGTGCGCACGCGTGGCGATATCGTGGTCAGCAATCCCGACATGCTGCATCAGGCGATTCTGCCGCATCACACCAAGTGGGCACAGTTTTTCGAGGGTCTGCGTTATGTCGTGCTCGATGAGATGCACGGCTACCGTGGTGTGTTCGGTGCACATGTGGCGAACCTGATAAGGCGCCTGAAACGGATCCTGGCCTTTTACGGTGCCTCGCCGCAGTTCGTGTTCTGTTCGGCGACGATCGCCAACCCGATAGAACTTGCGACCAGCCTGTTGGGCGAGGAGGTCGCCGCAGTGACCCGTAGCGGCGCGCCTCAGGGCGAGCGTCGTCTGCTGTTGTGGAATCCACCGGTGATCAATCCGGATCTGGGGATTCGCGCCTCAGCGCGGTCACAGACCAACCGCATTGCACGTCATGCAACCCGTGGCGGTCTCAAGAGCATCGTCTTTGCGCGCTCGCGGCTGATGGTGGAGGTGCTGACCAAGTATCTCAAAGACGTATTTGACAAGGACCGGCGCCGGCCGCCGCGTGTTTTTGCCTATCGTGGCGGCTATCTGCCGAGCGAACGCCGCGAGACCGAGAAACGCCTGCGTGAAGGCAGCATCGATTGCGTCGTCAGCACCTCTGCATTGGAACTGGGGGTGGATATCGGCAGTCTGGATGTCTGTATCCTCAACGGTTACCCGGGCAGCATCGCGGCGACCTGGCAGCGTCTGGGTCGTGCAGGGCGGCGCAACCGTACCTCGCTCGGGGTGTTGGTGGCCGGCAGTGAGCCGCTGGATCAGTACATTGTGCGCAATCCGGATTTCTTCCTGGGTGCCTCGCCTGAGCACGCGCGTATCGACCCGGACCAGTTACTGGTGCTGCTCGACCATGTACGCTGCGCTGCATTCGAGCTGCCTTTCCGGGCGGGAGAGGACTTTGGCTGCAAGGCCCCGCTGGAGCAGTTTCTGCAGTACCTGTTGGATGAGGGTGTGCTGCATCATGAAGGCGGCAACTGGCACTGGATGACGGACGCCTATCCGGCCAACGCGGTGTCGTTGCGCTCGGTGGCCGAGGGCAACTTTCTGGTGATTGACCAGGAGCACGATGGTCGCATGATCATTGCCGAGGTCGATTTCAGCTCGGCGCCCGAGACGCTGTATCCAGGTGCCATCTACATGGTGCAGGCAGCGCCTTACCAGGTTGAGTCGCTGGACTGGGACGGACGCAAGGCCTACGTGCGCCCCACCCGTGCCGATTATTACACGGACGCGGTGGTGTACACGCGCCTGAAGATACTCGAGCGCTTCGCCGAGCTCCAGCCCGCGAAGGTGATGGTGGCGCATGGCGAGGTCCATCTGGTGCGGCGTTTTTCAGGTTACAAGAAGATCCGTTACTACAGCCATGAGAACATCGGTTACGGCAACATCAATCTGCCTGATCAGGAGATGCACACCACGGCAGCCTGGTGGGAGATACGCCCCGGTGAGCTGGAAAGGGTGCTGCCTTCGCGGCAGATGGCACTGGACGGTTTTCTCGGCGCCGCCTATGCGATGCACCATGTCGCTGCGCTGCAGATGATGAGTGAGACCTCGGATCTCGGACGTGCCGTGGGTGATGGCGACGGACGCTGGTTTGCCACCCAGGGTGCGAATGGGCGCGGGCAGATGCGCGATGTCTCGGGCGATGAGCTGGCGCCCGATTTCCAGGGTGCCTTCCGCCCGGCCGTATTTCTGTATGACAACCATCCGGGCGGGATCGGTTTGTCCGAGCCGCTTTACGAGCGTCAGGCCAAGATCGTCAGAGGTGCATTGGAACTGGTCGAACATTGTGATTGCCGCTACGGCTGTCCTTCCTGCGTGGGGCCGGTATTGGCCAGCGATGAGGAGCGGGGTTACTCGTCGCGCGAACTCGCCCTGACGGTGTTGGGCCTGTTTGGGACCGGACCTGTGTCTGCTTGGCCGCAGGCATGAATCTCTCATCCAGACTGGATCGCCTGCAAGGCAAGGTGAACAGCCGAGACCCGGAATCGAGTGCTTGCAGGCCCGGAGCTCTGCGGCCGGAACCGGGGAGGCCGCTTGGTGCACAGCCCGCGGGGGCGAGCCTGGCAGACGCACTGGAGGCAGAATCAGTGGAAGGCGGTCTGGTGACGCGCCGCCGCGAGTATCTGTTGCCGCCGGTCGCGGGCGGCAACAACGATCTCTGTCGTCTGCCAGAGGTATGTGGTCTGTCGGATCCCGACTGGGTCTATATCGATACCGAGACCACCGGCCTGTCCGGTGGAACGGGCAATCTGGCGTTCATGGTGGGTGCCGCCCGCTATTCTGGCGAGCACAGCCTCGAGGTGCGCCAGTACGTGCTCGCCGGTTTTTCGGCAGAGCCGCGCATGTTGCGAGCGCTGTTCGATTGGGTGGGGCCGAACGCGGTGCTGGTGAGCTATAACGGCAAGTGCTTCGACCTGCCGTTACTTGCAACACGCCTCAAGATGCACCGGATCGAAGGTAATCCGGGGTTACTGCGCCATCTCGACCTGATGTATGGCGTGCGCCGCGCCTACCGCGGCCATTGGCCGGATTGCCGCCTGCAGACGGCAGAGAGACGCCTGCTGGACCTGTGTCGATCAGACGATCTGCCCGGCTCGGAGGCCCCGGCGGCCTGGCAGGCGTGGTTACGCAGGGGGGTGACCTCGCAACTGCTGCGTGTGCTGGCTCACAATCACCAGGATGTGGCCTCGCTGGCCCTGCTGCATCGGCGCCTGCTGCCTGACTATGCAGGCAGTGGGCTGTCAGGGCTCAATCACGATGCGATCGGGACTGCCTGGCGGCAGGTTGGCCAGGTTGAACGTGCGCGTCGGGTTTGGGAAAGGGCGGGTGAACTGCTGAGTGAGAATGGCAGCCTGCAACTTGCAGAACTTTATCGCCGTCTGGGTGATTGGCCCCGGGCTGAGGCGGTGTGGATGCGTCTGCATGCGCGCGGCAATGTGTCTGCGGCCCTGGCGTTGAGCAAATATCACGAGCATCGCAAACGCGATTTCCGCAAGGCGATCGAATTTGCCGCTTACTGCGAACGTGCCGAACGTGAGCCGAGATTCGCGCGTCTACAGGGCAAAATCGGCAGCAATCTTCAACTGCCCCTGTTGATGCGTCCGCATCATGCTAGTCGGCAAAGCTGATGAAATAGCCGGCACCATCAGAGGTCGGAAGACAACGGCTTAGATGCCCTTCCCGGCGTGCCTTTAAGAGGCGCCGCCCGAGTGGTTGAAACAGGGTCTCCCGGCCATCGTCAGCCGCTGCATCAAAGCGGATCAGGAAACTTTTTTCCAAACCCGGCTCGCGCAGCAGCTTCTCGACTGCCTGCATCGCCTCTTCGACAGGCATCCCCTGCAAGTCCAGCAAGGCCTCGGCGTCACCGGCCTGGAAGACGATCTTTCCCAGGGGATTCTCATCGAAATAGGGCATTGCTTCCGCCTGCGGATTCGGTCAAGGATCGCAGCGATTGTCGGGAATTTTTGCCGTTCGATCCAGCGCTACTGCAATCGACCGGGAGAATGGCGTCAGGGACACGCACCGACAGGCGTTTGAGAGACTGGGGCTCGACGGAGTGTGACAGGCGATATCGCCGGATAACAAACCGGGGAGAGATATGCGTGTGCCACCGCGGGGGCCGGTGTCAAGCGGTCTCGTCGAGGATTACAAACGAGAGGAATGCGGTGCCCATGGCGATGGCCAGGGCAATGGCCGGCGTGGCCAGGAGGATCATCACCAGGCCGCTGGCGATCCACAGGTCTCTGACGATACCCTTCTTACGCCGGTAGACGCGGGTGAAACGGCGTTTGTGTGGATGATCGCGGTCAGGCGACTGATCCCCGGTCCAACTTGGAAGTAACAGTCGGCGGAGCCATTTGCTCGGGTTCAAGTCTTACTCCATTGTCAGCAGGCCGCTGCGTGCCTGCGAGGGCTGTTTTCCAACTGTAGACGAATTTCGGCAAGCGGCCCGACGTTGGGGCATCCCTGTGCCCTGGTGCAGATGAGGTGCTCAGCATTGTGTTAAAACATAAGCGCCGCCCGGCAGGTGCGGCATGGTGTCGTGCAGTAGACCAGGAGCTCATCGCATGCAGGAATATGACGTAGTGGTAATTGGTAGCGGACCGGCCGGCGAGGGCGCCAGCATGAAAATGTCCAAACAGGGTCAGCGTGTCGCAGTGATCGAGATGCTGGACCAGGTCGGTGGGAACTGCACCCACAAGGGCACCATCCCGAGCAAGGCGTTGCGCCACACCATCCAGTTGCTTGCCGATTATCGTCATCACCCCTTGTTCGAGCACACGGTTGGGTTCATGGATGTTTCCTGGCCACAGTTACTGAAGACTGCCGATGATGTGATCACGCGCCAGGTCAGCATGCGCCACCGGTTTTACGGTCGTAACCGGGTGGATGTGATTCATGGAAGGGCGCGTTTCGTGGATGCAAACAACATCGAGGTGGTGCGCACTTCGGGCAGCGCGCTTCGGATTCGTGCGGCACATTTCATAATCGCCACCGGGTCTCGACCTTATCGCCCGCCGGAGCTGGATTTCTCGGATCCACGTATCCTCGACAGTGATACCGTGCTGCAGATGGGATATACGCCGCGGCGCGTCACCATCTACGGTGCCGGCGTCATCGGCTGTGAATATGCGTCTATCTTTGCCAACCTGGATGTCAAGGTGAATCTGGTCAACACGCGCGACCGGCTGATGTCGTTTCTCGATGATGAGATTACCGACGCGTTGAGCTATCACCTGCGCGACCAGGGCGTTGTGATCATGCACAACGAGGACATCGACACGGTTGAAAGCACCGACAAAGGCGTGGTTTTGCGCTGCAAGTCAGGGAAAGAGGTACATTCGGATGTTCTGTTCTGGGCGAACGGGCGCACCGGCAATACCGAAGACATGGGCTTGGCGGAGATCGGTGTCCCCATCAATCATCGCAGCCAGATCGAGGTGGATGAGACTTTCCGCACATCGGTAGAGAATATTTTCGCGGTCGGCGATGTCATTGGCCCGCCTGCGCTGGCCAGCGCCAGCTACGATCAGGGCCGCTTCGCCGGACACTTCATCGTGAACGGAAGCTGTGACTGGAAACTGCTCAGTGAGATTCCGACCGGTATCTACACCAGTCCGGAGATAAGCTCCGTGGGTCGCACGGAAAAGGAACTGACGGATCAGAATGTGCCCTATGAGGTCGGCAGGGCCGATTTCAAGAATCTGGCGCGTGCGCAGATCGCGGGACGCAAGGTCGGCATGCTCAAGCTGTTGTTCCACCGGGAGACGCTGGCTCTGCTCGGCATCCATTGCTTCGGTGAGCAGGCCTCGGAGATCGTGCATATCGGCCAGGCGATCATGTCACAGCCGGGCGCAGCGAATACGATCAACTATTTTGTCGATACCACCTTCAACTATCCGACGATGGCCGAGGCCTATCGGGTGGCGGCCCTGCATGGACGTAACCGGACCAGATAGGGTCTATGCGCGGATTCAATCACCCCCTCGTCTCGACAGACACTCCTCAAAAAGCCGGCGGAATTCGGCAAACGTATCGACGATGGCCAACGGCTGCTCGGGGTGTGCGGAGTTGCCGGGAAAGACCTTTTCCAGCCAGGCCTGATCCCAGCCAGCGCCATTGAAAAAAAGCGGGCTCACACCGGCGCGGCAGGAGCATGCTACGTCCGTCGAACTGTCGCCGAGGTACCAGCAGGACAGATCAGCCGGCTGTCGCAGGAGTGTCAGTGCCTTCAGGATCGGCTCCGGATTCGGTTTGCGGCGAAAAGTGTCTCCACCGCAGACGGTGACGTCGAACAGGCCTTGCCAGGCACCACCTTCGACGGCTGCCAACTCGTGCTCGAAGAACTCGCGGTCGCGGTTGGTAAGGACGCCAATCCTGACGTCGAAGGCGCGCAATTCCCTCAGCAATGCCAGCTCGCCGCCGTCGAAAGGTCGAACCTCGCCGTAATGGCGTCGATAGGCCTCATTGAATGCTTCATGTGCGATGTGCTGAACATCCTCGTCACCGCCGAAGAGAATTTCAAAGATATCTGTGCGCGAGATCCGACGGTCGGCCTTGACCTTGGGGTGCAGCCGGCCATGCTCGCGAACATGTTCGACCAGACGTGCATCCTCCGCCGACCGGCTGCGGGCGCGGGGTACAAGCTTGTCCAGGAGTCCGAGTTCCGGCAGGCGTGGCAGCATCTCATCCACGGCGGTGTACATAGCATCGAGTGTATCCACCAGGGTGGCATGCCAATCGAACAGAATTACCTGCGGTGGCGTGAGTATGCGGGCCGCTTTGGCAAGGTCATGAATCACAGCGCAATCCCGTTTGTGACAGATTCCAGGGAAGCCACAAATGGGTAGGAAGACGTCGGTCGTCGGGAATCAGCCTTCTTTCTCTGATTCCTTGGATGCATTGAACATGTCTTGCCAGATCTTCATGTTCTGCTCGCCGAGCGTCATCCAATAGTCCATCGGTGTGCTCTGCAGCGCCTTGCCCATCTGTTCCTGTATGGTGCTCTGTTGTTCGCTGAAAAAACGCAGACTGGTATCCAGATATTCAGTGAATCCATTGCGTGTCGCTTCACCGTAGTTTCGGATGAATCGGGACAGGACATCCGCGGAGAAAAGGGGGGCACCGCCGGATTCCTGCTCCATGATGATTTGCAGCAGGATGTTGCGGGTGATGTCCTCCTCGCTCTGGCGGTCCACGACCTTGAACGGGAGTTCACTGAGCACCATCTCACGCACTTCGTCCAGGGTGATGTAGCGGCTCTCACTGGTGTCGTATAGACGGCGATTCGGGTACTTCTTGATAAGGCGTTCAGCGGGCATTGTCGGGCGCTCCTCGTGCCTAAAACTCTGACAGTTACATCATACACGGGGTTGTTGGGCCGGGCCCCGTGATCAAAGGGTACGGCGGGCTCTCGCCCGCCATAACTGGTAGTCATCGCAACGGCCGGCCGTGCCTCTCCTCCCAGTGAGACCGGCTGCGGTGATCCTGCACCCGACTCTCGGGTTCCCGGTGCCGGCTGACCATGCCGTTGCCAGCCATCGATTACAGGGCTTCGACTGCCATGGCGACACCTTGACCGCCACCGATGCACAGGGTGGCCAGGCCCTTCTTCGCGTTTTCACGCTGCATGCCATGCAGCAGGGTGACCAGAACGCGTGCGCCGGATGCACCGACCGGGTGGCCAAGCGCGATCGCACCGCCCGAGACGTTGACTTTCGCAGTGTCCCAGCCGACGTCCTTGTTGACCGACAGCGCCTGCGCGGCAAACGCCTCGTTGGCCTCGACCATATCCAGGTCTTCGACCGACCAGCCGGCCCTTTCCAGGCACTGCTTGGTGGCCGGGATGGGGCCGGTACCCATGATTGCCGGATCCACGCCGGCGCTGGAGAAGGCTACGATCCGTGCGATCGGCTTGAGGCCGAGTTCTTCCGCTTTGCCGGCCGACATCACCACCACCGCGGCGGCGCCGTCATTGATGCCCGAGGCGTTGCCGGCGGTTACGGTGCCGTCTTTCTTGAATGCGGGACGCAGCCCACCGAGTTTCTCCGCGGTAACGCCGGCGCGCGGGAATTCGTCTTTGGCGAAAACAATCGGGTCGCCGCGGCGCTGAGGGATTTCAATCGGAACGATTTCGTCGTCGAAGTTGCCGGCGTTCTGGGCCTTCTCGGCACGATTCTGTGATTCGGCTGCGAAGGCGTCCTGTTCTTCCCGGGTGAGGCAGTACTTGTCGGCGATGTTCTCGGCGGTCATGCCCATATGATAGTCATTGAAAGCACACATCAGGCCGTCCCTGAGCATGGTGTCCTGCAGTTCCCAGCCGCCCATCATCTTGCCATTGCGGGAGTTTGGCAGCACGTGTGGGGCGGCACTCATGTTTTCCTGGCCACCCGCGATGATGATGTCGGCGTCTCCGCACACGATGCCCATATACGCCAGGTGTACCGACTTGAGGCCGCTGCCGCACAATTTGTTGATAGTCATCGCACGGGTCTCATACGGCAGGCCACCATCGAGTGCGGCCTGGCGTGCGGGATTCTGTCCCGTGTCAGCGGTCAGGATCTGACCCATAATGACTTCGTCGATTTGCTCGGGCTTCAGGCCCGTGCGCTCGAGCAGATTCTTGACCACGGCCGCGCCAAGCTTGGATGCTGGAATGCCAGCCAGGCTGCCGCCAAAACTGCCTACCGCGGTGCGTGCCGCGGCAACGATTACGACATCTTCTTTATTCATGAAATCCTCCGGTTTGAATGTTTCGCCCTGGCCAAGGCAAGGGGCGATAAAGATACTAGAATTCCAGCCTCACCCCGGACTTTTCTGTCGTGCCCGGTGGTGCAGACTGAACTTTGTTGCACTGCACAAGAATGCATGTTAGCGTGTTTTGGTGCATTGCACAAATCCGGCAAAAGCCGGTTGATGGGCCACTGTACCGCAACTGCCATAAACCATCTGGACCACCAAAACTATGAGTACGAATGCAAGTAACTGGAACGAGTCTTTGATCAATGAGTGGGCCGAGACCCAACGCAAATACTGGGAGACCTGGAGCGACTACGCAAAAAATGCGGGCATGGGCGCTTTCGGTGCCGGCAACGGCCAGTCTTCCGCCGCCAATCCGTTCGCGGGGTTCAACCCTTTCGGGGCGACCAACCCATTCGCGCAGAGCATGTTTTCACAAAACCCCTTTGCGCAGAATCCTTTTACACAGAATCCTTTTGCCCAGAACCCGTTCGCCAGTAATCCGTTTGCGCAGTTCGGTGCGGGGGAGAGCCCTTTTTCCGGCATGCTGGACCAATGGTGGTCTTCCGTGCGCCCTGAGGCGCAGGGTGACATTGGCACTGTAGCCCAGCGTTTCTACGACATGGGCAAGAGTTTCATGTCGATGTCCGAGGGGCTGTTTGGCGCATCCGGGCAAGATCAGCCCGAGGCCGCCATGAACATGTGGATGTCCTCCATGCAGGCGGCGTTGCAGCAATGGATCGCCCAGATCCAGGCCAACGCCGACTTCGCAACGCCGGATCTGCCGGGTGTCAGCGGTACCACCCTGAGCAGTTGGGCGCAGTTTGCCGATACGGTTGCGCCCTGGCTGAACATGTCCCAGAACCTGCTCAAAGAGATTGCTGAAGGGCACATGCCCGGCGGCATCGAAATGCCCGGGATGGGTGCGGCCCAGGAGCAGTTCTGCCGCGCGCTGTCCATGCCAGGTCTGGGTTATACCCGCGAGCAGCAAGAGCATCTGCAGGGACTGGCGCGCCACCTCCTCGCTTATCACGATGCACTCCGGGCCTACAAGCTTGCCTTCGCCAAGACGGCCCTGGCATCTTTGGACTCGGTCAGGAACCGTCTGCAGGCATTGCATGAGAAAGGTGAAAAAATCGAATCACTGCGTGGCCTGTACGACATGTGGGTCGATGCCAGCGAAGATGCCTACGGAAACTTCGCCACCAGTGACGAATACCAGGTCGTGTACGGTGATCTGGTCAATGCGCTCATGCAGGTCCGCAAGGACATGAACGAGTTGGCTGAGCAGCATTACGTTCTGATGAATATTCCGACCCGGTCGGAGATCAATACGATGCAGCATCGCCAGCAGGAAAATCGACGCGAGAACCGGCTATTGCGGCGTGAACTCGCGGAGCTTCGGGCTCAGGTCGCGGAGTTGAGCACTGTCAAGCCGGCAGCCAGCAGAAGCAGGCGCGGGTCCCCGGCCCAGGAGAGTCTGCCGATTGACGATGTCGAGGATGACCTGACTGCAATCAAGGGAATCGGTCCCAAGATGGCAGAGAAGCTGTACGAGCAGGGCATCAAGAACTTCTCGAATCTGGCGACGATCAACAAGAAGTTTGCCGAAGAACTCGATGAGGCACTCAAAACACAGGGTCGGATCCTGCGTGATGACTGGATTGGGCAGGCCAAGAAACTGCTGGGCTAAAGCGAACCAAGATCAAATAGGGTTATCAAAAAAATGATTCCGTTTAAAATGCGTCCCGACGAGATCCTTAGCGAGACTCGCGACTTCAACGAAAAACTGGCCCAGGGTGTTGGCCACCTTATGGATGTCGGTGACATCCCCAGCGGCGTCACGCCGAAAGAGCCCGTCTACAAAGAAGACAAGATGGTGCTCTACCGTTACAAGGGTGAAAACAAACCCACCAACAAGACGCCGTTGCTGATTGTCTATGCGCTGGTAAACAGGCCCTACATGACGGATCTACAGGAGAACCGTTCGACCATCCGTGGCCTGCTGGATGCCGGTCAGGACGTCTACCTGGTGGATTGGGGTTACCCGGATGCGGCGGACCGTTATCTTACGATCGATGATTACCTCAATGGCTACCTCGACCGCTGTGTCGATGTGATCGCTGCGCGGCATGGTATCGACAAAATCAACATCCTGGGTATCTGCCAGGGTGGTGCATTCAGTCTGTGCTACAGCTCCATGCATCCTGAGAAGGTCCGCAACCTGGTGACCATGGTGACTCCGGTGGATTTCCAGACGCCGGACAACATGCTCAGCCACTGGGTTCAGAACATCGATATCGATCTGCTGGTCGATACGCAGGGCAACATCCCTGGCGAGATGCTCAACTGGACCTTCCTCAACCTGAAACCCTACCAGTTGATGGCACAGAAGTACCTCGGTGTGGTCGACCTCATGGACAATCCGAAGGCACTGAAGAACTTCATGCGGATGGAGAAATGGATCTTCGACAGCCCCGACCAGGCCGGCGAGACCTTCCGCCAGTTTGCCAAGGATTTCTTCCAGGGCAACAAACTGATGAAGGGCGAGGTTCAGATCGGTGAGTACACGATCAACCTGCGCGACGTCAAAATGCCGGTTCTGAACGTGTTTGCCGAGCAGGACCATCTGGTGCCGCCGGACGCCTCCAAGGCGATGAAAAAGTACGTCGGCAGCAAGGACTACAGCGAACTATCCTTCCCGGGGGGGCACATCGGTATCTACGTCAGCGGCAAAGCGCAGAAGATGATCCCGCCGGCAATCGGCGAATGGCTGGACAAGCGTTAGTTCTGACCGCTTGACCGCGCGAAACCGGCCTGCCGCGATCGTGGCAGGCCGGTTTTTTTGTGTCCGTGCTTCGGGAGAGCAGTGACGGCCCGACTGGCTGGGCGGATTCGTTCAAGGACTTGCCGCAGCATAATTGTGCCCGCTAATGATGAGGTCGACGGATTACCTATGAGAATTTGGCGCTCAGGACTCTTAGTCTAAGGCGCCTGGTCAGTCATAATTTAGGGATGTTTTGCCATGACAGAGCGTGTGTCCGTTGGCGATTTGCAGGTTGCAAAAACGCTGTACGATTTTGTTGTTGAGAAGGCCCTCCCGGGCACCGGTGTCGATCCGGAGGGTTTTTGGAGTGGATTTGACAAGATCGTTGCCGATCTCGCTCCGGTCAACAAGGGTCTGCTGGAGAAGCGTGACCGTCTCCAGGAGAAACTGGACCAATGGTGTCAGGAGCATCGTGGCGAAGCCATCGACATGCCCGGATACAAGGCATTTCTGGGTGACATCGGTTACCTGGTGCCCGAGGGTGAGGCGTTTCAGATCACCACTGAGAACGTGGATGAAGAGATTGCGACCATCGCCGGCCCACAGCTGGTGGTCCCGGTCAACAATGCCCGCTATGCATTGAATGCGGCCAACGCACGTTGGGGCAGCCTGTACGACGCGTTCTATGGCACGGATGTAATTCCCGAAGACGAGGGCCTGGAAAAGGGCCTGACCTTCAACAGAAAACGCGGTGCCGCGGTGGTAGCCCATGTCGCCGAGTTTCTGGATGATGCGGTGCCCCTGACGGACGGTTCGCATGCTGACGTAACCGAGTATTCGCTGGCGAGTTTCAACGATCACAAGGGCCTGGCAGCGACCCTGCGCAACGGTATGAAGACCGGCCTGGTCGATCCCGCGGAGTTCGCCGGCTATGTCGAAAATGGCGGGCAGCTGAGCAGTATCCTGCTATGTAACAACGGCCTTCACATCGATATCCTGATCGATCGCGATCATCCGGTCGCCGAACTGCATCCGGCCGGGATACGTGATGTCCAGATGGAATCGGCCATCACGACCATCATGGATTGCGAAGACTCGGTTGCGGCGGTAGATGCCGAGGACAAGGTGCAGGTGTATTCAAACTGGCTGGGCCTGATGCGTGGTGATCTCACCGAGACCTTCTACAAACAGGGCAAGCCGCTTGAGCGTAAACTCAATCCGGACCGCGAATACACCGGTTCGCGCGGTGGCACCCTGACACTTCAGGGCCGCAGCCTGATGCTCGTGCGTAACGTCGGCCACCTGATGACCAACGAAGCCGTACTTGATGCAAGTGGTAATGAGGTGCCGGAAGGGATCCTCGATGCCATGTTTACCGGCCTGATCGCCATGCACGACCTGGGCGGCAAAGGGCGCCATCGCAACTCGCGCGCTGGCAGTGTGTACATCGTCAAACCGAAGATGCATGGGCCTGAAGAGGTCGCCTTCACAAACACCCTGTTCAACCGCGTCGAAGACGTGCTCGGCCTGGCGCGTAACACGCTCAAAGTCGGGATCATGGACGAGGAAAGGCGTACCACGGTGAATCTCACGGAATGTATCCGCGAGGCCAGCGAGCGTCTGATCTTCATCAATACCGGCTTCCTCGATCGCACGGGGGATGAGATCCACACCAGTATGGAATTGGGACCGGTCCTGCCCAAGGCCGAGATCAAGAACCAGAAGTGGATCGCGGCATACGAAGACTGGAATGTCGATATCGGCCTGGCCTGCGGCCTGTCTGGACGCGCTCAGATAGGCAAAGGGATGTGGCCGATCCCGGACCAGATGGCCAATATGATCCAGACCAAGGTCGGGCATCCCCAGGCAGGCGCCAATTGTGCCTGGGTGCCGTCACCGACTGCGGCGACACTGCATGCCATGCATTATCACGATATCGATGTTGGTGAACGCCAGGAAGAACTGCAGGGCAGGGAGCGAGCCAGCCTGGATGACATCCTGACGCCGCCGATGCTGGGCGACCCGGCTTCTCTCACGCCAGAGCAGATCCAGCGCGAACTTGACAACAATGCGCAGGGAATCCTCGGCTATGTGGTGCGCTGGATCGATCAGGGTGTCGGCTGCTCAAAGGTGCCGGACATCAACGATGTCGGCCTGATGGAGGACCGTGCCACCCTGCGTATCTCCAGTCAGCACATGGCGAACTGGCTGCATCACGGCATCTGTGACGAGGCGCAGGTCTTGGCGACCTTCAAGCGCATGGCCGAGGTCGTCGACCAGCAAAATGCCGCGGATCCGGCGTACCGGCCGATGGCACCGGGTTTCGATGGTATTGCCTTCCAGGCAGCATTGGATCTGGTTCTCAGGGGGCGAGTGCAGCCCAACGGCTACACCGAACCGGTTTTGCACGCGCGTCGCGTGGAACTGAAAGCATCCCTCAAGAACAACGCCTGAACCCCGGAGAGACCATGGCCAGAATCAGTCCCTACTACACGTACAAGCACGACAGTGACGGCAATGGGTATCTCGAGGTCTGTCTGCGTGGCGTTGCCCTGCTGCGCATGTCGGCTACCAACAAGGGGACCGCGTTCACCGAGAAAGAGCGCCGTGCTCTGGGGTTGGAGGGGGCGCTGCCACCACATGTGACCACGCTTGAGCAGCAGGTGGCCAAGCTCTACCGCAGCTTCACCCGCCAACCAAACGATATCGCCAAGTACCAGTTTCTTCGTGACGCCCAGGAACGGTCCGAGGTGCGTTTCTATTCGCTGCTGGAGCGGCATCTTGAGGAGATGATGCCGATCGTCTATACGCCGACCGTCGGCAAGGCAGTGCAGCAATACAGCGACCTTTACACGGCACCGCGCGGCATAACGGTGTCACCACGCAACATCGATCACATCGACCAGATACTGGAAGACTATCCGCTCCACGATGTGCGGATGGTGGTGGCAACCGATTCGTCCGCGATTCTTGGCATCGGCGACCAGGGCCATGGTGGCCTGGCCATCTGTATCGGCAAACTGGCCCTTTATACCGCGGGTGCCGGTGTAAGCCCTTTCCACACCATGCCGGTCAATATCGATGTCGGAACCGACCGCAAGGACCTGTTGATCGATCCGGATTATCTGGGTATCCACCAAAAGCGCCTGAAGGGCGACCAGTACTTCGACCTGCTCGATCGTTTCGTTGAGGCGGTCGAGCGTCGCTGGCCCAAAAGCATCATCCAGTGGGAGGACTTCTCCAAGGACGTGGCATTCAAGGTACTCGAGCGCTACAAGGAGACGGTGCCATCGTTCAACGACGACATCCAGGGCACGGGTGCGGTTACGCTGGCCGGGCTGATCGCCGCCTGCAGGCTCAAGGGAGAGAAGCTGACCGACCAGACGATCGTGGTTACGGGCGCGGGAGCAGGCGGAGTCGGTGTGGCCAAGGCGATCCAGGACGGATTGGTGCATGAGGGCCTGAGCCGCGAGCAGGCCCGTCGACAGATGTTCGTCATGGATGCCGGCGGTCTGGTCGTGGAAGATGTCCATGCCCAAAACTACCAATTGCCGGTAGCCCAGTTTGCAGATACCTATGCCGACTGGTCGATCGACGGCGAGGTTCCGACCCTGTTGGAAGTCGTTATGCAGGCCAAGCCGACCGTCTTGCTCGGCCTGACCGGGGTCAGCGGGCTGTTCAACGAGCCGCTTATCCGGCAGATGGCCGAAAATGCCGACCGCCCCATCGTATTTCCCCTGTCCAACCCAACCTCCAACTGCGAGGCGGTGCCGGATGATCTGGTCCATTGGACGGACGGCAAGGCAATTATCGCAACCGGAAGTCCGTTCCCGGATGTCAACTACGAGGGGCGCACGATTCCCGTCGGTCAGGGCAACAATGCCTTCGTGTTTCCCGGCATCGGTTTTGCGGCCATCCTCGGCCGCTGCGGGCGGATCAGCGATGCCATGATCATCGAGTCGGCCTTTGCGCTGGCCGATTACACTGACAAGCACTACCACGGCCTGGGCAGGATCTTCCCTCCGATCAAGGATCTGCAGGAGGTCAGCATGGTGGTTGCCACACAGGTGCTGGCGACTGCCCTGACCGACGGTTCCGCGACCCGGTTGGATCTCAACGGAGACGACCTGGGTACCATCAGCGATTTCGTGCGTTCGAGAGTCTGGCGGCCCAAGTATCTGCCTTTCGTGGTGTCTGAAAACGCGATTTGAGGGACTTTTCCCGGATTGGGCGGCTGGCGGCCCTCGGCTCGGAAGATAGGGTTTATCAATGCTCTGCATTTAAACCCCATGATGCGCCGCACAAATCCTGGTTTCCCGGCTTAACTCCCTGTAATCAATGGTTAAAAACCTATGATAGGGAAAGTTGATGTGCCCATAAGACAGTATTTTTTATGATTGCTTGAATCCCCCGCTAAGGTTAGTTTTACCGGATTGCTGCAATGCAGCATCGATAATCAACATCGCCGATGCAGATGCGTGATCAGGCACGGTGCAATTTCTATAAAACAGCTGGCAAAGACGGGAGTTAGATTCATGACCCGAGAAGAACAGATCAAGGCGCTGGAAAAAGACTGGGCCGAAAATCCGCGTTGGGCGAACGTCAAGCGCGGTTACAGCGCTGAAGATGTGGTGCGGTTGCGTGGTTCCATCCAGCCTGAGTACACCTTGGCCCGTCGTGGCGCCGAGAAACTCTGGGAAAAGATCAACGGCACCGCCAAGAAAGGTTATGTGAACGCCTTTGGCGCCATCACCGCCGGTCAGGCGATGCAGCAGGCGAAAGCGGGCCTCGAAGCGGTGTACCTGTCTGGTTGGCAGGTTGCCGCCGACGGCAACACCTCCGAAACCATGTACCCGGATCAGTCGCTGTACGCCTATGACTCGGTCCCGACCATGGTGCGTCGCATCAATAACACCTTTAAGCGTGCTGACGAGATCCAGTGGGGTCGGGGCATAAACCCGGGTGATGAGGAATACATCGATTACTTCCTGCCGGTCGTCGCTGACGCAGAGGCGGGCTTCGGGGGCGTACTCAACGCCTTCGAGTTGATGAAGAACATGATCTCTGCCGGTGCTGCGGGCGTTCATTTCGAAGACCAGCTGGCTGCGGTCAAGAAGTGTGGCCACATGGGTGGCAAGGTTCTGGTACCGACCTCGGAGGCTGTGCAGAAGCTGATCGCGGCGCGTTTCGCGGCAGACGTTATGGGTGTGCCCAGTATCGTCCTGGCCCGTACCGACGCCGAAGCTGCCAACCTGGTAACCTCCGATTTCGACGAAAACGACAAGCCGTTCCTGACCGGTGAGCGCACCGCAGAGGGCTTCTACCGCGTGAACAACGGTCTCGAGCAGGCCATCAGTCGTGGTATCGCGTACGCCCCTTACGCCGACCTGGTCTGGTGTGAGACCGGTACCCCGGACATCGGCTTTGCGCGTGAATTTGCGCAGGCGGTTCTGGCCGAAAATCCCGGTCAGCTGCTGTCCTACAACTGCTCACCGTCGTTCAACTGGAGAAAGAACCTCTCCGAGTCACAGATCGCTTCGTTCCAGGAAGACCTATCTGACCTCGGATACAAGTACCAGTTCATCACGCTGGCAGGTATCCACGTCAACTGGTACAACACCTTCGAGTTTGCACACGCCTACGCGCGTGGCGAAGGCATGAAACACTACACCGAGATGGTTCAGGAGCCGGAATTCGCTGCGCGTGACAAGGGTTACACCTTTGTATCGCACCAGCAGGAAGTCGGTGCGGGCTATTTCGATGACGTGACCACGGTTATTCAGGGCGGTGCCTCTTCCGTTACCGCGCTGACCGGCTCCACCGAAGAAGAGCAGTTCGGCTGAGTAAACATCGGGGTCGGTCTGGTCAATGGAGGGCATATTGCCTTCCCAACGGGCCGGCCCCTTGTTCTGCTGTCTGCATGTCGGATCTTTTCCAGTGTCAGAGACCATGCCAGATTCAGTCGGTGCTACCATGGCGACTGCCGAGGGTGGCGCTCGCCCCCGGGTGCGTCCCGCATTGGCCACGCAAACGGCCGGCACGATTGATCGCGCAAGCATGACTGAACTCAATGCCCGCCGCATTGCAGAAACCATTCTCGATGGCTTCAACCGTCACTATCGGATCTTTCTCGAGATTACTGCGGCTGCCAAGCAGCGTTTCGATGCCTGCGACTGGCAGGGTCAGCGTCAAGCGGCCAGCGATCGCATCAACCTGTATACCCAGCGGGTCGCCGAGGCGACAGCGCGCCTGAAGGACGAGTTCAGGCTCGAAAGCGAGGTCGATGAGGAGCTTTGGCGAGAGGTCAAGCTCCGGTACATTGGACTGCTTTATGAGCACAAGCAGCCGGAACTGGCCGAGACCTTCTACAATTCGGTGTTTACCTGGCTGTTTCACCGCCGTTATTACAACAACGACAATATTTTCGTGCGCCCCGGGCTGTCGACCGAGTTTCTCGATGACAACGATCCCGTCTACGACAGTTATTATCCGACCCGACAAGGTCTTACGCAGTCGGTGCGCGCGATCCTGGGCGCCTGCAACTGTGATCTGCCGTTCGAAAACATCAACCGTGATGTTCGCCACCTTGTTCGGCAGGTCAAGATGAAGCGGCTTGCCGGCATAGGATTGCGCAAGCATTTTCATCTCCAGGTGCTGCGCGCACCCTTCTACCGCAACAAGGCAGCCTATGTCGTGGGTCGCGCAATCAATGGTGCCGATGTTTTCCCCTTCGTGATGCCGATTCTGAACAATGGCAAGGGGCAGGTGTATGTGGATACCCTGCTGACCGAGGTGGACGATATCGCCAACCTGTTCAGCTTTGCGCGTGCCTATTTCATGGTCGAGACGGAAACCCCCGCAGCGGTTGTACGGTTTCTGATGCGTATGCTGCCGACCAAGACCAAGGCGGATCTGTACACCTCGATCGGTCTGCAGAAGCAGGGGAAGACCGAGTTTTACCGTAACTTTTTGCATCACCTGTCGCATTCGACCGATCAGCTCGATATGGCGCCCGGGGTCAAGGGTATGGTGATGACCGTGTTCACCATGCCGTCCTACCCCTATGTGTTCAAGGTGATCAACGACTACTTCAAACCACCCAAGGAGGTAGACAGGGCGACGGTCAAGCGCAAATACCAGATCGTGAAGATGCACGACAGGGTGGGGCGTATGGCAGATACGCTGGAGTACTCCTATGCGGCTTTCCCGCTGGCACGGATCAGCGGGCGCCTGATGACGGAGTTGGAGGAGAAGTGCGGTAAGAGTCTGGAGATCGAGGGTGACAAGGTCATCGTGCGCCATCTGTATATCGAGCGCCGTCTCGATCCGCTCAATCTGTTTTTCCAGACAGCATCGGAAGAACAGAAAGAGGACGCGGTGATTGGTTTTGGCAATGCGGTCAAGGAGATGGCGGCTGCGAACATTTTCCCTGGCGATCTGCTGTACAAAAATTTCGGTGTGACAAGTCACGGGCGAGTGATTTTCTACGACTATGACGAAATCGAGTTCATGACCGATATGAACTTTCGCCGCATCCCGCCACCGCGCACACCGGAAGACGAGATGGCCGCGGAACCTTGGTACTCGGTAGCCCCCAACGATGTATTTCCGGAGGAGTTTGCGAGTTTTCTCCTCATCGACCCCGAACTGCGCAAGGCGTTCATGCAGCACCACCGTGACCTGCTGGATGCTGATTATTGGAAGAGCGTGCAGCAGGACATCCGCAACGGGCGGCAGCGGGATGTGTTCCCTTATTCGGTGAGCAAGCGTTTTCGTTACATCTATGGCGAGGAATGAACGGCTATCATGAGTTTCAAGACAGCAGATTTATGCGATGAGTATTCGGATTCACTACAGATCTGTGAGCCGGGATTCTCAAGCTACGGCGGTCGAGCCCGCTTTTTCGGCCAGATCTCCACGATCAAATGCTTTGAGGACAACTCCCTTGTCAGGGACGCAGTGGCAGAGCCGGGTGAGGGGCGGGTGCTGGTCGTCGATGCTGGTGGTTCGAAGCGTTGCGCCATGCTGGGTGACATGCTCGCAGCGAAGGCGGCGGCAAAAGGCTGGTCCGGGATATTGATGTATGGATTGATTCGCGATTCTGCCGATATTGCGCATATGGACCTGGGGGTGAAGGCACTCGGCACTTTGCCTTTGAAAAGTGTCAAGCAGGGCGTCGGTGAGCGTGACGTCGTGGTTCGCTTTGCCGGGGTTAGCTTCGTACCCGGGGGATATCTCTACGCCGATGAGGATGGCATCGTCTGTAGCGAGACGGCGCTGCTGCCGTAGAGACACTTGGTGGGTTTGGTGCGAGCATCAGACCTGTTTCGAACAATGCGCGGGCGCGGTCGTTCATCGGCTGTAATACGGAAAAGCCCCACGGTGCCGGCGACTTCGAATCGATGCTGGCTGTGGGACGGAAGTTAAAACAACACTAAGGGGTTAAGCCAATGAGCAGACCTGATGCAGCGATCGATAACCCGATAGTCGCGCGCGTGGTACACCGGTCCGTCGTGGTGGACCAGGCAGCCTGCAGGCCTGTAATCAAGTTGATGCTCAATCTCCTGCCCCAGGGAAGGAAATTTGAGGCGGGCTCCGATATCGGTTTTCTCGCACCTGGTGCGACCGGGGATGGTGTTCAACGCGGTTTACGACGCTATTCCATTGAATCTGTTGGTGAGGTTCCGTTTGAGGAATCGATTGATGTCACCATCCATGTGCGTGATCACGGCGTGGTCAGCGAGACCAGCATGGCGCAGCACCTGAACGGACTCAGTCAGGGTGATACGGTGGAAGTGTATGGACCCTTTGCCTACCCGTTCTACCCGCCGATGGGCTCGCGTAGCAATATGATCTTCATCGGTGCTGGCTGCGGCATGGTCCCGTTCCGTTGGCTGGCGCACAAGGTGCAGGAACGCAAGCTCGACTGGATGGGCAAGGTGCTGATGCTGGAAGGCCCGGTGACAGGTCTTGAGAACCTCTATTTGAATGAAGCCGGTGCCGATCAGGACCAGTATTTTGACAGCGCAACGCATCGCGCATTTGAGGCGCTGAAGACGCGTTACTCGGCTATGGCACTGGATCGGGCCAAGAGCGAAACCAACCACATGGATGCCCTTTGGCGCCTCATGGGGCAGGGGGGTGTCTACGTCTACGTTGCGGGGTATCGCAGTGTCGCTGGCGCCATGGATGAGGCCATGGCACAACACCTGCGGCTCACCGGTCGCTGGCAGAACGCCAAATCAGAACTGATCAGCACCGGGCATTGGCTGGAATACCTGTATGACTGAGGATCTGAATTATTCGGTCTATTTCGTCTCCGAGAGCACCGGGATCACCGCTGAGGCCTATGGCCATACTCTGCTCTCACAGTTCGAGAAAGCGCGTTTCAGCATCAAGTACACGCCTTTCATCAATACGCGCGACAAGGCACAGGCGCTGGCCAACGAGTTCGTGCATCGGGCGGAGGCGGAGGGCAAGAAGCCGATTGTTTTTGCGACCATGGTGGATGAGGAGATCAATGCGCTGTTGAAGCACTCGGAGTGCCATTATTTTGAGCTGTTCGACCGCTTCATGCCGGAGCTGATGAAGGTCATCGAGCTCGAGCCTTCGCGGCAGTCCGGCGTAAGCCACGGTTTGACCAACCCGGACAACTATGAGGCGCGCATCGATACGATCAACTACGCCTTAAACAACGACGACGGGATGCGCCTGAACAAATTTGACCAGGCCGACGTCATCCTGGTCGGTGTTTCGCGCTCGGGCAAGACCCCCACCTGCCTCTACCTGGCGCTGCATTTCTGCATGCGTGCGGCCAACTATCCGATTACCGAAGAAGACTTCGAAAACGGTGATTTGCCGGACGAATTGCTGGCGCACAAACACAAGATATTTGCATTGACCATAGAGCCGGAAAGGCTGGCAGCCATCCGGGAACTACGCCGCCCGAACAGCGATTACGCCTCGCTGCGCCGTTGCTACAAAGAGGTGCAGATGGCGGAGGATATGTTTCACCGTTACGGTATGACGGTTTTGGATTCCACGACGCAGTCCATTGAAGAGCTGGCGTCATTGATAAAAAAGGGCCTTTAGGCAGGCAAGGTAGATGAAAACAATGAGCGATTACATCCTATGGCTGCATGAAGTCGAGATGAGCGATGTTGACCGTGTGGGCGGCAAGAATGCATCTCTGGGCGAGATGCTGCGTAACCTGACGGCGGATGGCAGTGTAAAGGTCCCTGGCGGTTTCGCCACGACAGCCTATGCGTATCGCGAATTTCTTGCGCATGAAGGTCTTGCCGACCGCATCAACCAGACCCTGGATGAACTCAATGTCGATGATGTGAACGCACTGGTCGCGACCGGCAGACAGATACGCCAGTGGGTCATGGACACGCCTTTCCCGCCTGCCCTGGATGCGGCGATCGCGGACGCTTATCAGACGCTGGAGAAGGAGTACGGCACTGAAGTCACTTGGGCCGTGAGATCTTCGGCTACGGCCGAGGATCTGCCTGACGCCTCTTTTGCCGGTCAGCAGGAGACCGTGCTCAATGTCTCCGGCCTAGCGGATATCAGGCAGCGGATCCATGAGGTTTTTGCATCGCTGTTCAACGATCGGGCGATCTCTTACCGCGTACATCAGGGTTTCGACCACTCCCTGGTGGCGTTATCCGCAGGCATCCAGAAGATGATCCGTTCGGATATCGGTGCGAGCGGTGTGATGTTCACCCTGGATACCGAGAGTGGCTTCCGTGATGCGGTTTTCGTGACGGCGAGTTACGGCCTGGGTGAAATGGTGGTCCAGGGCGCGGTAAACCCGGATGAATTTTTCGTTCACAAACCAACCGTGGTCGCCGGGCGCCCCGCGATCGTGCGTCGCAATGTCGGTAGCAAGGCGATCAAGATGATCTACGCCGATGAGGGAGACGAGCCGGTCACCACGGTCGCCGTGGATGAAGCGGATCGGCGCAGGTTCTGTCTCAGTGACGAACAGGTGGAGGAGTTGGCCCGCCAGGCGATCCGGATTGAACAGCACTACGGTCGCCCGATGGATATCGAGTGGGCCCTGGATGGCCTCGATGGCCAGCTTTATGTTGTTCAGGCGCGCCCGGAGACAGTGCAGAGTCGCAGCGGCAATGTGATTGAGCGCTACGAGATGAAGGCCAAGTCCGCGGTGCTGGTCGAGGGACGCTCCATCGGTGCACGCATCGGTGCCGGCACTGCACGTGTGATCAAGAGCCTCGACGATATGGACTCCGTGGGTGACGGTGATGTGCTGGTAACCGATATGACCGACCCGGATTGGGAGCCGATCATGAAGCGTGCCTCGGCAATCGTGACCAATCGAGGCGGACGGACCTGTCATGCTGCGATCATTGCACGCGAACTCGGTGTGCCGGCGGTGGTCGGGTGTGGCGATGCAACCGATCTGGTCAAGGACGGTCAGTCGGTGACCGTCTCCTGTGCCGAGGGTGATACCGGCTTTGTATACGATGGCGTGCTGGATTTTGAACTCAAACGCATCGAACTCGACAGCATGCCTGATGTGCCGGTCAAGGTGATGATGAACGTCGGCAATCCGGAGCGTGCGTTCAGCTTCGCCCAGATCCCGAACGCCGGTGTCGGACTCGCGCGCCTGGAGTTCATCATCAACAATATGGTCGGGATCCATCCGCAGGCGCTGTTGGAGCTGAACCGTGTGCCGGCGGATGTGCGTGCCGATATCGAGGAGCGGATCGCCGCCTACGGCGACCCGCGCGAGTTCTTCATCAAGCGTGTGGTCGAGGGCATCTCGAGTATCGCCGCGGCGTTTTATCCGAACACCGTTATCCTGCGCATGTCGGACTTCAAGTCCAACGAATATGCCAATCTGGTTGCCGGCACCCTGTATGAGCCTGAGGAAGAGAACCCGATGATCGGTTTTCGCGGTGCCTCGCGCTACCTGGCGCCCAACTTCCGTGCCTGCTTCGATATGGAGTGTGAGGCGATACGAAGGGTGCGCGAGGATATGGGCCTCGACAACCTCGAGATCATGATCCCGTTCGTGCGCACACTCGAAGAGGCCGAGGGGGTGATCAGGCTTTTGGCTGAGAACGGACTCAAGCGCGGAGAGCAAGGCCTGCGCGTGATCATGATGTGCGAACTGCCGTCGAATGCCGTGCTGGCAGAGGAGTTCCTCGAGTATTTCGACGGTTTTTCCATCGGTTCCAACGATATGACCCAACTGACTCTCGGCCTGGACAGGGACTCCGGCCTGGTTGCGCACAGCTTCGACGAACGCAACCCGGCGGTATTGAAGATGCTGGATATGGCGATTGACGCCTGCCGCAAGGCCGGCAAGTACGTGGGTATCTGCGGCCAGGGTCCCTCCGACCATCCCGACCTGGCCAAATGGCTGTTGGATCGCGGGATCAGCAGCATCTCGCTGAACCCGGATACCGTCATCGATACCTGGCTGTATATCGCCGGGGAGTCGAAAGACTGACCTGGACTCTGCAGCGGTCTGCCGGCGGCAATGCCAACGCGAGGCCCGGCAGGCCGGTGTTTACGCACGTTCGGGCGCTCGGTCGCACACTTGATACGCTTTCTAAATGTCGACAATAGTAAAAAAACAATAGTATCCGGATCCTTCTTTACTCGAATTCAGGATCAAAACAGCTAGTATTGTCGACAATCTAAGTCGGCTTGCCAGATCCGGGCTCTTTCGGTGAGCAAAACGGAAAGGGTGTTTGCCGGGAATAAAATTCGCCCGCAGGCGTTGACGGGCTTTGCATGAATTCAAAGGGGGAAGATATGGGCAACTACAAGGCAATCTACGAACGTTCACTGGCGGACCCGGAAGGTTTCTGGGGCGAGGCCGCCGCTGCGCTGCACTGGGAAAAGCCGTGGGACACCGTCCTTGATCTCGATGCGAAGCCGGTACCCAAGTGGTTTTCTGGCGGCATGCTGAACACCTGCTACAACGCCATCGATCGCCACATCGAGTCCGGTCGTGGTGAACAGGCGGCCCTGATCTACGATTCTCCCGTCACCGATCAGAGAAAGACCTACACCTACGCCGAACTGCGTGATGAAGTTGCTGCCTTCGCCGGCGCCCTGCGTGCACAGGGCGTGGAGAAGGGTGACCGTGTGCTTATCTACATGCCGATGATTCCGGAAGCAGCGATTGCGATGCTGGCATCGGCCCGCCTGGGTGCGATTCATTCCGTGGTGTTTGGCGGCTTTGCTGCCAATGAACTGGCGACCCGGGTCAATGATGCCAAGCCGAAGGTCATCGTCAGCGCCTCCTGCGGTATCGAGCCGAACCGCGTCGTGGTCTACAAGCCGTTGCTGGACGAGGCGATCAAGCTTTCCATCCATAAACCATCCGCGTGCATCATCAAGGCACGTCCGCAGGCGGAGGCGCGGCTGATCGAAGGGCGCGATCTCGACTGGGACGCAGCGGTTGCGGAGGCACAGCCGACCGAGTGTGTGCCTGTCGAGGCGACTGATCCCCTTTACATTCTGTATACCTCGGGCACCACGGGTGAGCCGAAGGGTGTGGTGCGGGACAACGGTGGCCATGCCGTTGCCATGCACTGGACCATGAAGAACATCTACGACGTCGAGGCCGGTGATGTCTACTGGGCCGCTTCGGACGTGGGTTGGGTCGTCGGCCACAGTTATATCGTCTATGCGCCGCTGCTCGCGGGTTGCACAACTCTGATGTACGAGGGCAAGCCGGTCGGTACGCCCGACCCAGGCGCTTTCTGGCGCGTGATCAGCGATTACGGCGTCAAGGTGTTGTTTACTGCGCCGACCGCATTCCGTGCGATCAAGAAAGAAGACCCGGAGGGCGAGTATCTCAAGAAGTACGACCTGTCCTGCATGAAGGCTCTCTATCTGGCTGGAGAACGCTGCGACCCTGATACCTTGTTCTGGGCACGTGACAATCTGCAAATGCCGGTGATCGACCACTGGTGGCAGACCGAGACCGGCTGGGCCATCGCCGCGAACCCGATGGGTATCGAACCGATGGAGATCAAGCCCGGCTCGCCGACCGTGGCGATGCCCGGCTACGACGTCCGCATCCTGTCCGAGGAAGGCGAAGAGATGCCCGACGGCGAGATGGGCAACATCGTGGTCAAACTGCCAATGGCTCCTTCCTGCCTGCCTACGCTGTGGGGCAACGATCAGCGCTTCATCGACTCCTACCTGACCAAGTATCCCGGTTATTACCTGACCGGTGATGCCGGTTACCGCGACTCCGACGGTTACCTTTGGATCATGAGCCGTACCGATGACGTGATCAATGTCGCCGGCCATCGTCTTTCCACCGGTGGCATGGAAGAAGTGCTTGCGGGACATCAGGATGTTGCCGAGTGTGCTGTCATCGGGGTATCCGATGCACTCAAGGGTCAGATGCCACTCGGTCTGGTCGTACTCAAGGCGGGTGTGGACCGCGACTCGAAAGAAGTCGCCGCAGATCTGGTCAAGCGGGTACGGGAACAGATCGGACCGGTAGCGGCCTTCAAGCTGGTGGCGGTTGTCAAACGTCTGCCAAAGACGCGTTCCGGCAAAATCCTGCGCGGCACTATGGTCAAGATTGCCGATTCGCAGGAGTACAAGATGCCGGCAACAATCGACGATCCGGCCATCCTGGACGAGATCACGGAAGCCCTGAAGGGACTGGGTTACGCCAAGTCCTGAAATGGTCGCGATGACACCGCTCAGCAAGACCGTACCTGACTCAGAGGGCAGTACGATCCCGGATCGTATCTTTTCTCTGATCAAGGAGGCGATCGTCGAGGGCGATATCGCGGCCGGTAGCAAGATCAGTGAACCGGAGCTTGCACGTGCCTACGGCATCAGTCGTGGGCCGCTGCGCGAGGCGATAGGTCGACTCGAGGCCTGTGGACTGGTGGTGAGGCGGCCCAATGTGGGCGCGCGCGTGGTGACACTCAGCAGCAGACAGCTGATCGAGATCTTTCATGTGCGTGAGGCGCTGGAGGGAATGTCTGCACGATTGGCGGCGCAGTACATGAGCGATGAAGAAATCGCGGACCTGCGCCATCTGCTCGGCCGACACGGTGAGCAGATCGCACGTGACACGGAGCATGCTTACTTTCAGCGTGAGGGCGATCTGGATTTTCACTATCGGATAGTCCAGGGAAGCCACAATACGCGCATGATCGATCTGCTATGCAACGATCTCTATCACCTGGTGAGGCTGTATCGCTACCAGTTCGGTATGGCCAGCAAACGCGGTCCGCGAGCGTTCGTGGAGCATGAGCATATCGTCGATGCGATCGAGCGTCGTGATCCGGAGATGGCTGAATTGATGATGCGGGCGCACATCCGTGCCTCGCGTGAAAACGTAGAACGGCTACTTGCCGCAAAAAACTAGGATCGGCATCAGAGGCAGCGCAGAGACTCAGGGCGGCTTTTTCCGGTCAGGCATCCGGGCTCAGCCTGATCTGCACAAAGTGTCGTGTGCCTCTGCAGCCATAAATGAGCAGGTAAATAAAATGACCATTGAATCAGCAGGTAAAAAATTCAGGGATGCGGTCGCAGCAGAGAAACCGCTGCAGTGTGTGGGAGCGATAAACGCTTACCATGCTCGCCTCGCGGAGGCGTCAGGTTTCAAGTCACTGTACATTTCAGGTGGTGGTGTGGCGGCAGGTTCCTGCGGCATCCCGGACCTGGGCATCACCACCATGGAAGATGTGTTGACCGATCTGCGGCGTATTACGGACGTCACCACCTTGCCCGTGCTGGTGGATGTCGATACCGGATGGGGTGGTGCATTCAATATTGCCCGCGCTGTGCGTGAAATGATCAAGGGCGGCGCGGCGGCCATCCATATCGAGGACCAGGTACAGCAGAAGCGCTGTGGCCACCGGCCAAACAAGGCGGTGGTGACCCAGGACGAGATGGTCGATCGGATCAAGGCGGCGGTGGATGCCAAGACCGACCCCGATTTCGTGATCATGGCCCGTACCGATGCCCTCGCAGTGGAGGGCATGCAGGCTGCGATTGATCGTGCCTGCGCCTGTGTGGAAGCGGGCGCCGACATGATCTTCCCCGAGGCGATCAACGAACTGCCGCAGTACCGCCAATTCGTGGATGCGGTGAAAGTGCCCGTATTGGCGAATATTACGGAGTTCGGCGCCACCCCCTTGTTCACGACCGACGAACTGGCCAGCGTCGATGTCAGTATCGCCCTCTATCCGCTGTCCGCATTTCGTGCAGCGAACGCGGCGGCCTTGCAGGTTTATCAGACGCTGCGCGCAGAGGGTACACAGCAGAATGTGGTCGACATCATGCAGAGCCGTATGGATCTGTACGACTATCTCGGCTACCACGAATTCGAGCAGAAACTCGACCAGCTGTTCATGGCGGAAGAATCTGATTGAGCGCACGAGCCTGTCTTTCAGAGGCCAGTGCTCGCACGACGAGATACAAAGGAGTTCAGCAATGAGTGAATCGGTACTACCCAAACCAAAGAAGTCGGTCGCGCTGTCGGGTACCGCGGCCGGCAATACCGCTATTTGCACAGTCGGCAGGAGCGGTAACGATCTGCATTACCGTGGCTACGATATTCTGCATCTGGCAGAGACCTGCGAGTTCGAGGAGATTGCCTATCTGCTGATCTACGGCAAGCTACCGACCCAGGCCGAGTTGGATTATTACAAGCGCAGGCTCAAGTCATTGCGCGGTCTGCCCGGGTCCGTGAAGCAGGCGCTCGAGGCTTTGCCGTCATCGGCACACCCGATGGATGTCATGCGTACCGGCTGCTCGGTTCTTGGGGCCTGTCTGCCTGAGAAAGAGGACCAATCAGAGCCCGAGGCGCGCAACATTATCGACCGCCTGATGGCGAGCCTGGGTTCGATGCTGCTCTACTGGTACCACTTTGCTGTCAATGGCAAGCGAATTGATGTCGAGACCGATGATGACTCGGTGGGGGGGCATTTCCTGCATCTGCTGCATGGTGAAAAGCCGTCGGAATCCTGGGTGCGGGCGATGCATACGTCGCTGAATCTTTATGCCGAGCACGAATTCAATGCATCCACCTTTGCGGCCCGTGTGATTGCCGGTACCGGCTCTGATATGTACTCGGCGGTAACCGGTGCGATTGGTGCTCTGCGGGGTCCCAAGCACGGTGGTGCCAATGAAGTCGCCTTCCATATCCAGAGTCGCTACCACGGGGCGGATGAAGCGGAGGCGGATATTCGCGAGAGGGTCTCACATAAAGAGATCGTTATCGGCTTTGGTCACCCGGTCTATACCATTGGTGATCCGCGTAATGACGTGATCAAGCGTGTGGCACGCGGTCTGTCTGAAGAGAACAACGACACCAGGATGTTCACGATTGCCGAACGGATCGAGTCTGTCATGTGGGAGGCCAAGAAAATGTTTCCCAATCTCGATTGGTTCTCGGCCGTCTCCTACAACCAGATGCATGTTCCGACCGATATGTTCACGCCACTTTTCGTCATCGCGCGCGTGACGGGTTGGGGTGCGCACGTCATTGAACAGCGTCAGGATGGCAAGATCATTCGCCCATCCGCGAATTACACGGGGCCCGAGCCGCGCGAATTCGTGCCCATCGATCAGCGCTGATTCGTCATCAATACCTTTCTTCTCGATAAAGGGCCTGCGGGCCCTTTTTCGTGTCCGTCGTGGCGGCTTGACGTCGCTGTCTTTGGGCCGCACATTCTTCTGCATGGACGGAACTGAGCGATGCCCTGATGGTCAAGCGGATCTGGCTTGAATGG
>CAZCDY010000010.1:0-9470 GCA_964497145.1 uncultured Gammaproteobacteria bacterium
TTTCGCGGCAAAGACAAGGCGACCAATGTGCTTTCCTTTCCTTTCGACCCGGTGCCTGAGATCGACCTCGATCATGCCGGGGACCTGGTGATCTGTGCTCCGGTGGTCGAACGCGAGGCGGGCGAGCAGGGCAAGGGCCTCGAGGCGCACTGGGCGCACATGGTGGTACACGGGATGCTGCACCTGCAGGGTTATGACCATGAGAGCGATGCCGAGGCTGCCGAGATGGAAGCCCTGGAAACGGATATCCTGAGCGCGCTGGGTTATCCGGCACCCTATGCCGATGAACACACACCTTCGGGCGTGACTGCGGAACCCGACAACAGGGGATAAGGGGCTTGATGAATCCTGCTGCCTGGCCCGTCGCCGGCCAGCTGCTGCTGGCCTTCCTCGCCGGCGCGCTCACCGTGATGGGTTTTGCCCCTTTCGGTCTCGGCTTGATACCGCTGTTTTCGCTCGCCCTGCTGTTCCACCTGTGGCGCAACCCGGCCCGCGCCGGACTGAATGCCTGGACCGGCTACGCTTTCGGGCTCGGCCTGCTCGGATTCGGCGTGTTCTGGGTGCGCGTCAGTATCGCCCAGTTTGGCGGTGTCCCGCTGGCACTGGCGGTAGCCATTACCCTGTTGTTTATCCTGTTCCTCTCTCTGTATTACGCCCTGGCAGGCTGGTTGGCAGAACGACTGCGTTCTGGCTCTGACGCCCTCTGGCTGGTCCTGATCCTGCCTTCCCTGTGGGTGTCGTTGGAGTGGTTGCGCGGCTGGTTGTTCACCGGATTTCCCTGGCTGTCTCTGGGCTACAGCCAGATCGATCTGCCGCTGGCAGGGTTCGGGGCGGTGCTGGGCGTGTTCGGTATCAGCCTGGCACTTGCGGTCTCGGCAGGTCTGCTCAATCTATGGCCGCGCCTGAGCGCGGTCGTGTTGCTGCTGGTGTTGTGGGCAGGCGGTCTCGGCCTGCAGCAGTTGCCATGGACCGAAGCGGCGGGTGAACCGGTTCGGGTCAGCCTGTTGCAGGGCAATATCCCGCAGCATGAGAAATGGGTGCGTGCAATGCGGGTGCCGTCACTGAATCTGTATCTGGAGATGACCGCCTCGGTGCCGGACAGTCGCATCGTGGTCTGGCCGGAGACCGCGGTGCCGGCATTCGATTCCGAGGTCGAAGCGAGCCTGCTGCAACCTCTGCATGCGCAGATGCGCGCACAGCGGCGCGATGTCCTGCTGGGTATCGTCGCCGGCAGCGAGCAGGCAGAGTACTACAATGCCATGATGAGTCTCGGTGTGAGTGGACGCGACCACTATTACAAACGGCATCTGGTGCCTTTCGGCGAGTACCTGCCGTTCGATAAGTGGACCCGGCCGCTGCTGGATTTCCTGCGCATTCCGATGTCTGACTTTTCGCCCGGTGGCAACGGCAAACCGCTGATCACGCTTGCCGGATACCCGGTCGGGGTCGATATCTGCTACGAGGATGCCTACGGCGACGAGATCATCCGTGCCCTGCCCGAGGCGGCCCTGCTGATCAATGCCAGCAACGATGCCTGGTTCGGCGATTCACTCGCGCCGCATCAGCACCTCGAGATTGCGCGTATGCGTGCCCTCGAGACCGGTCGTTTTCTGCTGCGTGCCACCAACACGGGTATCTCGGCGATCATTGACGAGCGCGGTGGTCTGCAGCGCACCTCGCCGCAGTTCGAGAAGGCGGTCCTCACCGATGACGTAGTCCCGATGCGCGGCACCACGCCTTTCGCATTCTGGGGGAATACGGCGGTGCTGATCCTGGTCGGCCTGATGCTGGTGTTTGGTGTCTGGCGTCAGCGCACCGGTGCCTGATTCCCACCGATCAGTTCCCCGATCCGGCGTTGATTTTCATTGTGTTCCTCGATGCTGTACTTGAGCGCCTCGGCCTCCTGCAGCGCCTCGAGGTAGATGTCGGGCACGGGCTCGGCCGAGCGGGGTGGCAGCGGTTTGCCGTCGCAGGCCGAAAGCAGCAGGGCCAGGATCAGGCTGGGCAGGGCAAACGGCTTTCGATACAGTGCATACATGATCTCAGCTTAGCCGTTTGCGTCCTTATGGACGCGGCGGTGGGCGAGTCCCGTTGCGGGACCGGGGGCGGCCGCACTGATGCGGCGGCGTAATATCAACCAATCTGGCGGGAGCAGTTCGCGCATGAGTCGGGAAATCATAAAAACAGATCAGGCACCTCAGGCCATCGGTACCTATTCTCAGGCGGTGAAGGTTGGCAGCACGGTTTACCTCTCGGGCCAGATTGCCCTGGATCCGCAGAGCATGACCATGATAGAGGGTGATACCGAGGCCGAGATCCGACGTGTGCTGGACAATCTGCAGGCCGTGGCACGTGCCGCGGGTGGCGGTCTCGACGATATGGCCAAGCTCAATGTCTTTCTGGTGGATCTGGCCAACTTCGCTACGGTGAACCAGGTCATGGCTGAGTATTTCCAGGAACCCTACCCGGCGCGTGCGGCGATCGGGGTGGCCTCCCTGCCGCGTGGTGCCAGCGTGGAAATGGATGGCATCCTCGAACTCGGTAGCTGAGGTACCGCGCCCAGGCCGGATGAAGCGCAGGCTCGGCTGGTGGGGAGGGGCCGCATTGATGCTGCTCCTGTCCTGGTATGCGGGCAGCGTTCAGCGGGAAGCGCTGCTTGATGAGCTGGAACTGCAGGGTCGACAGGAACTCGACCTGTACGTTTCGAGCCTGGAAGGTCAGCTGGATCACTATGCCTTTCTGCCATCCCTGCTGGCCGGAGATTTTCGTCTGCAGAGTCTGCTGATTGCACCGAATAACCGCGAGCAGCAGCAACAGGTCAATGTTTTTCTAAGCCATGTCAACGAGATGGCAGGTTCTCTCGATATCTACCTGATGGATGTTAACGGAGTGACCCTGGCCGCCAGCAACTGGCAGGACGCTTTGACCTTTGTCGGCAGCAATTTCAGTTTCCGCCCTTATTTCACCGACGCCATGCGTGGCGAGGCCAGCCGCTACTATGCGCTTGGTACCACCTCGGGCCGGCGCGGTTATTACTTCTCTTACCCGGTGGGTGATGCCGACGAGCCGCTCGGCGTGGTCGTGGTCAAGATCGACATAGATACCCTGGAGAGCAACTGGCGCAAAAAGGACACCGAACTGATCGTCACCGATCCGGACGGCATCATCTTTGTCTCCACACGACCTGAGTGGCGCTACCGCACCCTGTATCCCCTGACTGCAGCGGAGATCGCGCGTATCCGCGAGTCACGGCGCTACACAGAGGCCGACCTCACACCCATTTTTTACCGCCAACAGCAAACCCGTGCCTCCGGTGCGAAGATACTCCAGCTCGGTGAGCCCGGTGGTGCGGGCTATCTCGGTCTGGCGACCGACATGCCACAGGCCGACTGGCGGGTGCAGCTGCTGGTCTCGCAGAGGGTGATAGCCCCGCAGGTCTGGCAGACACGCCTGTTGGTGCTCACGCTGTTGCTGCTGCTGGTGACGGCCGGGTGGCTGTATGCCGCGCGCAGGCGTCGTCAACGTGAGCGTGAGTCGGAGAAGCGGGTGGCGATGGAGGAGGCGTTGGTGGAACTCGAACGGCGGGTGGGGCAGCGCACGGTCGACCTGACCGAGGCCAACCGCCGTCTGCGCCAGGAGGTCGAGGAACACGAGCGCACTCGCGACGAGCTGATACAGGCCGCCAAGCTGGCCGCCTTGGGCCAGATGTCGGCGGGTATCAATCACGAACTCAACCAGCCGCTGACCGCAATGCGCACCTATGCCGACAATGCGCGTATCTATCTGGAGAGGGAAAATCTGGAACAGGCCGGCTGGAACCTGCAGCAGATCAGCGAACTGACCGGGCGTATGGCACAGATCAGCGGTCAGCTGAAGGTGTTTTCACGCAAGGCCAGCGGCCGGCTGATCAGGGTCTCTCTGAGTGCCGGCATGGATGGTGCGCGACGCATCGTGCGCACGCGGGTGCAACAGGCGGGTGCGCAACTGCTCGTCGACCTGCCCCGGGAGGATCTGTTCGTGGCCGCCGACCCGGTTCAGCTCGAGCAGGTGCTGGTGAATCTGATCGGCAATGCCTGCGATGTGCTCGAACAACGGCCCGTCAGGCGGATCGATGTGAGCGCGCGTCAGGATGGCGACAGGGTCCGGGTGCGTGTGCACGACAGTGGTCCGGGCATTGCCCGGGAGAACCTGGGCCGGATTTTCGACCCGTTTTTCACTACCAGCAAGGGGGGCTTGGGGCTGGGGCTTTCCATCTCACACACCATCGTGCAGCGGCTTGGCGGATCGCTCACGGCCGCCAATGCCCTCGAGGGCGGGGCCGTTTTCACCCTCACGCTGGCTGCTTGGGATGGGCATCACACGATCCAGCACCCGCAGTGAATGCTGCGGGGCTGGATGGGCCGTCCTTCACTCTGCCCCGATCTTGTTCATCAGGCCGAAGCTTTTGACAAAAGGGCCGGCCATCCGCGGGTCTTTGATCATGCCCTTGAAATCACCGTGGACGAACTTGAGCTTGCCCATTGCGAAGGCAGTTCCCATGCCGGCCATGCCCAGGCCTTTCTCGACCCATTTCATCCAGTCTTTGCGGGATGCCCGCATATCCCAGTCGGGTGCCTCATCGGCATAGTCGCCGGCCCTCACACATTCGCCGTTCTCGACCACGAACACACCGCGCGGCTGGTCTTCGTCTTTGAATCCACAGGTAATCACCGAGCTGAAACCGATCTCGGCCAGCTTGTCGCGAACCTCCGGCTCGTCATTCCAGGCATCCTTGAGTTGGTTCATCCATTCGGCAGAGAACAGTTCGGCCATGGTTCTTCTCCTGATCTGGTGGGTTAAAGGCAGCGGACAGATTACTACAACTCGACGGGCAAGCCAGTCCCCCCGCTTGGACCGAGGTCAAATCATGCCCAGATAGTAACGGATGGGTGATTCACGAAGGATGGCGCAGTAAGCTCGCAATATGAATGCTATGAAAATGCCGCCGGTGATGCTGATCGACGATGAGGAGCATATCCGGGTCGCGGCCACCCAGGCGCTCGATCTGGCCGGCTACACAGTGCATGCCTTCGACCGGGCAGAGAGGGCGCTTGACGTTCTGGATGCGGACTGGCCGGGCGCCGTGATCAGCGACATCCGCATGCCAGGTATCGATGGCATGAGGTTTCTTCAACTCTCGCAGGCCATCGATCCGCATCTGCCGATCATCCTGATCACCGGTCATGGTGATGTCAGCATGGCGGTGGAGGCGATGCGTGCCGGGGCCTATGACTTCATCGAAAAGCCGTTCGCGGTCGAAGACCTGGTCGATACGGTCGGCCGCGCGATCGACAAACGTACCCTGACGATGGAGAACCGCCGCCTGAAGAATGAGCTGGCGGTGCAAAGCCAGTTGGGGCCGAGGCTCATCGGCAACACGCCGGCGGTCCAGCGCCTGCGCCTGACCATCGGCCAGGTCGCGGATACCGACGCCGATGTGCTGGTCAATGGTGAGACCGGCACCGGCAAGGAGCTGGTGGCGCGCTCCCTGCACGAAAACAGTCGCCGGCGCGATCAGAATTTTGTCGCCGTAAACTGTGGTGCGGTGGCCGAGAGCCTGATCGAAAGCGAGTTGTTCGGACACGAGGCCGGTGCCTTCACCGATGCCAGGTCGCAACGCATCGGCAAGTTCGAGCATGCCAATGGCGGCACCCTGTTCCTGGACGAGATCGAGAGCATGCCGATGCAGGTGCAGGTCCATCTGCTGCGTGTGTTGCAGGAGAGGGCGATTGAGCGCCTGGGATCGAACGAACTCATCCCCCTGGATCTTCGGGTGGTGGCGGCGACCAAGGTGGATCTGCGCGAAGCGGCCACGCGGGGTGAGTTCCGGGAGGATCTCTACTATCGACTCAGCGTGGTGATGATCGATATCCCGCCGCTGCGGGAGCGGCGCGAGGACATACCGCTTTTGTTCCAGCATTTCGTGCTCGTGGCCGGTGCACGTTACCAGCGCGAACCGCTGACTCCCGGGCCGGATCAGTTGAATCGCCTGATGATGGCCGACTGGCCGGGCAATGTGCGCGAATTGCGCAATGCCGCGGAGCGTTATGTCCTGCTGGGTGAGGCCTGTGGTTACGATATCGAGCAGATGGTCAGTGGTGGTGAAGACCGTCCGGCCATTACCCTGCCGGAACAGTTGGAGTGTTTCGAACGCAGCCTGATAGTGCAGCACCTGGAGGCCAACAACGGCAGTATCAAGGCGACCATGGAATCCCTGGGACTGCCGCGCAAGACCCTGTACGACAAGATGAAAAAGTACGGGCTCGACCGCGGTAACTACAAGTAGCCGTAATGAACCGGTGGCCGCCCGTTTTTCGCATGTTGTCGTTGCTGCTGCTCCAGTGTGGCGTCGCCGAGGCCGTCGGCTATCCTGTGCCCGCGGCCGGCAATGACCTGATTGGCGAAGTACAGCTGGCCAGGGCCAGCCGCAGCGAGACCCTGCTCGATATTGCGCGCATCCACGATGTCGGACAGGAAGAGATCCGGCTGGCCAACCCGGGTGTGGACCGCTGGCTGCCCGCAGAGGGTGAACCGGTGTTGATTCCCAGCCACTACATCCTGCCTGATGCGCCACGTCGGGGCCTGGTGTTGAACCTGCCCGAGATGCGCATCTATTCGTTCCGCCCTGAGACCGGCAAAGCCTCTGCGATGGTCGATACCTATCCGGCGAGTATCGGTCGTATGGACTGGAAGACTCCCCTGGGTGGCGCCAGGATCGTGCGCAAGCAGCGCAATCCGAGTTGGCGTCCGCCAAAGTCGGTCAGGGAGGAGGCGGCGGCCGAGGGTGAGACAGTGCCGGAGCTGGTGCCGCCAGGGCCTGACAATCCGCTCGGAACCCGTGCCCTGCGGCTGAATATCCCCGGCTACCTGATCCACGGCACCAACAAGCCCTACGGTGTCGGTATGCGCGTGACCCATGGCTGCGTCCGGCTGCTGCCGGAGGATATCGAGCACTTGTTTGATCGGGTAAAGGTGGGGACCCCGGTGCAGATCGTGAATCAGCCGGTGAAGACCGGCTGGCAGGATGGTGTGCTGCACGTCGAGGTTCACCCGCCGCTGGATGAGGATCCCGTAGCGCAGGAAGACCTGCTGCGCTTCACCCTGGAGCGCGTCTACGAGGAATTGGAAACAAAACCGGCGGTTTTGGACGGCCGGGCCCTGCGTCGGGCGGTAGAAGAGATGCACGGGGTGCCGGTGGCCGTTTCCAGGCCCGGGGTACCGGGCCGCGTAATCAGCAACCCGTTGTTCAGGTAGCGTGTCTGGCTGGCTTTCGTGGGGGGGCGGAGAAATGATCCTGATATGCCCCTCGCCAACGGCGGGCGAGGGGCACGGGTCGTGCGCCTGCAGGCATTATTACTTGTACATCGCCTTTTTGAACATCCGGTCGACCTTGTCCTCGGTCTGCTGCGACTGTGCCTTGGCATCGGATGCGGCATCCATCGCGGCATCCGCACGGGACTGTGCAGCGGCAGCGTCTGCGGCGGCCTGCTCAGCGATCGCACGAACCTCGTCGAGCTGACTCTGAAGTTCCTTCTGCTGGGTGGTGGCACAACCGAACAGCAGTCCACTGGCGGCCAACAGGGCCAGGGTCCTGAGTGAGATTGTCTTCATCAATGCTTCCTCTTCATTGCTGTCTTTGGATCCGTTATCCCATACCCCTAAAGACATAAGGGTATCCGGGAGAGATTAGAATACCCCTCAACGGATTTCCACTGTCATCCCGACGCGGACCCAGGGCAACAGCGCATCCACCTGACGGTCGGTGACGGCGACGCAGCCCCTTGTCCAGTTCATGCTTTCGTGCAGTTGGGGGTCGGCCTGGCCAAGGCCATGGATGCCGATCTGACCACCCAGCGCCGTATCCTGCGGCGGGCGTTTGCCGCGTCGGTGCGCAACGATGATCGCCTGCCGCTCGCGTTGGCTGATCACGCCCTCGCGGTAAGCCTTCTCTGCGCGTTCGACGTCGGGGTAATCCAGACCGATGAATCGATGGAAGCCTGAATCACGCTGGATCCAGGCGACGTGGAAACGGCCCAGCGGGGTAGTATTGTCGCCGCGTTGTTTGTCGAGGCTCGTACCATAACGTCCAATGGCGATGTTGTGCAGGGTCAGCCTGGGCTGCTCGCCGCGCATGACGGTCAATGTCAGTGCCTCGGTGTCCACCAGCAGCCAGGGCTCCTCGTCTGATCCGGCATACGCCGCGGATGACAGCGTCGGCAGGAGGCAGAGGAACAGGATGCAGGCCAGCACGGGACGCGCTGTTTGGGCACTGCCGCAGCGGCTCAGTAACATAGGATCGCCTTCGAGGGAATCGGTCTCGCGGATAGCTCAAGGCTGCATTCCAACAGATCATGCTTGCAACACAAAATCTGGATTAGGCCGGATCACTGGCGTGTGGCCCCGGTCGGGCCCGTGGTCGGTTGTGCCGCCGGAGCGACAGAAACCCCGCCGTCGGAGACTGCACCAATAACAGCCGACGCGTGTACACAGTCGCCAGACGTTCAAGAGGCGGGCTCTTTTTTCTCGTCTCTCTTGCTGACTTCTTCGCGCAGAATCGTCACGTCGCGCGGTGCCTCGATGCCGAAGCGCACCTGGGCCCCTTTCGTGCTGACGATCGTGAGCTTGATGTCTTCACCGATCAGAATCGACTGCCCTTCATTGCGGGTGAGAACCAGCATAACTGCCACTCCCTTGCACCTTCAGATTCAGTCTGCCCCTAGTCGAGCGTAGCCGCAATGACAAATGATCACGCCGCGGGGTCAGGCCCCCATGGGTTCAACTGACCTCCTTCCATTCGGTGCCGCAGTCGACACAATGATGTGTCTGCGGCTCGGGCTCCGGGGTCTGCATGGTGACCAGTTCTTCGGCACTGATCGGGTGGATAGCGATGGTGTTGTCGAAGTCCGCCTTGGTCGCGCCCATCCTTACCGCGACCGCGAAGCCCTGCAGCATCTCGTCGACGTTGTCGCCGATCAGGTGAATGCCCACAACGCGTTGATCTTCACCCGCACAGACCAGCTTCATGGCGGTGGTGACGCCGTGCGCCGACAGTGCATGACGCATCGGGGTGAAGTCGGTCTTGTAGATGGTGACCTTTGCGTGCCCCTCGCGTGCCTGCCTTTCGGTCATGCCCACCGTTCCCACCGGTGGGTGTGAAAACACCACACTGGGTATGTTCTCGTAGTCGACCCGGCTTTGCGGCTGGTTGTCGAACAGGCGCGCCGCGAGGCGGCGTCCGGCGGCGATCGCGACCGGTGTCAGCGGTGCGCGCCCGGTGATGTCGCCGATGGCATAGACGCCGGGGACATTGGTGTTCTGGTACGCATCGGTCGGTATCAGGCCGTTGGCCCGGGTCTCGACGCCCGCGTTTTCAAGATGATCGATGGCGTGTTCGAGCAGGGTGCGGCCGGCTACCGGGATAAGGGGTTTCG
>CAZCDY010000010.1:9480-50175 GCA_964497145.1 uncultured Gammaproteobacteria bacterium
CGTATTGGGTGCCCGCCCCACCGCCCAGATCACGCTGTCAAAACCATCGAGGCGCTCGCCATCGCTGGCATCCAGCGCGATGCCCTGGTCGGTGTCTGCGAGCCCGGCGACCTGGAAGCACAGGCGCAGATTGATCCCCTGTTTGCGCATCTCGGCCATCAGCACCTCGCTGATCATGTCGTCGAAGGTCTCGAGCACCCGCGCCTCGAGCGCGACCACGGTCACCTCGGAACCCAGGGCACGCAGCACGCCGGCCAGTTCTACGCCGATATAGCCGGCACCGATGATCGCTACCTTGTGCGGTTGTTCGGTCAGCTCGAAGAAACCGTCCGAGGTGATGCCCAGCCCGGCGCCCGGCGCCGGGGGCACGATCGGCCGGCCGCCGGTGGCGACCACGATGTGATCCGCGGTGTACTGCTGCCCATTCACCTCTATGGTGCGTGCATCGACGAAGCGGGCAGTCCCATCGATCCGGGTGATGCCGGTCTCGACCACATAGCCGTCCCAGTAACGGTTGATCATGTCGACGTATTCCTGGCGGCCGATAACCAGCTTGTTCCAGTCGGTGGCACCGCGCTGTGCAGGGATGCCGAAGTCGCCGGCATCGTCTACCGCATGCGCCAGGTTGGCGGCATACCACATCACCTTCTTCGGTACGCAACCGTTATTGACGCAGGTGCCACCGATCTTTGCCGTTTCGACCACAGCGACCCTGCGGCCGAACTGGGCGGCCTTTTCGGCGACCGCCAGGCCGCCACTCCCGCCACCTATCGCGATAAGGTCGAAATGCGTGTTCATTGTCGTGCTCCTGCTCATTGTTGTCCGCTGGTGCGGGCGGAGAACCCGCCCGTACCGCCACTGCTTTCATCAGGCCGCCGCTCTCTCGCGCCCGGCCAGGTATTGCTCGAGATCGTCTGAGCCGCCTACGTGCGCGCCGTTGATGAATACCTGCGGGACCATCGAGGCGCCGGCAACGGCGCGCAGGGTGACCTCACCATAATCGCGGTTGAGCACCAGTTCGTCGAACTGGATGCCGGCATCACGCAGCATACCCTTGGCGCGCACACAGTAGGGGCAGCCCTCGCGGGTGAATACGGTCACGTCGAGCGGCTTGTCGGCTTTCGGCGCAATGTAGCCGAGCATGGTATCCGCGTCGGAGACCTCGAAGGGGTCACCCGGCTGGTCCGGCTCGATGAACATTTTTTCTATGACGCCGTCTTTCACCAGCATGGAGTAACGCCAGGAACGATCGCCGAAGCCCAGGTCCTCTTTGGCGACGAGCATGCCCATGCCGCGGCTGAAATCACCATTGCCGTCCGGCAGGAAAGTGAGATTCGTCGCCTTCTGTTCGGCCTGCCATTCGTTCATGACGAAGGCGTCGTTCACGGACACGCAGATGATCTCATCGACGCCGGCCTGGCTGAGCGCCGGGGCCAACTGGTTGTAGCGTGGCACATGGGTAGAGGAGCACGTCGGGGTAAAAGCGCCGGGCAGGGCGAATACCACCACGGTCTTGCCCTTGAACACCTCGTCAGAGGTTACATCGACCCATTCGTGGTCGCGACGGGTACGGAAAACGACGTTTGGGACGGATTGGCCTTCGCGGTTCTGCAGATTCATCTTGTTGCTCCTTGGATACGGGGTTTGCGTTCAGTGGTCGCCAGTATCCGGCCGCAGCAATGATTGGTAAAATTGTATGTTACTAATTTATTGATAGTATTTATCTATAACTCGCCGGGCCGCGCAACCGGGGGCGCCGCGCGATGTCTGCCGAGTCCCACGAATCGGGGAATCCGGGGACCTGGCCATGGTCATTCTCGTGGGCCCCGTTTATCGGTAGACTGCGCTGACACTCATCTAAGACGGATTGCATGATGCGCAGAATTTTTTCCACTTTCCTCCTGACGTTGGCAGGTTCGCTGCTGATTTCCAATACGGCGGTGGCCCAAGATGCCGACGCTGTAACCTACGGCGACTGGGGGTACAAGTGCGACAAGTCGCCTGAAGGTGATAAAGAGCTGTGTTACGTGTTTCAGAACGTAACCAAGAAAGAGGGTGGACAGCTGGTTTTAGGGGCGAGGATCGCCTACCGCGAGGGTCAGGGTGACCCGCTGGTGGTGATAACCGTGCCGCTCGGCTCCCTGTTGCCGCCGGGGGCGGCTCTGACCATTGAAGGTGCCGAGCCTATCAAGCTGACCTATTTCCTGTGCGCGCAGGAGGGCTGCACCACGGTGGCTGCCCCGATGCCGCCGGATATGGTCACCGCGATGAAGAAGGGCGAGCAGGCAGTTGTTCGCGTGGCCGCGCCCAACAAGCAGGTGGTGGGACTGCCGCTGTCGCTGAAAGGCTTCACCAAGGCCATTAACTCGCTCAAAAAGTAGACGGCCGGCTGATGCCGCGACCGGGGGGAGCCTTTCCCCTCAGTCGCGCACGGTCACGACCACCCGCCGGTCGTGTGGGTGGCGTCGATGCTCATACAGGTATATCCCCTGCCAGGTCCCCAGGGCGCAATGCCCGTTGCTGACGGGCAGGGTCATGTCCATCTTGGTCAGGACCGCGCGCACGTGAGCCGGCATGTCGTCCGGGCCTTCCTGGGTATGGTCGTAGATCGGGTCACCGTCGGGTACCAGTCGCAGCATGAAGCGTTCGAGGTCACTGCGCACGCTCGGGTCGGCATTTTCACAGATGATCAATGACGCACTGGTGTGCTGCAGAAACAGGTGGCAGAGTCCGGTCCGGACCCCTGCGTTCTCCACCACGGCACGTACCTGTCCGGTTATGTCGTAGGTGCCACGACCGCGTGTCCGCTGGCGAATGATTTCCTGATGGGTCATCTCGTCGGGTCCGTGCATGGACGATGGGGCACAGTGTAACCTTGACGGCGAAATTGAGTCTCACTTCGTGAGGGCCCTGTTCGCTGACCGATGGAGGTCGCGATGACAATCGACTTCCGATCTGGCGCTTTTTCCCGATGCCTTCCCGGCGAAATTCGGCGTCGTCATGTTTGTCGTTGACGACCCCTTCTTGGCGCTGATCCTGCGTTTCGTCGTGGATTCGGATGGTCCGGATGCGGCCAACGAGGAGTTCCTGCAGCGTCAGCTGAAGGAACTGAGAATGCACCTGGCCGGGTTCCCGAAAACCGAGCACCGCAGCAGGGCCGTGGACTGGATCGCGGAGCACGCCGCCAGATACCGGCGCGACTGGGAAAGGAATACCCTCGCGGGGCGAACCGTTTATCTGCGCTGTGCCGACTGTCCGCTGGCCGAACTGGGTGCGGCCGAATTTTGTGAGATTCACGAACAGTGGCTCTATTTGTTGCACCGTTACCTTACCGATGAAACCACCTCACGCCAATACATCGAAGATGCCCTGGCCCTGCTTGCTCAGTACAAGGATCAGCACAGGCATCGGCTGGCCTTTGCCGCCATCCATGCATCTGAGTCGAATAAGGCGAATAAAGACAAGGGCAAGAAAAAGAAGAAGAACGGAAAGAAGAACGGAAAGGAGGGCGGCAAGAAGGACAAAGAGAAAAAACGAGAGGCCTGAAATGCGGTATCGGCTTGAGACCGACCAAACCGACTGCGGCCGGGCTATCGCCTACAATTGATAAACACCATTGGGCGGGGAGAACGCTGATGACCACGAGATTGGAGCTTGAGGAGTATCTGTACCGGCGCGCGATTGACATTATCGAGTCTGCCGACACGGACGATGAGAAAGAGCAGTTGCTTTATCAGGAGGTCTGGCACCCGTTGACGGAACTGTATGCCGAGCAGATCAAAGTCAGTATGGGCGCTGATTCCGCGAACAAGAAGGGGTCCGGTTCAGGGAAGAAAGGGAAAAAGACAAAAGGCAAAAAAGCGAAGAAAAAGTAGCAGTGGGGCAGAAAAACGAAAACATGGGCGAGTTTCGACAGGCGGTCTGAATCCGCTTTCTGACCGGGGTCAGTCAAGCCACCCCTGTTCCCGGTAGTAGCGTTGGGCGCCTTTGTGCAGGGGCGCGGCAAGGCCTGTGCTCATCATGTCTTCGGGTTTTAGCCCTTGAAACGCCTTGTGCATCCGTTTGAATCGGTCGAGGTTTTCGAAAACGGTCTGGACCGTTTCATACACCAGCTGGTCGTCTACATCAGAAGACGAGACCACGGTGGCCAGGGTGCCGAAGGTCTTCACCGGTCCTGTGACATCCGGGTATGTGCCGGCAGGAATCCACGTGTAGGCGTAGAAGGGATGTTCGGAAACCAGCTTGTCGATCTCGGCGCCGGCCACCTCGACGAGGCTTGCGTCACACAGTTGCAGTGCCTGGGATATCGACGGGTTGGGGTGGCCTGCGGTAAAGACCATCGCCTGCACCCGATTGTGGCACAGGGCCATCGACTGCTGCGAAGCCGGCAGCTCCATCGCCAGCTGGAAGTCGTTGGTGCTCCAGCCCTTGGCGCGCATGACGATCTCCATGGTCGCCCTTTGCCCCGAACCGGGGTTGCCGATGTTGACCCTCCGGCCCTTCAGGTCATCCAGACCGGATATGCCGGCATCGTTGCGCGCGATCAGGTTAAAGGGTTCGGTATACAGCGAGAAAAGTGAGCGCAGGTTGTCATGCGGGGTGTCGACGAACGCATAGGGTCCGGTGCGATGGATGGCGTGATGCTGTATGTCCGACTGGACGATGCCGAACTCGAGGGAGCCGCCCTCGACGTTGGCGAGATTGGACACCGAGCCGGCGGTCTCCACTGGCGTGCACGACACCTGTGCCATGTTTCGTATCACCAGGCGACAGATCGACCGTCCAACCTGATAGTAGACACCCGACCTGCTTCCGGTGCCCACCAGTATCTCTTCGGCCTGCGCCGGAAAGGCCGTCAGAGGCAGCAGCATGAGAAGCAGTCTGTGAAGTTGCATGGAATGCCCCCTGCAGGTCGTTCTTCGATTGCGCGAATTACCGACAATGCCGGCTATTTCCTTCCTGCGCAGCGCCCACTGTTTGAGGATAGGGCAAAATCGATCCGTCTTCAGCGGCAATTCCACCTGTACTGTAAAGCGTCCCGTACGTCCCGCATGGTTCAAAGTTGATGGAAATCAGTAATTGTCGCCCCGCGCATTGACAATCCTCAAACTTGCTCCACCTAATGAATCAACGAGGGAGTGTTAATACATTACTACGGAGATTGGGGGGTGGCAGATGGACAGGCATGCAGCGGCCGGACGCTATGTAACGGCCGTTTCCTTCACGTTTTTCTTCGCCAACCAGGCGTTCGCAATAGGTCCTGAGATTACAGCGGACCGATTTCCCGACTACGATCCGGCGCACACGGTCATCAAGTGTCCCTACCTGCCGCCAGGCATGAAAGATGTTCCCCTGTGCGGTGGACTGCCTGCGACCTGCGTGGGCACTGCGGGGCCGGACCTGATTCTGGGTACGGAGGAAGGCGATGTCATCGTCGCCGGTGACGGCAACGACGTCGTGCATGGCGACGCAGAGGACGACGTCCTTTGTGGTGGCCCGGGAAATGATTCTCTGATGGGTGCCCGCGGGGTGGACCGACTCTTTGGCGGTCCCGGTGACGACTGGCTTTTCGGGGCCCCGGGCGGGGACGAACTCGACGGCGGAGAAGGCGATCACGACGTGCTTTGGGGTGGGCCCGGCTTCGACAAGCTGAATGGCGGGCCCGGTGCCTACGACGTCTGTATGCTGCAGCGCGAGATGGGTGATTACGATGCCCAGGGCTGCAACACGGTTTATCCACCACCGGGATACGTGCACGATGAAGAACCCGATCCCGGCGTTTTGCGGAAGAGAGACCCCTTGAAGCTGAAGTAGCCGGATAAGACTGGCTGCCGGAGGCAATGCGATGACCCTGGTCAGGGCCGAGAGGCTGCGCAAAGATTACCGGGTCGGTGACTTGGTGGTGCCGGCGGTCCGTGGCGTTGATTTCACCATTTCCAGTGGCTCTTTCGTGTGCTTCGTGGGGCCCTCGGGCAGCGGCAAGACCACGCTGCTGAACATGATCGGGTGCCTCGATCGACCCAGCGGGGGCCGGCTCAGCGTGCTGGACACGCAGGTCGGCCAGCTGGATCGGCGACAGGCGGCGGCCTTCAGGGGTGAGCATATCGGCTTCGTGTTCCAGGATTTCAACCTGATACCGGTGCTGACCGTCTATGAAAACGTGGAATATCCGCTGATCATGGTGCAGCAATGGCCCACTGCGGCGAGGCGGGAGCGGGTTCGCAGTCTGTTGACGGCAACCGGCATCCAGGAGCAGGCAGACAAGCGGCCGGACCAGCTGTCCGGTGGACAGAAGCAGCGGGTGGCGGTCGCCCGGGCCTTGGTCACCAATCCGAAGCTGGTGCTCGCCGATGAGCCCACCGCCAATCTGGATCATGAGACCGCCTACCGGATCATCAATCTGATGCGCCGTCTGCGCGACGAGTTCGGCACCAGCTTTGTGTTCTCGACCCACGATCCCAAGATCATGGGCGAGGCAGAGGTCACGTTCGAGCTGGAAGACGGTCGGCTGAACCTTCGGGACGAGGGGGTGGCGGCATGATCGACATCCTCAAGATCGCGGCCCGTAACCTGCTGCGCTACAAGCGTCGTACCCTGCTGACCGCACTGTTGATAACGGTTGGGCTGGCGGCTGTATTGCTGTTCATCGCCGTGGCCGGTTCCTTCAAATCGATGATGATTGCCCAGTTCACCGATTCCATGGTGGGTCACCTGCAGGTACATCGGCGCGGCTACGTGGGTGCGATGGAGAGCCTGCCGGTCGATCGAAACATGCGCCCGCGCATGCTGGTCAAACTCTACGAGACCCTGGATGCGGCCGACGGCATCGAGGCCTGGTCACCACGGGTCAAGCTGATGGCGATGTTTTCGAACTATGCCAATACCACCAGCATCCGGCTGAACGGTGTCGACCCGGTGCGCGAACTGGCGACGGTCCCGCTGGTGGCGAACAGGGTACTTGAGGGCGGCCAGCTGGCGGCGCTGGTCGAGCCGGGCAAGATCCAGGTGCCCGAGTTGATCGCCAAGGGTATGAAGGTCAAGGTGGGAGACACCGTGGTACTGGTGGCGACCAACAAGAAAGGCTCTGTCAACGGCATGACCTTCCTGGTGCAAGGCATCCTGGAAAGCATCTCGGGCCCGGGTGGCCGGGACGGTTACATCCATATCGATGATGCCCGGAAGCTGCTGCGGATAGACGACGAAGAGGTCGAGGCCGAGGTGCTGGCACACCACGGTTATGTCTCCCTGGCGCCCGCGTCGACGCAGACCGATGCGCTCAAACAGCACGACAGTCTGCGGGCGCGGGATCCGCTCAAGACCGAACAGCCGTTGGAGCCGAGGGTGCAGCCCTTGTTGCCTGACCCCGCGGACGAGGACCTGGATCTCGACACGCTGTTGGCCGGCATTGTCCCCGCTCCACCCGAGGCGGCCGGTTTTTTGGCCGAGACCCGGGCGCTGTTTTCCGAGCGCGGCTGGGGGAACCCGGCAGAGGTCAGCGAGATCGCCATCCGGCTTCGGCGCCCCGAGGCACAGCTCGCCGTGTTGGCGGCATTGGAGGCGCGTGTCGCGGATCTCAAGAATCGGCGTGGCCTGAGCATCTTCCAACTGCACCCCTGGGAGCGCTTTGTACCCTTCGCCAAGATCGCCAAGATGATAGACATGATGACCTTGTTCATCCGGGTCATCCTGATCTCCGTGGTCCTGATCAGCATCATGAACGTCCTGGTAATGGCGGTGTACGAGCGTATCCGTGAGATCGGCACCATGTCGGCCATCGGCACCCAGCCCGCCAAGGTACTCGCGCTGTTCCTGAGTGAGGGTTTTCTGCTAGGGCTGCTTGGCACCCTGGTCGGCATCGTGATCAGCCTGGCGGCCATCTGGGTATTGAACTCCGTGACCCTGACCTTCTCGTTCGGCCGCCAGGAGAATCTGATCCTGATCCCGACGATCGCGGCGGGAGATGTGATTAGCACTGCGCTACTGACCATCCTGGTGGCGGTGCTCGCCAGTCTGCAGCCTGCCTGGAAGGCATCGCGGATGGATCCGATCACCGCGCTCCGGCATGTGTGAGGACAGGGTGCGGTGTGTTGAATATGGGCCACGAGGCCCACAACCGATCGAGGAGGCCCTAGATGTCTAACATTCGTCACTTGTTTGTCTTGCTCCTGCTGTTGCTGCTGCTCGGCTTTACCCAGTCCGTGGCTGCAGAAGACAAGTTCGCCATTGCCGCCGACGGCGACCAGGCTGTCGCCGAAGTTGCAAATCTGGCCGGTATTGCGCCCTTCTTTCATCTCTACGACGTCAACGGCAAGCTGTTGGAGGTGGTGCCCAATCCACACCTGGATATGGAATACGGGATCGGACCGGCTGCCGCTGCCAGCCTGGCGGACATGGGTGTGACCGTGCTGGTCGCGCGCAGGATTCCCGGGCCGAAGATGGATGCCGTGCTCACAGAGCGTGGTGTCCGCATCGTGCGGCGTATCGGGACCGTCCAAGACGTGGCCAACGAACTCAGCGAGTAGGCCATGACACTGCGCGCCCTGATCCTGTACCTGCTGTTCGCGGTCTGCCCTGCCGCGGCGCTGGACGGCAACGCCATCCTGGCCCAGGTCGACCGTAACCTCGCCCCGGATTCCTACGAGATGTATCGCAAGCTGATCAACCAGGAGCCGGACGGAAGCCGCAAGGAGTTCGTGCTCTACACCGCCAAAAAGGGTCGCGAGAGCATGATCGCGCTGTTCCTGGCACCACCTACGGACCTTGGTCGCACCACCCTGCGCCTCGGGGAAAACATGTGGCTGTATATCCCTGAGGTGGGTAAGCCGTTACGAATCACCAGCCTGAACTCGGTGGTGGGCGGGATCTTCAACAACGCTGATCTGATGCGCCTGGAATTCAGTACCGAATACGAGGTACGAGACACGCTCGAACAGGAAGACGAATACCTGCTCGACCTGAAGGCCAGGACTGACGCTGTGGCCTATGACCGTCTCAAGATGCGTGTCGACCGCAAACTCCTGTTGCCGACGGTGATCGAGGCCTATGCCGCCAGCGGCCTGCTGGTCAAGACGCTGCGTTACAGGAAGATCAAGGACTACGGCAATGGGCTGGTGAGGCCTTCGGTGCTGGAGACAGACAGCCCGCTGTACAGTGGCTACAAGGCCGTCATGTTGTTCGCCAATATCCAGCCGCGGGATTTCCCCGACGAGGTGTTCAGTCTCAACTACATGCCCCGGGTTCAGGAACTCAGGTAGGCCGCGGGCGCCCAATGTATCGTCCCTGGATATTGCTGGTCCCGATTTTGACCATCAGTGCTCCGTCAGCGGCGCAGGACGAGGAATTTACCTTTGACGCGAGCGAGTTTGCGCCCAAGGTCTTCGAATTCTCCGGTTACCTGGAGGCGGAGCCCGAATACGCGAGGGCGAACCAGGATGGCGCCCTGTACCAGCTGCAGTTCTTCGACCGCGACCCTGACAAGGATCTGGACCGTTTCACCGGGACCCTGGAGCTCGAGGGCCATCTGCGCAAAGGCATCGCCAGCCTCAACTTCCAGACGCATTCCGAGGCGGTCTGGGACTACCTCGGAGACGACGATGAACACAAGTTGTATCAGGGTTACCTCAGCCTGCAACCCGATCCGGGACTCGCCTTCGACCTGGGCAAGAAGGCGATCCGCTGGGGGAAGGGGTATGCCTGGAACCCGGTGGCCTTCGTGGAGCGGGCCAAGGACGCGGGTGACCCGGATCTGTCGCGAGAGGGCTTTTGGATCGCCGGCCTTGATTGGGTTAGGCGCTTCGACGGTCCCCTGCAGACGGTCGCCCTGACCCCCCTGATCCTGCCGGTCCGCGATGACGCCAATAAGGATTTTGGTGAAACCGGCTATGACAACGTGGCGGCCAAGTTGTACCTGCTGTATCGCGACATCGACCTCGATTTCATGTTTCTCAGCAATGGCAGTCGCAGTTCCCGCTTCGGCATGGACTTCTCCAGAAACCTGGCGCCAAATTTCGAGATCCATGGAGAACTGGCCTATTTCAACGATGTCACCCACCCCACTCTGGACGCAGGCTGCAAGGCCGGCAAGCCGAGGGAGGAAGACGAGATCAGCTACCTGATCGGCACCCGCTACCGTACCGACGACGACGTCACCCTGATCTGGGAGTACTACCAAAACGGCCTGGGCAACGACAAGGACGAGCAGGAGCAGTTTTATCGGTGCGTGCACCAGGCCTGGGAGACCGGTGATCAGGGCCTGATCGACGCTCTGCCGGTGGGCAAGGACCTGGACAAGGGACCCTTCAGCAAGCCAAACCCCATGCGCCAATACATGAATTTCCGTGTCTGGTGGGACGAGCCTCGCGATCTGCTCTACCTGACACCGGGCGTGCAGGTCCTGTACAACCTCCAGGACGACAGTTTTTCGATCTCGCCGGACATCAGCTATACGGGGCTTGAAGACCTCGAGTTTCGTTTGCGCGCTACCGTCCCGGTGGGCGGTTCGCTCACCGAGTGGGGAGAAAAACCCAACAAGTACAAGCTGGAACTGCGTGCCCGGTACTATTTCTAGGGCGCTCCATCCTTCAGCAAGAATCGCAGCGGTATTGTCGACGGTGTGCCCCTGCCGCCTTGTTGCCGCGTCCGGGCTTACGTATCCTGCCGCCGTGAACCCGCCAGCCAAAAGTCTCGCTGAAACCCCGGTTACGGCGCTCAAGGGCGTCGGCCCGAAGAGCGCCGAACGTCTGCACAAGCTGGGCATCGACAGCGTCCAGGATCTGCTGTTTCACCTGCCCGTCCGTTATCAGGACCGCACCCGCATCGTGCCGATCGGCAGCCTGCGTCCGGGAGACCAGGCGGTGATTCAGGGTGAGGTGGAACTGGCGGACATCCGTTTCGGCCGGCGGCGTTCGCTGCTGGTGCGTCTGGCCGATGGCAGCGGCAACATCATGCTGCGCTTCTTCCATTTCAGTGCGGTACAGAAGGCGAATATGGCGCGCGGCGCATGGTTGCGCTGTTTCGGCGAGGTGCGCAACGGTCCCAACAGTTACGAGCTGGTACATCCGGAGGTACAGCGGGTGGCAGAGGGCGAATCCGCCGAGGTCGAGCAGGCGCTGACACCGATCTATCCCACCACCGAGGGCATGCACCAGCTGACCTGGCGCGATCTCAGCGGGCATGCGCTCGACCTGCTGGGTCAGGGTGGCTTGCAGGAGCTGTTGCCCGATAATGTCCGGGCCGAACATCGGATGCCGCCTCTGGCCGAGGCGGTGCGTCTTTTGCATCGGCCCCCGCCGGATCAGTCGCAACGGCTGTTGTCCGACACGGGGCATCCGGCCCAGCGCCGCCTGGCCCTGGAGGAGCTGCTTGCTCATCAGTTGAGCCTGCGGGTCCTGCGACAGCGACAAAGACGTCGTGGCGCCCCGCCGCTGCAGGGTGGTGGCGAGTTGCAGCAGGCCTTGCTGAAGAATCTGCCTTTCAAGCTGACCGGGGCGCAGCAGCGCGTGCTGGCGCAGCTGCGCGATGATCTGGCCCGACCCCATCCCGCGCTGCGCCTGGTTCAGGGTGACGTCGGCTCGGGCAAGACGATCGTGGCGGCACTGGCCGCGCTGTGCTGTGTCGAGGCCGGTTACCAGGTCGCGCTGATGGCGCCCACGGAACTGCTGGCCGAGCAGCATCGGCAGAATTTCGCAGGCTGGCTGACGCCGCTGGGTATACAGCCGGGCTGGCTCAGCGGCAGGCACAAGGGCAAGCGGCGCGAGGCGACGCTTGGCGGCCTGATTGACGGATCGATCCGGGTCGTGGTCGGTACGCATGCACTGTTTCAGGATGAGGTGGCTTTCCATCGTCTCGGTCTGGTCATCGTCGACGAGCAGCATCGCTTCGGCGTGCACCAGCGCCTGGCCTTGCGCGAAAAAGGGGTGGATGGGCAGGCGCCGCATCAACTGGTCATGACTGCCACGCCGATTCCCCGAACCCTGGCAATGACCGCCTATGCCGATCTGGACCTGTCGGTCATCGACGAACTGCCGCCAGGGCGGACGCCCGTCAGCACCGTGGTGGTGACGGACGGTCGCCGTGACCAGGTGGTCGAGCGGGTCGCGGGTGCCTGTTTGGAGGGGCGCCAGGCCTACTGGGTGTGTACTTTGATTGAGGAATCCGATGCCCTGCAGGCGCAGGCCGCCGAGGATACCGCCGCGGCCCTGGCCGAGGCCCTGGAGGGGCTGCGGGTCGGTCTGGTCCACGGGCGGCTGAAGGCGGCGGAGAAAGAATCGGTGATGGCTACGTTCAAGGCCGGCGAGATCGACCTGTTGGTGGCGACGACGGTGATCGAGGTGGGCGTCGATGTGCCCAATGCCAGCCTGATGGTGATCGAGAACGCCGAGCGCCTGGGCCTGTCGCAGCTGCACCAGTTGCGTGGCAGGGTGGGACGGGGTGCCCAGCAGAGTCATTGTGTCCTGCTGTATCACCCACCGCTCGGTGGCGTCGCACAGGAACGCCTGGCGGTGATGCGTCAGACCAACGACGGTTTCGAGATCGCGCGTCGTGACCTGGAGATCCGCGGCCCCGGCGAGGTGCTTGGCACGCGCCAGACGGGCGAGATGCAGTTTCGTATCGCCGACCTGTTGCGCGACCAGGATCTGGTGCCCCGGGTGCAGGCATTGGCGGATCGGCTGCTGGCGGATCATCCGGAGTGCGTCGCGCCGCTGATCCATCGTTGGATCGGGCAGAAGGTGCAGTATGCGGATGTTTGATGGTGCTATCTCCGGATGATTGGTTTTGTGCGCCAGCAGGCGCACAAAGTCACATGGTGCGAAAAAACAGAATCCCACTAAATACACTTTTCATGTATCGAAAAACGAAAAACCGAATACTGCGATTCCTCCGTCGAGCACTTCTGCTCATCGCCGCCCTGCTCGTACCCGTGTACCTGGTATCCCTGAGCGAGCGGCTCGAGGTGCCGGCACAGTGGCACGAGATCGGCGTCGGCGACAGCCATCCGCAGGTACGGTCAAGGCTGCGTGCAAGTGGCCTGGTGGACACGCAGTGTGAATGGCGTGGACTCGCACACAGTGTGCGTTGCACCCTGGTCGGCCAACATCATGCCTGCGGCCTTGAGATCCGGTTCGACGGGCCCGGCGATGACGCCAGGGTTGAACAGGTGCAGATCCGCGAGCCGGTTTACACCGGCCCTTTCCATATGCATGCGCGCCTGCGGCGTAATTTGCGCTAAATCGTCCGCGCCGGCGTGCGATAATCGCGCAATCATCCCTGCAGCGATCACGATGTTTCGACGCACCAAAACCCAAACAAGCGCCCTGCGAGAACCCGTATGGACCAGACTGTCGGCGCGCCGGCTGCCGGGCGCCACGCCGCACATCCATGCCTGGTTGAGCGATGGCGGCTCTCTGACCCGTTCGGTGATCGCCAGCGGCCGTGGCAGATTCCGCGTCGATCTGATTTCGCAGGGTCAGGGACGCGCACTGCCCAGCGAGGCGTCGCTGCTCAGAGGGGGGGCGCCGCAGGCGACCCTGGTGCGCGAGGTCAAACTCTATTGCGGCCGCGAGGCCCATGTCTTTGCCCGTACCCTGATACCCATGAAGAGCCTGTGTGGGCCCGTACATGCATTGACCCAGCTGGGTCGGCGTCCGCTTGGCGAGGTGCTGTTTTCGGATCCAACCACGCGCAGGCTGCGGGTCGAGGTTGCCCGGATCACGCCGCGTCACCGACTGTTTGCGGGCGCCACCAGCCATTTGCGCCGCCAGCCGGATGCACTCTGGGGACGGCGCACGCTGTTTGATTACGGCGGCGAACTCATCCTGGTCAACGAGCTGTTTCTGCCGGGGATACCTGGGCTGCGGACATGAACCCGGGCCAGCAGACAACTGCGACGGCAGATTGGCGAATCCGGCTGGGCCACTATTGGCGGCTGGTGCGCGCGGATCGTCCAATCGGCATCTACCTGCTGCTGTGGCCTGCGCTCTGGGCGCTCTGGGTGGCCGCGCAGGGCATCCCGCCCTGGTGGACGCTCACTGTGTTCGTGCTCGGCACCGCATTGATGCGCTCGGCGGGGTGTGCCATCAATGATTTTGCCGACCGTGATTTCGATGGCCGGGTAGCCCGGACGGCGCAGCGCCCGCTGGCTACCGGCCTGGTTTCCCCGCGCGAGGCGATCGCGGTGTTCGTGGTCCTCAGCCTGCTTGCCTTCGCCCTGGTTCTGACCCTGAATGCCAGGACGATCACGTATTCCTTCGTCGCGGTCGCGCTGGCGGCATGCTATCCGTTTATGAAGCGCTATACCCATATGCCGCAGCTGGTGCTGGGTATGGCTTTCGGCTGGGCGGTACCGATGGCATTTACTGCGCTGCAGAACCAGACGCCGCCGGTGGCCTGGGTGTTGTTCGCGGCAACCGTTATCTGGGCGCTGATCTACGACACCATGTACGCCATGGTCGACCGCGAAGATGACCTCAAGGTCGGCATCAAGTCGACGGCCATCCTGTTCGGCCGATTCGATCGGCTGGTGATCGGCCTGCTACAGGTATCTATGCTGGTCCTGTTGTGGCAAGTGGGGGAGATGGCAGGGCGCGGTGTGGTCTATCAGGCGGCGCTAATGGGCGGTGCCGGCCTGTTCGTCTACCACCAGTGGCTGATCCGTGGGCGTGAGACTGCGGCCTGCTTCCGCGCATTCCTGCACAATCACTATTTCGGCATGTTGGTGTTCCTCGGCCTGTTCGGCGACTACCTGCTCGGGCGGGTCTGATGGCCGTCCTGCGTTGGGCGTTCTGGCCGGTCATCCTGTTGCCCGCACTGTGGTGGTCCTGGCAGGCCCTGCATGCGCCTCCGGCAGGACTGGAACTGGCCAATGGGGCCCGGCTCGAATGGGTCGACTGCTGGTTCGACAAGCCTCTGTGGCGGCCCATGCATTGCGCGCATTTCCATACCGCGCCCGAGGCTGGCGCGGAGCCGGAACGTTTCGTGTTGCCTGTGGTTTATCTGCCGCAGCTGTTCTGGGCGCGCTCGGGCCCACCTGTGCAGTACATTGCCGGCGGACCCGGGGGCTCGACCTGGCTCGAACCCGAAATCGTGGGATTTTGGCTGGACTGGGTGGAAGAGACGCGCTGGGATGCAGATCTGGTGCTTTACGACCAGCGTGGTGTGGGCCTGTCGCAACCGGCGCTGGACTGCCCCGAACTGCGCCAGCTGCGACGCGAATTGTTGCCTCTGCCACTGCCGACGGAGGAGGCCTACCGGCGGGTGCGCGAGGCAACCCGGAGCTGCCATGACCGGATCCGCGGCGATGGGGTCGACCTGGGGCGCTTCAGCACCCGCCTGAACGCTGCCGATGCCACCGACCTGATGCTTGCGATGGGCCTGGACAAGTGGAATTTGTATGGTGTCTCTTATGGTAGCCGGGTGGCCCTGGAGATCATGCGCACCTCACCCCAGCATCTGCGCGCCGTGGTGCTTGATTCGCTGTATCCGCCGGAGGTGAATGCCGAGCTCAGCGATGCCTGGCTGCTGCAGCGGTCGTTCGAGCTGTTCAGCCGGATCTGTGAGCTGGCGGCCGAGTGCACTGATTCGGTGGATGAGCTGAGCGGACGGCTGGAGCAGGCGTTCGAGCGCGTGCAGAGGGAGTCGATCAAGCTCAGCGTGCGCGATCCGGACACCGGCAGGGATATCGCGGTGGTCTACGATCACGAGGATCTTGCCTGGCTGTTGTTCGAGGCAATGTACCAGTGGGATGCGATACCGAAGCTGCCGTCTAGTGTGCGTGCTCTGGCCGAAGGCCGCCTCGACAGCCATATGCGCGGTCTGATCCAGGATGGTGTCGACTCCCTGCTGGACAATGCGGTCAGCGATGCCGTGGCCAGTTCGGTCGATTGTCACGATGGCGGACCGATCGACCTGCGCGACGCGCAACTGCAGCTGCAGCGGTATCCGCGCGCGGCGACGATCAAGCGTTTCGACTGGCAATACCATGCCTGCCGATACTGGACGTCCGGCGAGGCCCCGGCGGAGTTTCGAACGCCGGTGGTGTCCGACGTGCCAACCCTGTTGCTGGCTGGCGAATTCGACCCCGTGACGCCGCCGGAATGGGCTGAATCTGCGCAGGCCCACCTCAGCAAGGGACACCTTTTCGTATTCCCGGCGGTAGGCCACGGTGTGCTCGACAGCCATCTCTGCGCAGCCGATCTGGTGCGCAGTTTCCTCGCCGACCCGGTGGCGGCGCGCGTCCCTGAATGTATGGATCGGCTGTAGTTTTTCCCGGTACTTGGGGTGTTTTGCGCAACTCGGGGTTGCTTCTGTCAGCTGGGTAGGCTAAAACGCCGCGGCCTTTAGCAATACTTCTGGAGTCAGAAACGCATGACGGTGGAACTTCCGGCCGATTACGAGCCCAGCACGGACGAGGAGTACATGAGTGCTCAGCAGCTGGAGTATTTTCGTCGACAGCTGATTCGCTGGCGCGAAGAGCTTATGAGCGAGGCACAGGAGACGCTGGACAATCTTCGTGACCAGTCGTACCAGGAGGTCGGCGACGAGGCCGATCGTGCCAGTCGTGAAAGCGAGCACGGCCTGGAGCTGCGCACCCGCGATCGTTACCGCAAATTGCAGCGCAAGATCGAGCAGGCGCTGGAGCGGATCGAAGACGGCAGCTACGGCTATTGCGAAGATACCGGCGAGCCGATCGGCGTGATGCGTCTGAAGGCGCGTCCGATCGCAACCCTCACCATCGACGCCCAGGAGCGTCGTGAGATGAAAGAGCGGGTCCTCGCCGACCGCTGAGCCGCGAAAGTCGCTGGCCGGTTCAGCCAGGGTCTTGCCAGTGTTCGCGTGCCGTGCGGGCCACGGTCCAGACCTCGACCTGGACTGCGCCCGCGGCTTTCAGCATCCTGCAGGCCTCTTCGGCCGTGGCCCCGGTGGTCATCACATCGTCGATCAGCGCCACCCGGGCCGGCAGGTCGCCGCGGCAGGCAAAGGCGCCGCGTACATTGCGTTGACGCTGACCACGGTTCAACGCCTGTTGGTGTCGGTTGCCGCGAACCCTGAACAGCCGATCCCCGGTCCAGGGAATCCCCAGCCGTAACGACAGGCGGCGGGCCAGTTCTGCGGCCTGGTTGAATCCCCGTTCCCTCAAACCCTGTGCCTGCATGGGGACCGGCAGCAGCAGTTGCGCTGCGCCCCCCTCCCTGCGCACCGCCTGCGCGAGGATTTCGGCCAACACCGTTCCCAGGTGCAGTTGATGGCGATACTTGAAATCGGCCACCAGGTTGTCGACCGGCGCCTGGTAGAGCAGCGGGGACAGGACCCTGTCGAATTCGGGGAGGCGTACCTGGCAGCCGGCGCACAGAACCGCGTCCGAAGCGGCCTCGGGCAGCGGCAGCGCACAATGCAGACAGGATTTCCGATTGTAGGGCAGGGCCTGCGTGCACGGGCCGCAGAGTCCGCTGCAGGGTTGGTGACAGAGCGGGCATGCAGCACCCGTCAGCTGGCTAATAATTGACCATATGTTAACCATTGAAATCCTTTTCGGTTGACAGCGTGGCATCGCTACCTATGATGGCGCATCCTTTCGCCAATGGGCCCCAATCCTAATGGATGCGACCACGTCCGAACCAGTCCAGGTGGTCACCGGCCGTTCATCGCGTTTCGCGGCCATGCAGATGGACCTGGGCAATATGATCAGCATGCTGCTGCCGCCGCTGCCGCTACTCTGGTTCGGTGGTTCGATGCTGATCTATGCGATGCACCGGCATCACCCGAACCCGCGGGTGGGTTATTACACCCAGCATGCGGCTTACCGGTTCTATGCCGTGATGGGCGCGATCATCCCGATCGGCACCTTTTTCCCGGGCCGGGGCATCACCCCCTGGCTGATCGCCTGGGGAGTGGGGCTGGCCGTGATTGTTCCCTGGTCGCTGTGGTCGATCGCCCGCATCCGACGTGAAAACTGGCCCGACATCCAATTGCCGCAAACCAATGCATCTGCCGAGGAGACTTAGACATGAGCGAAGCCGAGATTCGACACGACTGGGCCTTGGACGAGGTTCGTGCGCTCTTTGCACTACCTTTCAATGACCTGATCTTCCGTGCCCAGACGGTGCACCGCGAACACTTCGATCCCAACCAGGTCCAGGTCAGCACCCTGCTGTCGATCAAGACCGGTGCCTGTGCCGAGGACTGCTCCTACTGTTCGCAGAGCGCCAAGTACGACACCGGGCTGGAACGCGAGAAGCTGCTGCCGCTGGACGAGGTGGTCGAAGCGGCCGAGGCGGCCAAGGCCAAGGGCTCCTCGCGTTTCTGCATGGGCGCCGCCTGGCGCAACCCGACCGACAAGAACCTCGACAAGGTGATCGAGATGATCGCCGCGGTACGCGGCCTGGGCATGGAGACCTGCGTTACCCTGGGCATGCTGACCGGACCTCAGGCCGAGCGTCTGCGCGATGCCGGGCTCGATTACTACAACCACAATCTCGATACCTCCCCCGAGTTCTATGGCAATGTGATCACCACCCGTACCTTCCAGGATCGCCTGGATACGCTCAATTTCGTGCGCGAGGCGGGGATCAACGTCTGTTCCGGCGGCATCCTGGGAATGGGCGAGAGCAGCACCGACCGTGCGCGCATGCTGCAGGAGCTGGCCAATCTGCCGCAGCATCCGGAATCCGTGCCGATCAACATGCTGGTACAGGTGGAAGGCACGCCGCTGCATGGCAGCGAGGAACTCGACCCGCTCGAGTTCGTGCGCAGCATCGCGGTCGCACGGGTCCTGATGCCGAAAAGCTATGTACGCCTGTCCGCCGGACGCACGGACATGAGCGACGAGACCCAGGCGCTGTGTTTCCTGGCCGGTGCCAACTCGATCTTCTACGGCGAGCGCCTGCTGACCACGGATAATCCCGGTGCCGACCACGACCGGGCCCTGTTTGGGCGCCTCGGTATCAACATGGAGGCCGTCGAATTCGAGGCCGACAGGCAGGTCTGTGGTGGGCCGGGGCACTGACAGCCCTGTTCTTCGGAGTAACGGGACGCCGAGATCACAGAGACGTGAAGGGCACAAAGGTATGAATGCTCTGGACATGTGGCGCGGTGGCCGCCAAAGAAGGCTCTGTGTCCTCCGCGTCTCCGTGTCCGCTGTTTTTCCAGCTCGGAGCCAGCCCGATGGCATTTGAGCTCGGCGGCTCGCTTCAGAAAAGACGCGCCGAAGGGTTGTACCGCCGACGGCGGGTCACCGAGGGCGCGCAGGGCCCCGAGCTGGTCGTCGATGGCCGGCGGATGCTGGCCTTTTGCTCCAACGACTATCTCGGGCTGGCCGCGGACCCGCGTCTGGCCGAGGCCATGAACCGAGGCGTGGCGCGGTACGGGGTCGGCAGTGGTGCCGCACACCTGATCAGCGGACACAGCCAGGCCCATCACGCGCTCGAAGAGGAACTGGCCGAGTTTGCCGGGCGCGAGCGCGCGCTGCTTTTTTCGACTGGCTATATGGCGAATCTCGGCGTGGTCAGCGCCCTTCTCGGGCGCGGAGACAGCGTGTTCGAGGACCGGCTCAACCATGCCTCGCTGATCGACGGTGGCCTGCTATCGCGTGCGCGCTTCAAGCGTTACCCGCATTCGGATGTCGCGGCCCTCGCCGCGCAGCTGCAGTCGGCCGGCGCCGGGCGGCGTCTGGTCGTCACCGACGGCGTGTTCAGCATGGATGGCGATGTGGCGCCGATCATGCAGCTTGCCTCGGCCAGCAAGATCGGTGAGGCCTGGTTGATGGTCGACGATGCGCACGGAATCGGGGTGATGGGTCCGCAGGGGAGGGGCAGTGTCTCGGCCGTCGGGCTTGGGCAGGACGAGGTGCCGATACTGATGGGCACCTTGGGCAAGGCCCTGGGTACCTCGGGTGCCTTTGTCGCCGGCAGCGAAGAACTCATCGAGACCCTGATCCAACAGGCAAGATCCTATATCTACACGACGGCCATGCCGCCGGCGGTGGCGGAGGCGACGCGGGCCAGTCTGCGGATCGCGGCGAGCGAGGAGTGGCGGCGCGAACGCCTGCAGGGCCTGATCACGCGCTTCCGCCACGGTGTCCAAAAGATCGGCCTGGAACTGATGGATTCGGCGACGCCGATCCAGCCGATCCTGCTCGGCAGCAGCGAGCGCGCAAATCGCTGGAGCGAGGCGTTGCAGCGCGAGGGCATCCTGGTAGGCGCAATCCGGCCGCCGACCGTGCCCGAGGGCAGTGCGCGTCTGCGTATCACCTTGTCGTCCGCACACACCGCTGCGCAGCTTGAGGCGCTGTTGACGGTGCTGGCCGAGATTGCCGCAGAGGAACCGGCGTGAGTCTGTATCACCGGCAACTGGGTTTTGGCCCCGATCTGGTCCTGCTGCATGGCTGGGGCATGAACGCCGCCGTATGGGAACCCCTGGTTCCGGGATTGTCCGAGCGCTTTCGGCTTACCATCATCGAATTGCCTGGACACGGTGACAGCGCTCCCGCTGCCTCGGCCGACCTTTCGGAATGGGCGGGCCTCTGTCTGGCTGTGGCACCGGCGAGCGCACACTGGCTCGGTTGGTCCCTCGGCGGGCAGATAGCCCTCGGCGCGGCGCTTTCTGCACCGACGCGGGTCACCGGCCTTTCCCTGGTCGCGGCAACGCCGCGTTTCGTGCAGGAGCCGGGATGGTCCTGTGCCATGCCGGTCGAGACCTTTGAGCAGTTTGCGGCGGCCCTGAACGAAGATCCCAATGCCACCCTGTCGCGATTTCTGGCGTTGCAGGTCAAGGGCGCGGAGCATGCGCGTGAGACCCTCAAGCTGTTGCGGGCCGAGCTGACGCAGCGCCCGCCTGCCAGCGCTGCAGGCCTGGCCCAGGGCCTGGAACTGCTGCTGCGCAATGACTTGCGCGCCGAGTTGAAGGGGCTGGCATGCCCCAGCCACTGGCTGTTCGGTTCACGTGACACCCTGGTGCCGAGGGCTTTGCAGCTGTGGCTGCACGGGCATCTTCCGGGCGCCGACATACAAGAGATCCCCGGGGCAGGGCATGCCCCCTTTCTGTCGCATCCCTATGCCAGTCTGGATGCCTTGATGTGCACCACGGGTGCAATCTGAGTGATGGACCAAGAAGGCTTTCAGGCATTGGACAAACACAAGGCGCGACGGAGTTTCAGCCGCGCGGCCCCCGATTATGATGGCGCTGCGGTGCTGCAGCACGAGATGGGCCGGCGGATGCTGGAACGTCTCGACTACATCCGGCTGGAACCGCGCGTCATCCTCGATATCGGCTGTGGCACCGGCGTCGCCACCGAGGGCCTGATGAGACGCTACCCCGGTGCCCAGGTGCTGGCGCTGGATTTCGCCCTGCCGATGCTCGAGCGAACCCGTAAACGTGGTCGCTGGTTGCGGCGTCCGCGTTGTCTCTGTGCCGATCTTGACTACCTGCCGCTGGCCGATCAGAGCGTCGATCTGATTTTTGCCAACGCCTCCCTGCAGTGGAGCACCCATCCGGCACAGGCCTTCGTCGACATTGCGCGGGTGCTACGACCTGGCGGGCTGCTGATGTTCAGCAGCTTCGGCCCGGATACCCTGCAGGAGCTGCGTGCCGCATGGGCGGCAGTCGACGGCACAGAACATGTGCATGGCTTCATCGACATGCACGATTACGGCGACATGTTGATGGCGGCGGGTCTGGCGGATCCAGTGATGGATGCCGAGCGGATGACCCTGACCTACACCGATGCGATGCAACTGATGCGCGAGATCAAGGTGATCGGGGCGGGGAACGCGAGTATCCAGCGCAGTCCCGGCCTGGGGCGGCAGCGCATTGCCGCCGTGTGTGAGGCCTATGAGCAGTTCCGGGCGTCCGACGGCCGTCTGCCGGTGAGCTACGAGGTGGTCCATGGCCACGCCTGGGGTGCGCTGCAGCGTCAGGTGGACGGCGAGACCAGGGTCTCGCTGGATGTGTTGCGGTCACAGAAATGAATCCCGGCGTCTTCGTCACAGGCACAGATACAGACTGCGGCAAGACCCGGGTGTCCCTGGCCCTGATCGAACGGCTTTGCGCACGCGGAATCCGCGTCGCGGGGTTCAAGCCGATCGCGGCCGGGGCCGAATGGAGTGACGGGGAATTGCGTAATGACGATGCCATGGCGCTGGCTGCCGCCAGCGGCCTGCGGTTCGCATATGCAACCATCAACCCCTATTGTTTTGCGCCTCCGATTGCACCGCACCTTGCCGCAGCCGAAGTCGGTGTCACCATCGAATCGGGCAGGATCTGTGCGGCCCGCGATCGGTTGAGCGCCGGCTGCGATTTCCTGGTGGCCGAGGGGGCTGGTGGCTGGAGAGTCCCGCTGGGACCCGGACTCGATATCCGGGGGCTGGCGCTGGAGCTCGGGCTGCCTGTCCTGCTGGTAGTGGGGCTGCGGCTCGGTTGCCTGAATCATGCGCTGCTCAGTGAGCGGGCGATCCTTGCCAGCGGCGCCCGCCTTCTCGGCTGGGTGGGTTCCCAGGTCGATCCCTGGATGGCGCGCCTGAATGAAAACGTCCTTACGCTGGAGGCCGAACTCGGTGTTCCGTGTCTGGGAATCCTGCCTCACCCGGAATCCCGGTCTGTCTTGAGCCAGACCCGACCATTGAGGCTGGATGAGCTTGTCGGTCAGCCGTAAACTCCCCCGGTGGCGGGCCTGTCATTGACAAAGATCAATGGCGGCGAATATTAGCGAAGATGAATACCATAAAAAGATTTTTTTCTGATCCACGTCAAATTTGCTTGGAACTCAAGGAGCCCCGCGCTACCCTCTCACGGCGGAAAAATCGCTTTATGGCTTTTTTCCCGGAATGGATGTCGTACGAGCCGCTGGGAGACTGTTGCCGATGGTGACCTCCGTTAGCTGTCCTACAACCCGATTGCGTCGGATCACGATCCGCCCCAATCGGTCCCTGAGTTGGCGCCAGTCGATGGTGTTTCTCGGTGCGACTGCGGTGCCGTTGCTCCTGATTTCGGTGGTGCTGGCGGCCAAGGGTTACTGGTTGGTCCTGCCCTTCGCCGGGCTGGAGCTGGCGGCGTTGTTCCCCTGCCTCTACGTGGTTGCCCATGCGGCGTGTCGCTGTGAGGTTGTGTCCATCGGCGAGTCGGTGGTGACGGTTGAGAAAGGGCGTGACCGGGGGCTTGGCCCGGAGCAGGTCGGCCCGGAACAGCGTATGCAGTTTGCGCGTGGATGGGCGAGGGTGGAGTTGTCGGAAAAGTCGAGCCACTGGTACCCGCGCAGGCTGTGGATCGGTGCCTCCGGGAGGCGGGTGGAGATAGGCGAGTTTCTGGTCGACGATGAGAAGACGGAACTCGCAGCAGAACTGCACAGGTTGCTGTCTGCATGAATGTCTGCGAACTGCGGGATGCGGCACGCGCTGAACAAAATATAACGATTGATTTTTGGGGGAACGAAGCTGTGAGAGCGATGCATAAGCTGGCCGTTATGACAACGGCATACCTGGGGACGGCGTTTGCGTCAGCACATGCTGACTGGGCGCTCAACATGCGCCAGGGGGTCACGGAAACGAGCCGGAGTGTCTACGACCTGCACATGATCATCTTCTGGGTGTGTTGTGCGATCGGCGTTGTGGTCTTCGGCGCCATGATCTACTCGATGCTGTATCACCGGAAGTCGAAAGGCGCTGTGGCCGCGCAGTTTCACGAGAGCACCACCATGGAGATTCTGTGGACCGTGGTGCCGATCGTTATCCTGGTCGGCATGGCCATTCCCGCGACCAGCACCCTGTTGGCGATGGAGGACAGCAGCAACGCCGACATGACCATCAAGGTCACCGGCATCCAATGGAAATGGAAATACGATTACGTGGATGGTGAGGGTGCCGGCGTATCCTTCATCAGCTCCCTGCACCCGGATCACAACGAGGCGAGGATGGTCGGCTCGGGCGCGGATGTGACCAAATTCGGTGACAGCTACCTGATGGAAGTCGACAACCCACTGGTCATCCCGACCGGCAAGAAGGTGCGCTTCCTGCTCACCGCCGCAGACGTCATCCATTCCTGGTGGGTGCCTGACCTCGGATGGAAACGGGACGCCATACCCGGGTTCGTGAACGAGGCCTGGACCCAGGTGGACGAGCCTGGCACCTACCGCGGCAAGTGCGCCGAACTGTGTGGCAAGGACCACGGCTTCATGCCGATCGTGGTTGTCGCCAAGGCGCCCGAAGACTATGCAAAATGGGTGGCGCAGCAAAAAGGTGCTGCGGAGGCCGAGGCGGCTTCTGCGGACCGTGAGTGGACCAAAGACGAACTGATGGCCAAGGGCGAGCAGGTTTACAAGACCAACTGTGCTGCCTGTCACCAGGCCAACGGGCAGGGCCTGCCGCCGGCATTCCCTTCCATCGTCGGCAGCCCGATTGCCACCGGCGAAGCCGCCGCACACATCGACCTGGTCATGAATGGCAAGGCCGGCACCGCGATGGCCTCTTATCGCGACATCCTCAAGGATGCCGATATGGCCGCGGTGCTGACCTATCAGCGTAACTCCTGGGGTAACGCTGCCAGCATCATTCAGCCTGCTGCGATCAAGGCAGCCCGTTAAGAATTAAATCTGGGAGAGTCTTCAGAATGACTACCGCTACAGCAACTCACGACGATCATCACGATCACGGGCCGGCCAAGGGCCTGATGCGGTGGGTGACCACCACCAACCACAAGGACATCGGTACGCTCTATTTGCTGTTCGCCTTGCTTATGTTCTTCATCGGGGGCGCCATGGCCATGGTGATCCGCGCCGAACTGTTCCAGCCGGGCATGCAGCTTGTGGATCCGCAGTTCTTCAATTCCATGACCACAGTGCACGCACTGGTCATGATCTTCGGTGCGGTCATGCCCGCTTTCACCGGTCTCGCCAACTGGCTGATCCCGATGATGATCGGTGCGCCGGACATGGCGCTGCCGCGCATGAACAACTTCTCGTTCTGGATCCTCCCGTTCGCGTTCTCGCTGCTGCTGTCGACCTTCTTCATGGATGGCGGCGGCCCTGCTGGCGGCTGGACGCTATATCCACCGCTGTCACTGCAGATGGGTGACGGCTTTCCATTCCTGATCTTCGCTATCCACCTCGCGGGTATCTCGTCGATTATGGGGTCGATCAATGTGGTGGTGACTATCCTCAATATGCGTCCGCCGGGCATGACCCTGATGAAGATGCCGCTGTTCGTCTGGACCTGGCTGATCACCGCCTACCTGCTGATCGCCACCATGCCGGTCCTGGCGGGTGCGGTGACCATGTTGCTGACGGACAAGTTCGCCGGTACCAGCTTCTTCAATGCAGCCGGCGGCGGTGACCCGGTCATGTTCCAGCACATTTTCTGGTTCTTTGGTCACCCAGAGGTGTACATCCTGATCCTGCCGGCATTCGGTATCGTGTCGGCCATCGTCCCGACGTTCGCCCGCAAGCCGCTGTTCGGTTACAGCTCGATGGTCTACGCAACCGCCTCGATCGCCTTTCTGTCGTTCATCGTGTGGGCACACCACATGTTCACGGTAGGTATGCCGGTGGTCGGTGAACTGTTCTTCATGTATGCGACCATGATGATCGCCGTGCCCACCGGGGTGAAGGTGTTCAACTGGGTGTCGACCATGTGGAAGGGCTCGATGACCTTTGAAACACCGATGCTGTTCGCGATCGGCTTCGTCATCATGTTCACCATTGGCGGTTTTTCCGGACTGATGCTGGCGATCGCGCCGGCTGACTTCCAGTACCACGACACCTACTTCGTCGTGGCACACTTCCACTATGTGCTGGTAACCGGCGCGGTCTATTCGATCATGGCGGCGGCGTATTACTGGCTGCCGAAGTGGACCGGCAATATGTACGACGAGAAGTTGGGCAAGATGCACTTCTGGATCTCGACCATCTCGGTCAACGTACTGTTCTTCCCGCAGCACTTCCTCGGGCTTGCCGGTATGCCGCGCCGGATTCCGGACTACTCGATCCAGTTCACCGACTGGAATATGATCTCCTCGATCGGTGGTTTCGTATTCGGTCTGTCGCAGCTGATGTTCGCCTATATGGTGTACAAGACGATCAAAGGTGGCGAGAAGGCGACCGATCAGGTCTGGGAAGGTGCGGACGGTCTCGAGTGGACCCTGTCTTCGCCCCCTCCTTACCATAGCTTCACCAACGCGCCGGAGATCAAGTGATGATCGGTTTGCCCCCATCGCCAGGTGGGGGCAACTGGTAACAGGCCATGCAAGAAGTCAACGATAAATCCAAGTCCAATATCCGCCTCGCGATCATTCTGGGGCTGGTTGCATTCGGGTTCTTCCTGGTGGGCATGTATCTCGCCACGGGGCGAGGGGGCTGAGCGTATGTCGGATAACCAGCAGTCACGCAACGGCCGTTCTTTCATGCGCATCGCGATCGTCGCTGTCGCGATGTTCGGTTTTGGCTACCTGTTGGTGCCTTTGTACGATGTGTTCTGCGAGATCACCGGTCTCAATGGCAAGACAGGACGGATCGATGAGGCTGAGGTAGTCGCCCGTTACGAGCCTGATATGTCGCGCACCGTCACGGTGCAGTTTGTCGCCAGCAATAACATCGGCATGCCCTGGGAGTTCAGGCCGATGGTTGCGAGCATGCAGGTTCATCCCGGCCAGGTCTACCAGACCAGTTTCACCGCGCGCAATCCAACTGCGCAGAACATGATCGGGCAGGCGGTCCCAAGCGTCGCACCGGGCAAGGCCAGTCGTTATTTCAACAAGACAGAATGTTTCTGTTTTGATCAGCAGCCGCTGGCTGCTGGTGAGACCAAAGATATGCCGCTGCGGTTTATCGTCGATCCGAATCTGCCTGGGGACGTGAAGACACTGACCCTGGCATACACGGTGTTCGATGTGACTCAGGTGGCTATGAATTGAGACCTGCACGGTCCGGGGTGGGCCGGCGGGTGTATGGATAACCACTTAAACCAAGACCACAGATACTTAGGGGGAGACATGGCACACACAGGTGATGACCATTATTACGTGCCACACGGCAGCCATTGGCCGATTGTGGCCAGTGTTTCGCTGACGGTCGGTGTGATCGGTGCTGCCAACTGGTTCAACGGCCATGCCTCCGGGCAGGCGATCCTGCTGCTCGGACTCGCCATGGTGGCGTTCATGATGTTCGGCTGGTTCGGTACCGTCATCAATGAAAGCCTGAAGGGTGTTTACAACGAGCAGGTGGATCGTTCGTTCCGTCAGGGCATGATGTGGTTCATCTTCTCCGAGGTCATGTTCTTTGCCGCTTTCTTCGGTGCCCTGTTCTACGCGCGTGTGCTGTCCGTGCCGTGGCTGTTGGGGGCCGACTTCTCGACCCATGAATACCTATGGAGCACCTACAGTCAGGCCTGGCCGACCAACGGCCCCGGCGATGTCGGTGGTGCTTTTGATACCATGAGTGCCTGGGGTATTCCTGCGATCAATACCCTGCTGCTGTTGACCTCGGGTGTGACCATCACGCTGTCGCACTGGGCGCTGAAGGCCAACGACCAGACCAAGACCGTGCTGTGGCTGGCGGCGACCGTTGCTTTGGGTGTGATCTTCCTGGGTTTCCAGGCCTATGAATACATCCACGCCTATACGGAACTCAACCTGACCCTGGGTTCGGGGATCTACGGCTCGACCTTCTTCATGCTCACCGGTTTCCATGGCTTCCACGTCACCATGGGTACGGTGATGCTGATCGTGATCACCCTGCGCGCGGCCAAAGGACACTTCTCACCCGAGAACCATTTTGCCTTCGAGGGCGTCGCCTGGTACTGGCACTTTGTGGACGTGGTCTGGCTGGGTCTGTTTATCTTCGTGTACGTGATTTGATGTATTGGCAGGGCCCGGCTGTCGTCGGGTCCTGACCTCGGATCTGGTGTCCGGCCATGCGGCCGGAGCCACTGTCAATTCTGCGGTGCCGATGCGGCCGGTGGCTCAGGGTAAACGCCATGCGGCTCAATAACGCCAAATGCAATCAGGATCATCAGGAATGCGAACAGTCCTATCGACAGGCCGATACGTATGGTGAGTGCACGCAGGGTGCGTCGAGAGTCGCCCTTGTCGTGAACCAGGTAGAAGAGGCCCGAGGCAAGACTGGCAATGATGCCGATGAATGCGAGTACGATGATGATCTTGATCCACACGATTTTGTCCTCTTTTGAAGCCGCCGCAGTATAGCAGTCACACCACGTATGAAGCTTTTTACGCTGAGATTCGGCCCCTACCGCTTTGCCCCGTCGCTGTGGCCCAGTGTGGCGTTCGCGCTGGTGTTTCCGCTATTGTTGAGTCTCGGCTTCTGGCAGGCGGACCGCGCAAGTGCGAAGCAGGAACTGCTGGACCAGCGTGCGGCGAGTGAGGTCTTGGCGCCCCTGCTGCTGGACAGCCGGACACCGTTGGGCGTCGACGACCGCTATCGTCCGGCCGAGGTCCGCGGCCGCTATCTCGAGGAGCAACAATGGCTGCTGGACAACCGGCTTTACCGGGGGCAACCCGGATACCATGTATTCACGCCTTTCCTGATCGAGGGTGAAGCGCAGGCGGGCCTGCTGATCAATCGTGGCTGGGTGGCCGTGGGTGCCTCACGCGAGTTTCTGCCCCTGCTTCCTGTACCCGAGGGGCGCGTCAGCTTGACGGGCCGACTGGATTCGCCGGCGTCGGTGGGCCTGGTGGTCGGCGAGGTGCCGTTGCAGAGCGTGGACGACAAGGTGCTGGTGCAGTCTCTGGATATTGCCGCGCTGGGTGTCGCCCGTAATCTCGATCTGCTGCGCTATGCGCTGGTGATCGACGAGGGCCAGGCCGGCGTGCTGCAGTATGACTGGTCGCCCATCCCCGAGATGGGGCCTGAAAAGCATCTTGGTTATGCGGTGCAGTGGTTTGGCTTGGCGGTTGCCCTGCTGATCATCTACGTCGGTGTGAATACCCGTCGAAACGGCGGAGATGGAGAAAATCGTGTCCAAGCCTGAGAATCAACGGGCAAGCCGCAGCCGGACGCAACTGGTCCTCATCTGGGTTCTGTTCCTGTTGCCCCCGCTCTCGGCCTGGGTGGCGTGGAAATATCTCGGTGAACAGGGGGTTGCCGTGACCACCAATGCCGGAACCCTGGTTTCGCCTGCCCGGCCCCTGCAAATGGCGGGTCTGCGGCAGGCGGACGGCACGCCGTTTTCGGACAAACAGCTGCGTGGACGCTGGACCTACGTGGTGTTCGCAGGCGGTGATTGCGGGGAGGTCTGCCAACAGCAGTTGTACCTGACCCGGCAGACGCGCATTGCGATGAGCAAAGACATTCGGCGCGTGCAGCGTCTGTTGGTACTCGGTCGGCAGCCTGCCGCCGAACTGATGCAACTGCTGCAGGAGGAGCAGCCCGACCTTCACTGGGTCGTGCGCGGCGAACAGGCCGGGCCGCTGATGCAGCAGTTCAGCGGCGAGGGTTTCGGCCCTGCCGGCGAGCAGTATTTTCTGATCGACCCGCTGGGCAATCTGATGATGTTTTATGACCTCGAGGTCCCGGCCAAGGGATTGATGAAGGATCTGCAGAAACTGCTGAAGGTCTCGCAGATCGGGTAGAGGACGATGGCTTACAAGCGATTCATTGTATTCACCTGTTTTCTCGCCTTTACGGTCATCGTGCTGGGTGCCTACACGCGCCTGGCGGATGCGGGCCTGGGCTGTCCCGACTGGCCGGGTTGCTACGGTCAGATGACGGTACCTGAAAGCCCGGAAGAGGTAACCGAAAAGGCCTATCTGGATCAGCGTGCCCTGGAGCCGGAGAAGGGCTGGAAGGAGATGATCCACCGCTATTTCGCCGGCATCCTGGGCCTGGCCATCCTGGTGATCGCCATCTGGTCATGGAAGCGACGCGGCCGGTCGGAGGGTCAGCCGGTCTGGCTGCCGACCTTCCTGCTGGCATTGGTGATCTTTCAGGCCGCGCTTGGAATGTGGACGGTGACCCTGCTGCTCAAGCCGGTGGTGGTCATGGGGCATCTGCTGGGTGGTTTTGCGACCTTCGCCCTGCTCGTCCTGCTGGCCCTGCGCACCGCTGAAAGGCGCCGGACCCGGGGGCGCGGGCAGTTGCGCCTGGCGGGTGCGGTCGGCATCCTCATATTGGTCGCGCAGATCGCGCTCGGGGGCTGGACCAGCTCCAATTATGCGGCGCTGGCATGCCTCGATTTTCCCACCTGTCAGGGTAGTTGGGCGCCGGAAATGGATTTCGACGAGGCCTTCGTGATGTGGCGTGGCCTCGGGGTTAATTATGAGTATGGTGTACTGGAGCACCCGGCACGCACCGCCATCCATATCACCCATCGCATCGGCGCCCTGGTCACCTTCCTGTACCTGGGCTGGCTGGTCATCAGGGTGCTGCGTCTGGGCCGCGGTCCGGCCGGTGGCGCCCTGCTCGTTGGCGGGCTGTTGCTCGTCCAGGTTATCCTGGGTGTGGGAAACGTGCTCCTGCATCTGCCTTTGGGGGTGGCGACCGCGCATAATGGCGTCGGGGCATTGCTGCTTGTTTCTCTGGTTTATCTGAATTTCCGATTATGGCGACAACCGCACTGAAAACGACACACGCCGGCTGGCGGGATTACCTGGAACTGTGCAAGCCCAATGTGGTGGCGCTGATCGTGTTTACCGCGGTGGTCGGCATGCTGCTGGCCGCGCCGGGGATGGTGCCGCTCGATGCCCTGGTCTTCGGTACCCTGGGTATCGGACTGGCCGCCGGGTCTGCAGCGGCGATCAATCACGTGGTCGATCAGAAGATCGATGCCATCATGGGACGGACCCGCGGCAGACCTTTGCCGCAGGGGGCGGTGAGCGGACGCGATGCGTTGATATTTGCCGTCGTTATCGGTGTCATCGCCATGGCGATGCTGGCATTGCTGGTCAATTCGCTGACGGCGGTGCTGACTTTCCTGTCGCTGATCGGTTACGCGGTGGTTTACACCATGTACCTGAAGCGTGCCACACCCCAGAACATAGTGATTGGCGGGGCCGCAGGTGCCGCACCACCGGTGCTTGGCTGGACGGCGGTGACCGGTAGCGTCGATCCCGGTGCCCTGTTGCTGTTCTTGATCATCTTTACCTGGACACCGCCGCATTTCTGGGCCTTGGCCATCCATCGCGCCGAGGAATATCGCAAGGTCGATATGCCGATGTTGCCGGTGACCCACGGCAAGGATTACACCCGGCTTCAGATCCTGCTTTACACCGTGCTGCTGCTGGTGGTGACCCTGCTGCCCTATGGTTACGGCATGAGTGGGGGCCTGTATCTGGGTGGTGCCATGGTGCTGGGTCTCGGCTTCCTGTATTACGCCGTGCGCCTGTTTCGTGATGATGATGATCGTATGCCCATGCGTACCTTCGGATTTTCCATCATCTATCTGATGGCGCTGTTCGCCTTCCTGCTGGTGGATCACTATGTGCCGCATTTTATGTGGCTCATCGACTGACCCCACAACCCTTCTGCCCACCTTTTGTATTGGGCTTTGCAACGGATCGCCGCTCGTATTTCGGCTAAGCTAGCGCGCGTGGTCTGCATCGCCGCCAAAAGCATAAGCATTGATTAATATTGAGGCTTCGGATAGCATCCGGCAGCTTCGGTCCTGCTTGTCATGGAATCCCGGTAAGCCTGCGGGTCTGCGTGCCGGAAGCGCGTAGCTGTTGGATTGGTCGGGGTTAGGGTGTGTCGCGGCAGACCGCTGGATTTTTCGTCACACAATTTGTCACGTCACGTTCGTCATCCGGGTAGCTCCGGTTTGCCGGGTGCAGCGTACTGATCAACCGCCTGCCAGGGGTTCAACATGGTGCAATCTGCCGCTGCTGCAAATACGCAGTACAACTACGACATCATCAAGAAGTTCAGCATCATGGCACTGGTGTGGGGCCTGCTGGGCATGTCTGCCGGCACCTATATCGCGGCCGAGCTGGCCTTTCCCTTTTTGAACTTCGATATCGCCGAGATTACTTTTGGCCGCCTGCGCCCGGTGCATACCACCCTGGTCATCTTCGGCTTCGGCGGCAGCGCCCTGTTCGCCACCTCCTATTATGTCGTGCAGCGTACCAGCCAGGCCCGCCTGGCCAGCGACTGGATGGCCAGCGCGACCTTCTGGGGCTGGCAGCTGGCGGTGCTGGTCGGGGTTATCGGCTACATGAACGGTATCACCGAGGGCAAGGAATACGCCGAGTTCCCCTGGTACGTGGATCTGCTGATCACGGTCACCTGGGTGATTTACTTCCTGGTCTTTGTGATGACCCTGGCGCGTCGCTCGCAGCCGCATATCTATGTCGCCAACTGGTTTTACCTGGCGTTCATCCTGGCCACTGCCATTCTGCATATCTTCCGCAACCTGTCGGTGCCGGTCGGGCTCTTCAACCCGACCTCCTACAGCCTGTACTCGGGTGTCCAGGACGCCATGGTCCAGTGGTGGTATGGGCACAATGCGGTCGGCTTTTTCCTGACTGCCGCCTTCCTCGGGATGATGTATTATTTCGTGCCCAAGCAGGCCGGTCGTCCGATCTATTCCTACCGCCTGTCGATCATCCACTTCTGGGCGCTTGCGTTCATGTACATGTGGGTCGGTGGACACCACCTGCACTGGACCGCACTACCGGACTGGGCGTCTTCGCTGGCCGCGGCATTCTCGATCCTGCTGCTGCTGCCATCCTGGGGCGGGATGATCAACGGCATCATGACCCTGTCGGGTGCCTGGGAGAAGCTGCGCACAGACCCGATCATGCTGTTCCTGATTACCGCGCTGTCGTTCTACGGCATGTCGACCTTCGAGGGTCCGATGATGTCACTCAAGAGCGTCAATGCCCTGTCGCACTACACCGACTGGACCATCGGTCATGTGCACTCCGGCGCACTGGGTTGGGTCGCGATGATCTCCTTTGGCTCCTTCTACCACCTGATACCGCGCCTGTGGGAGACCCGCCTGTACAGCACGCAGCTGGTGTATGTGCACTTCTGGCTGGCGACCATCGGTATCGTGCTGTACATCGCCTCGATGTGGGTCTCGGGTATCGGCCAGGGCCTGATGCTGCGGGCCTTCGACGACTACGGCAACCTGGCCTATACCTTCATCGAATCCGTGGTGTTCATGCACTGGCCGCTGGTGGTGCGCATGATCGGGGGCATGTTCTTCGTGTCCGGTGTGGTGATCATGGTCTTCAATGTCGTGATGACCATTCTTCGCGCAAAAAGTGAGCGGGCCGCGCTGGAGGCGAAGATCGCCGCCAAGATGGCCAAGGCCGGGGCATAAGGGGCTGACACAATGAAATTTACCCACGAAAGTATCGAAACCAATGCCGGCCTGATGATCGTGCTCACGCTGGTGGCCATCTCGATCGGCGGCCTGGTTGAGATCGTGCCGTTGTTCTACATCGAGGACACGATCGAAAAGGTCGAGGGCGTCCGCCCCTACACCCCGCTGGAGCAGCGCGGTCGCGACATCTATATTCGAGAGGGCTGCTACACCTGTCATTCGCAGATGATCCGCCCGTTCCGTGACGAGCACATGCGCTATGGACACTACTCGCTGGCGGCCGAGTCGAAATACGACCATCCGTTCCAGTGGGGTTCGAAGCGCACAGGACCGGACCTGGCACGGGTGGGGCGTAAGTATTCGAATGCTTGGCATACACAGCACCTGAACAATCCGCGTGACGTGGTGCCCGAGTCGATCATGCCCAACTATCCCTGGCTGCTGAACAACGAGCTGGACTTTGCCGACGTGGCGGATCGCATGCGCGCGCTCAGGCTGACGGGTGTGCCTTATTCGGAGTCGGAAGAGGAATACCTGGCCAACGTCGAACAGTTTGGCAAGGCGGTTGCGGACCAGCTGGACATCCACAACGCCGAGAACAACCTTCTGGCCCAGGCGCAGTCGGAAGACTGGGACGGTGACCGTACGCGCCTGACCGAGATGGACGCACTGGTGGCCTACCTGCAGGTACTTGGCACCATGGTGGATTTCACCAAGTACGACGAAGGTTATTTTGCGGAATTCCGCTGATCGTTTGTTGACCTGAACATAAGGTGTGAGCGGAATGATGGAGTGGCTTTCACAGATGGAGAACACCAAGCCCCTGGCGCTGGTGATCTTCTTTGTCGTCTTCGTCGCCATCCTGCTCTATGTCTTCACGGGCAAAAAGCGCTCGAAACGCCTCGAATCCTACAAGAACATCCCGTTTCTTGAGGATGACCGGACAGGCGAACAGAAAGATAAGGATTCAGACAATGGCTGAACAGAATCAAGGCAAGGCGGTACAGACGACCGGTCACGCATGGGACGGGGACCTGCAGGAGTTCAACAACCCACTGCCGCGCTGGTGGTTGTGGACCTTCTACGCGACCTGCGTGTTCGCCCTCGTGTATTGGATCTGGTACCCGGCCTGGCCCATTGCCGATTCCTTTACCAAGGGTATCGCCACCATCACCTACGAAAGTAACGGCAAGGAGGTGACCACCCACTGGAACACCCGTGCCGAGCTGATCGAAGAAATGCAGACAGGCGCCGAGACCCTGAAGCAGCAGGCCTATCTGCAAAAGGTCGCCGCGGCCTCCTATGAGGAGATCGTCAACGATCCGGACATGATGGCCTTCACCCGCTCGATGGCCAAGGTGCTGTTTGCCGACAACTGCGCGGCCTGCCATGGTATCGGCGGGACCCCGGCGAAGGTGGGCCTTTATCCCAACCTGCGTGATGACGCCTGGCTTTGGGGCGGTGAGATCGGCCAGATCGAGAACACGATCAAACATGGGCGTGACGGTTATATGCCGGCGTTCGGCGCCGTCCTTGGCGACGAAAAGATCGACCAGCTGGGTCACTATGTCATGAGCCTGTCCGGCCAGCCGGCCGATGCCGCCAAGGCGGATGCAGGTAAGGCGCTCTTCCAGGGCAAGGAAGGCGGTTGCCATTATTGCCATACAGCGTCGGGCAAAGGGATGTTCTCGCAGGGTGCGGCCAACCTGACGGACGCGGTCTGGACGGTGGCGGACGTGCCGGGCCTGGCCGATGAGGCGACGCGCCTGGAGGCGGTGAAATCCGTGATCCGTAAAGGGGTTCAGCGTCAGATGCCGGCCTGGAAAGACCGCCTGGATGATGCCCAGATCAAGCTGTTGACCGTCTATGTTCAAAGCCTGGGGAGTTGATGTCCTGGGTCGGGTGAATTATCGGAAGAGGCCGTTCGCGGCCTTTTTCTTGCTGTGGGAATTGGTTTTCGTCATGGCCGTCACTGCGGCGTCCATGCAATCTGCGCAAGGTAAACACCGGGCCCGGGAGCGGGCGGGCTGACCAATCGATATTGAGCAATGAGCCAGAACTCCAGCCAACCATCGCAGCTGTATGCGGCGCGCACCCATATCTACCCGCGCTCGGTCAGTGGCCGTTTCCGTCAGCTGAAATGGGCCGTCCTGGCGCTGGCCTACGGCGTGTACTTTCTGTTGCCCTGGTTGCGTTGGGAGCGCGAGGTGGGTGCCGATCAGGCGGTGCTGTTCGATCTGGTCGGGCGCAAGTTCTACCTGTTTGATCTGGTGGTCCATCCGCAGGACATCTTCTGGCTTGCCGGCCTGCTGATGATCGCCGCCTATCTGCTGTTCTTTGTCACCGGCCTCGCCGGGCGGGTATTCTGCGGTTACTTTTGTTTCCAGACCCTGTGGACTGATGTCTATATCCTGATAGAACGCCTGGTACAGGGCGAGCGGCCGGCGCGTATCCGGCTCGCCAAGCAGGCCTGGGACCTGCCCAAGGTACTGAAGGTCGGCGTCACGCATCTTTTGTGGCTGCTGATGGCCTTCGTTACCGGTCTGACCTTTGTCCTGTACTGGGGCGATGCCCCGGATCTGGTCGTGCATTTCTTTGCCGGGGATGCGCCCTTTGCGGCCTATGCCACTACCCTGTTTCTGACCGCCACGACCTATGTGATGGCGGGGATCGCGCGCGAGCAGGTTTGCACCTATATGTGCCCCTACGCCCGTTTTCAGGCGGTCATGTTCGACAAGGACACCCTGATCGTCTCGTACGACAAGGCGCGGGGCGAAGGCGCAAACGGCCGCAGCAGGTTGGGCAAAGACCTCAAAACCCGGGAGGTGCGCGAGGCGGCTGGCGTGGGCGACTGCATCGATTGCGGTTACTGCGTGCAGGTCTGTCCGACCGGCATCGACATCCGCAACGGCCTGCAGATCCAGTGTATCTCCTGTGCCTTGTGCATCGATGCCTGTGACACCATTATGGATTCCATGGGCTGGGAGCGTGGTCTGGTCGGCTACACTTCCGAGCTTCGTGACGAAACCGGTCAGCAGGCACGCCTGCTGCGTCCTAAGGTCATCGGCTACGCGGCGGTGCTGATCCTGGCGGTTGGCCTGCTGGGGTGGAGTGTGTCGCACCAGGCGCCTTTCGATTTTGCTGTTTCGCAGGTGCGCCAGCCGATATTCGTCCGTCTTTCCGACGGTCGTATCCAGAACAGTTATGAGATCAAGGTCAACAACAAGACCAACAAGACGCTCACCCTTCGGTTCCGTGCCACCGGTCTGCCGACGGGGGCTGAGCTGGACATGGGGCGCTTCGAGGAGGTCAGCCTGCAGCCCGAGCAACGCCTGCGCCTGGCAGCCAAGGTGAAGGCGATGCCAACCAGGTTCGACGGTCAGAGTCACCCTTTTCAACTGCTGGTGGAGCCGCAGGGGAGACCCGAACTCAAGCCGATCGGCCATACCAGCGTGTTTTACGTACCCGCGCGATGAGCATGGGCGCATCCATGATGCTGGCCGGTATCGGCGGTGGTGCCATCGCCGAGGTGACGGTATTTCTGTTGTTGCGTCGTCTGTTCCGGCTCGACGGCAAGGCGGCTGCGATGGTGGTCGCCCTGCTGGCCATCCTTATCTATGTACCCTGGGCCATCCTAACCTGGCCGGGCGCGGACATCTTTGCGATCCACCTGGCGATCTATCTGACGGTAGCCTACGCCCTGGGCATGGTGGGTGGACGCGTGGGTCGTGGCTGGCATTGGGCGCCGGCGCTGATCGTGGGTTTTTTCGTCATCGTGATCGCCACCAATGTGGTGTTTCTGGGGGTCGCCGAACGGGGCATCACCGGCCTGTTCGCCGCGATGTTGCCCAAACCACAGGGTAGCGAGGTGGTCGATTCGCGCTTCCCCGGTACCGTATCGCACGATTACCAGGAGAAAGAGGCCCAGTACAATGCGTATCTGCAGCAGGTCGAAAAACAGAAGGCGCGTGGCTGGCAGGTGCGTAAGGGATGGCTTTACCGGCCGGTGGCTCAGCAGCAGGCCACCTTTATCGTGGTGGTCAGCGATCGTGAAGGCGGGCCCGTCGCCGGCGCCGAGATCAAGGGTCGCTTCCTGCGCACCTCCAACAGTCGTGACGATTTTGAATTCGTGATGTCCGAGGTGGGCCCCGGCGAGTACCGCGCCGAGATCACCATGCCGCTGCACGGGCTATGGGAACTGGTGCTGCAGGTGCGTCGCGGCGGGGATCTGCATGAGGTCCGCGCCGACACCTCGGTCGACCTGGCGCAGGTAGAGGGCTGAACATGACCGGGCAAGCGCACAATTGCTACCACTGTGGTCTGCCGGTGCCGGCCGGGGCCGACTACCGGGTCGAGATCGACGGCAGCCCGCGTGAGATGTGCTGTCACGGCTGCCAGGCGGTGGCACAGGCGATCGTCGATGGCGGCCTGACCTCTTTCTACACGCACCGGGAGACCCCGTCGCGCAAGCCGGAAGACCTTATTCCTGAGCAGTTACAGCGATTTGATCTGTATGACCAGCCGGCGTTGCAGCAGAGTTTTGTGCAGGCAGACGATGCCGAGCACAAGACGGCCTCATTGATACTCGAGGGGATCACCTGTGCGGCCTGCATCTGGCTGAATGAACGGCACGTGAATGCGCTGCCAGGAGTGATCGACTTTTCAGTCAACTACAGTACCCACCGTGCACGCGTGAGCTGGGACGACAGCCAGCTGCATCTGTCGGATATCCTGAAGGCGATCACCGCAATCGGCTATGTTGCCCATCCGTTCGACCCGGGGCGACAGGAGGCGGTGCAGAAGAAGGAAAAATCGGCCGCATTGCGCCGGCTGGCGGTCGCCGGCCTGGGTGCCATGCAGGTGATGATGCTGGCGATCGCCATGTATGCGGGTGACTACAGCGGTATGGACTCGGATATGCGCAGCTTCATGCGCTGGGTCAGCCTGATTCTCACCCTGCCGGTGGTGCTCTATTCTGCGGCCGGATTCTTCACGACCGCCTGGCGTGATCTGCGGCGTCGTCACCTGAGCATGGAGGTGCCGGTCTCGTTGGCGATCGGTGGTGCCTTTGCGGCAAGCGTATGGTCGACCGTATTCGGTGGTGCCGAGGTCTATTTTGATTCGGTCTGCATGTTTGCCTTCTTCCTGCTGACCAGCCGCTACCTGGAGATGGGTGCTCGGCACCGTGCCGGCGAGGCGGCCGAGGAGCTGGTCAAGCTGTTACCCGCGACCGCCACCCGCCTGACCGATGCCGGTGAGCAGGTGGTGGCAGTGTCCGAGCTGGCGCCGGGTGACCGGGTCATGGTGCGTCCGGGCGAGACCATCCCGGCAGACGGCCGGGTCAGCGAGGGCCGCAGTTCGGTGGACGAATCGCTGCTGACCGGCGAGAGCCTGCCGCGTCCCCGTGAACCTGGCGACGAGTTGGTCGGCGGCAGCGTGAATGTCGAGAGCCCGCTGGTCCTGATCGTCGAAAAAGTCGGTGAAGAGACCCTGGTGTCCGCGATCGTGCGGCTGCTCGACCGCGCCCAGACCGAGAAGCCGCGCATAGCGCAGCTGGCCGATCATGTCGCCGGCTGGTTCGTCGGTGTGCTGCTGATCGTCGCCACCCTGGTCGCCGTCTACTGGGCGGTCCAGGCGCCCGAACATGCCTTTGCGATTACCCTGTCGGTACTGGTCGTGACCTGTCCCTCTGATGTGCGGTTGCTGGCAGCCAACCGGGCCGGTCGTGAGCGGTGCCTGGCAATCGCCGCCGCGCTGGAGAGTGGTTCGGAACATCCGGTCGCCAAGGCGCTGTCCGTGCACGCGGATAGCGTGCCGCGGGTCGAAGGGCTTACGGCGTTGCCGGGCGAGGGTATGCAGGGCGAGGTGGACGGACGTCGGTACCGGATAGGCAATCCGGCCTATGTGGCCAGCCTGAGTGGCGCGGCTCACAGGGAGCCGGAGACCAGTGCGGCGACCCTGGTGCTGCTTGGAGACGAGGACGGGATACTTGCCAGGTTCGAGCTGCGTGATGAGTTGCGCGCCGATGCCGTGCCAGCGATAGATGAGTTGCGTGCGCTGGGCCTGGAGATCGAGATCCTCAGCGGTGATGCGGTCGGTGCGGTCCATCGGGTGGCGGGACAGCTGGGCATCGATCTGGCCAGGTCGGGGATGCGGCCGGACGACAAGCTGGCCCGCGTGCGCGAGCTGCAGGCGGCTGGTCACCTGGTCGCCATGATCGGCGACGGCGTGAATGATGCGCCCGTCCTTGCCGGCGCCAGTGTGTCGATCGCGATGGGGCAGGGTGCCCAGCTCGCACATGCCAGCGCCGATATGGTGGTACTGTCCGAGCGCCTGACCGTACTGGCTGACGGGGTACGCAAGGCGCGTGCCACGCGCAGGATCATAAAGCAGAATCTGACCTGGGCGATCCTGTACAATATATCGGCTGTGCCTCTGGCCGCGGCCGGTCTGGTCGCGCCCTGGATGGCGGCGATCGGGATGTCGTTCAGTTCCCTGGTCGTGGTATTCAATGCACTCAGGTTAAAGGCTTAGGACGATGTCGATTCTGTATCTGCTGATTCCCCTGGCGGTCGGTCTGATGGCGATCGCGATCGCGTTCTTTCTGTGGACTGTACGCACCGGGCAGTATGATGACCTGGAGGGGCCGGCGCATCGTATCCTGATGGATGATGATGACCCGATGATTCCGGCGAATTTCCGACCGAAAAAGAAGGTGCAAGAGCCTGCGCGGACTTCGGATGCCGGTAAGCCGGCTGATGACAAAGAGGATTGAGGGGGAGTGACAATGCAACTGATAAAGGAGATGCCCCGTGTTCAGCTTTGACAACTTCGCCATGACGGTCGTTATCGCACTCGTCGTGATGTCCTGGTTAAGCTTTTTCTCGGTCATCCTGGCCGGCTAGGCCCGGTGGCCGGTTTGGCACGCGCGATCCTGTTCATGTGACGCCGCTGCCGGTTTCGCGCTGGATGTTTTGCTGGATGGTTCGCGGCCCTGCAAGTGTCGGCGCGAACGACGAAGCGGCCCGCATTCCGCGCTGATACCTAATATACCTCTACCGCCATTGGCGCCAGCGATCCGCAAATGACCGGTACCTATCTGCAACCATGCTGTATTTTTACTGAAATATTCGTTCAGTAGACTCGTCACCATGCCGCGGTTGCCGCCATGACTTCCTCGCCAGTCATACGATAAAAAAGTGGCTTTTTTGGCGAGCGATCCTGGCCGGCTCCTCTTGCTGGATCCGGTGCACCTCAACTGCGTTTCATGGCTTCTCACAGACTGTCGGCACTGAGGGTACTACCGGAGTCGCAAGCACAGCGTTTCCCCGGTCCCGAGTCATATCGTCGTGTTCGGTAGCGGCACGCAGTTTATGACGGTCCAAGTGCGACTGCGGTCGGGTTTTGTTTCGGGGCCGCTGGGGCGCACAAAGGGGGA